>JAISZB010000218.1 GCA_031269465.1 Clostridiales bacterium | reverse complement strand
GGCAATCTGCAATGCAAATTATAGTGCAAGGCAAATCAAATTATAGCAAGTTTTGGCCTGATTGCAGACTGTCCCGGCATTCAAATCAGTGTCGAATTTTCTTAACCTTATAGTATTGGGGCCTTGCCTGCAGTCGGCAACGTCATCCCTCAAGAAAGAAGGAGCATATCGTGCGTCGGAAAGAAAAATGCCGGATCATGGAGGGGCGGCGCGACGAAAGCCGACATATCTAGCGCGTACGGCTCCAAAGTCGGCGCGACCTGCGAGCAGAATTACGCCGCATCCAGGAAGTTGCCCGTATCCACGCCTGTTCCGGCAGAAGCCGAGCCGACTGAAATCCCTGCATATGAAAGCGCTGCAATATACCCTTTGAGCCTCAAATATTATTAAGCCTATTGACAACTATGCGCAAGCATGATAAAATTACTCTATCACATATAGTTGTATCAGATAGAGTTCTAAGAGCTGTAATAAAAGAAGCAGAGAAAGGAGAAATGGGTTGATATCCAGCGATGTTCTTCGTGGTCACTTGGACGCCATTATACTGCGCCTGATTGTTGATTCGGACAGATATGGCTACGAATTGTTCAGCGAAATCGGAAGGCAGACGCATGAGCGCCTGCAGATCAAAGAAGCTACCCTGTATGCGGTTTTGCAACGCCTCGAGAGGCAAGGCTATATTTCATCGTACCAAGGTGAAATCAGCGGCGGAAGTAAGAGGCGTTATTATCATATTACAGCTTCAGGCCGATTTTTCCTTCGGCAAAAAAGTGATGAGTGGCGTGAAACTAAAGAAATAATAAATATTTTTATGGAGGACGAGGTTTTATGAGAGAAATAGAAGAATATGTAGAACGAGCTTTCTACAGCATTCCCAATTCTGCGCGCAAATCAGAGACCATGCAGGAAATCATCCAGCGCCTCACTGATTCAGCGGAAAAATTGATGGGAACCGAAAAAGGGCGAGAGGGTTTAATGGGCAACGGCAGATCGCGGGAAGACGCCATAAACAAGGCTATTGTAGATTTTGGCGACTTGGGGGAAATCATACAAGGCCTGCGTGAGGACGGCGCAAGGAGCGGCAAGTCGCCGGCATATTCCGCGCTTTGGTTTTCAATTATCGGAAGCCTTGCCATCGTCGCGCTGGTAGCGTTTATTAACCTATACTACACGCCGCGCATAATTTGGTTTTTATATCCAGCCTTTGGGGTTGCCTGGTGGCCGCTGAGCGTGTTTTTCTTTGGGAAATGGAGAAGGATGAAATGACTGTAAAAAAAATATCTCAGTTGCGTTTGTTTTCAATTGCCGCAAGCATATATGTGCTGCTGTTTTTGATTTTGAATAATATTCTTCAAACAAGCTTCCCTTGGGTACTTTTCTGCATACCCGCCTTTGCCATATGGATGATCGCCTCCTTGCTGACCAGGCGGATGCTCAGCGCTCCGCTCGCCTTCACTCTAACCTCTGCAGTTGCGGCCTATTATGCGGCGCTTAACGTTTTCCTTGCTCCAAATCATCCATGGTCATTATATGTTATATTTGCACTGCTTTGGTACCCTTTTACTGTATGGCTTGCAGAAAAGGGGGCGCTAGCGCTTTCCATTTTCGGATTTTTGTGGAGCGCCGCTTTTTACATAACAGTGAACTTAATTACGACGCCAAATGTAATATGGGCTATCTACCCAATATTCGCTGTGTTTTGGTGGCCTTTGTCAATCTTTTTTTTCGGACGCAAGAGACGGGAAAAACATGAAGTTACATTTATCAGGAGCAGTGAACAGCTTTCTAGCAACCGCTAAATATAGCCACCCATAGAGGTGGATTATATATCGATTTGCAGTTAAAAGCAGCGATTTCGGAACTTGATTATGAAACTGTACAATCAAGCTCCAAAATCGCTGCTTTTATATGAAAATCCGCATAACTTGCACTTATCTCGAACATATCCCGAATAGTTCCCCTAGCTGAGACTGAGTCAAAAGTGTTTGGCGAGTAGATTTGATTATGCTGCCTAATATACTATTATTTTCACTTTACATAATTCAATCATCTCCTTTATAGTTATACTGCTTTTCATAGAAAACTGCCTTTTTTGGAGCTTGATTATACAGCGAGTGCAAAATGCCGATATCAGTCTCACCACTCAATGGATAATCAAAAAAAAAAGGAACATTTAGTGAAAAGCGGTATACAATTAAAGATGCCCTGTTATCCGTTTTGCAAAGAAATTTTTTCCCGCACCCCTCTGAAATAACGCCAAGAAAAACAGCCTCTGCGGAACATCCAGCCTAGCGACATCGCAAACCAGACGCTTAATACGCCGAGTCCTGTGGTGTATGCCACGATATAGCTGAACCCGACGCGGAAAACTATCATTGATACTATAGAAACCGCCATCGGGTATTTAACATCGCTTGCCGCCCAAAAAGCATTGGGCAGCACGAACGAAACAGGCCGGACAAGCATGGCGCTGATACCGTGTATCAACACAATTTTAAACGCAAGATCAAATGTCTCTGGAGAAAGATTGTACACTTCAAGCAAAGGCTTGAGAATTAAAAGCATAGGTAAGTTAAAGGCAATCAGGCAAATATAGGCCAGTTTCATAATCTGCCTGATGTAATTTTTCGCCTGTTCGTACTCATTCGCCCCTACGCACCGCGCCACAATCGTCGTGAGTGCAAGCCCCGTCGCCAAGCCGGGAATTACTTCAATTCCAGTAAGGCTGTTAGCAACGGCAAATGCGGCTGTTCCCATCGTAGCCGCCAAACCAGTCAGTACAATCCTTCCGATTTGAAAAATACAATTTTAAAGCCCATTCGGTATTCCTATGCTTAGTATCTTGCGAACCATTGCCCAGTGGATTTTCCAAAACCGATAAGAACGCACGGAGATGGGAAGCTGCGGTTTGCGAAGCATAATCATTATAAGGGTGGCGGCGCTTGCCCGTGAAATCAGGGTTGCCAGCCCTGCGCCAAACGCACCCCAACCCATGCCGTAAATAAATATTGAGTTGCCAATTAAGTTCAGCACGTTCATAACCAGCGCGTTTTTCATCGGAACTTTCGCGTTTCCCATGCTGCGAAATAATGCGGCGGAGGCGTTAAATGCGGCAATGAACGGAAACAATGCAGATGTTATGTAAAAATATACCCTTGCGCTTCCCATTACATCAGCTTCTATCTTCCCGAAGAAAAGAGAGAGCATATGCGCATTCAACAGCAAGCACAATTATGTTATAACGATAGACAGCGTGAATGTCAGAATAATCAACTGCTGGGCCTCTTGACTCGCATTGTCTTCATCCTTCGCGCAGAGATGCTGGCCTGCTATGATAGACCCGCCTGTGGCAAGCGCGGAAAACAGGTTTATAATCAAAACCGCGACAGTGTCTACAAGCGACACGCCAGACATCGCGGCTTCTCCTGCACTTGCCACCATAATTGCGTCAAACATACCCACCGTTAGGGCTAATACCTGTTCAATCATCAATGGGATAATCAGTCTTCGCAAGTCTGTTTTACTGAATATCAGGCTATTTCTTGAGCTATTCAATTTTTCTGCGACTTTATTGTTTTCTATTGAGCATCCCTTCCTTTTTTCGCGCAAATCCAGTAATGCTAGGTGCAGACAAGCAAGCCCATAATCGCAGGATAGTCAAGGAAAAAGCTGATTCCTCAAAATCAAAGAATGCAAAGCCAATAAGCAGGAGCATTTTTCGCCTCATATGCCGAACATTAAACGCCTAGGCGCCGTATAATGCAATGGCTGCCGCAAGGAGGGCGGCAAAAACGGCAGAGTTTCTATTTTCACAAACCTTTTCCACATACCCGCAAACATATTCCAGTGCAGCCCCAAGTGGGCGGATATCAAAGAAAATCCCCAACAACTCGACAGTAAATGCAATCTGCGTCCAAATACTCCCGAACTGACATTAAAAAATCCGGAAAGCTGCGATAGCAGGGAAACCGCTGACCATCAAGCCTTATTGTGCGCCGCGCTTCCATACACTGGCATTGTCCGGCATCATCGGCAGTGCGTCGGATTTCTACTCCCAAACCGCCCTTTCAGCCATTCAGATATTAATTTTCAGATGATTCCATCCGTTTGCCTGTTCTCGGCGGTTCTCATCTAGAACCGCATCGAAATCAGTAGAGCGCGGTTTGACCGTCAGTATCTCGAGAATATCGCCGCAGACTTATCTATATATTTTTTCCGCAATCTTCCACGGGCATCCTGAATATGAGAAGCAAGCGACTACAACTTCGCTTTGCTCCGCATACTGTGCAAGATTAAGCCCGTCAAGCCACGCCTTCACTGTACTCCGCATATTTCCAAGAGCTGAACTTGCAATGCCCAGGCCGCTCAAAACCATAGAGTCAGGGCAACGCGTTCTGATAGAAGATAGTCTTGCGCTGATGGCTTGGCTGCCGGAAGTGCCGAGTCAGCCAAATCAGATTCGGCGCCGCTGGATGCAGCGGGAGCGACCGATATATTCGGCGTTTCCGCAGAGGGCTTAGACAGCGAAGCATTCGGGCTGTTTGCAGCGGCACGCGTATTGCCGTTTCCGCCGCAAGCAGCGAGTCAAAGCTCCCCTGTTAGGAATCTGCGTCCTAAGAGAGGGAAGACTCCCTGAATTAGTTTTTCCTGAACGTTTCATCTGCAGACTATTTGTGGTTAAAACTCATAACTCCAACCAGTTTGTGCGGAACATACGGTTCTTCAAGATAAGCGGAATCTTCCGGCGATAGGGTGATCCCCACCGCGCTAGCGCTTCTTCGATGTGACTGAGCTTTGTCGCGCCAACTACCGGCGATGTTGTCTTGGATATACCGCTTTACATCAAATGTTCCTATTTTTGTTGAAATCCATTGAGTGGCGCGACTGATATCCGCATTTCGCACTCGCTGTATAATCAAGCTCCAAAAAAGTAATTTTATATGAAAAGCAGTATAGCGCGTCCCAGAAACTGCTCGCTGGCCCCTCCCGAATATACCATAGCCGCGTCAAAGAAATTGACGCCCATCTCAAGAGCGCGCCGTATAACGCCATGCGAGGATTCCTCATCCAAAGCCTATGCAGCCCAAGCAGATTCGGGATATTTCAATCCCGCAAGCTCCTAATTTTGTGTATTCCATCTGTTGCCCATTCTTTCTCTAAGCTATACTGATTTTCATAGAGAATGCCTTTTTGGGAGCTTGACTGTAAGCCGAGTGCGAAATGCCGATATCATTCGCACAGCTCAGTGGACAGTCAAGCTCCAAAATCGTTGCATTTGACTGCAAATCGGCGGTACAGGCAAAATCAAAAACGGTTGCCAGGGACTTCATCCCCGACAGCCGGCATCGAAATTCATATTATGGATCCAAGTGCTGGCAATGTAAAATACTGATATTGCATAACGCATTATGCCTAAATCGCATTCTTGATGAACTGGATAAACAGAGAAGTGGCGGAAGTGAAAATTCGGTTCTTCTTATATGCCAGTACATGGCCTGTGCGGCGTTCGGGATAGAATGGGATGAAGCGCGCCTTATCATTTTCTCGAATGGCATATGCGCCTCGCACGCAAATGGCGCAGCCGAGTCCGCGCTCAACCAAAAGAGATGCGTTTGCCAGCAGATTGTGCGGCGCAAAGACATCAAGGCTGTCAGGGTACGCCAAGCCAGCTGGGAATTTCGTTTATTGCAATCGCTCGGCGCGCAAGTATAAGCGGCAGCGAAAGAATGTCGTCTGCAGTGATGAAGCCTTTCAGCGCAAGAGGGTCGTCCCGCCGCATCAGAATCCCCCATACTTCCTGAAATGGCTAACGGATAAAGTCATATTTCGCCGCCTCAATCGGCTCCAATAAAATGCCGATGTCGATGCTGCCCCTGTCTATTTTTTCCTGAATGTCGTCACCATCCGCACTGTACAACTCATACTGAACCAACGGATAGCTTGCGGAAAATTCCTCCATTATCTCCGGCAGGAAAGTGGACGCTATGGTCTCCACGCAACCAACAGCGACTACGCCTCTTACAATATCTTTTTGTTTTGATAAGTCCCGTGTGGTCTTATCAAACAGAGCAACGATTTCTTTAGCTCGCTGCTGAAAAAGGATCCCGTTGTCCGTCAAGGTAATCTGCCGCTATCTGCGCATGAAGAGACTGGTTCCCATTTCTTCTTCAAGATCCATAAGCTAACGGCTCAGAGTTGGTTGTGTAACGTGGAGAACCTCTGCGGCTTTTGTGATGGTTACTTCCTTTGCAACAGCGAGAAAGTAATTGAGAACGCGAATATCCATAGTGATCGCTCCTTTGTCGCGAAATCCATGTCGGCGGGTTTCTCCGCATCTATTAGAATCGCCACGCGCGGACTAACCGTGCCGCTTCGGAAATGCGACCCTCCCCGCACAGCCTTTGGAAGCGCCGTTCGCTGCATTTATCAGCAGCATCTTTCGTTCCATTATAATCCATTAACAAAGCCCGCTTGCTTTTATGCTGATCTTCCTAAACCCTCTCAATCGAAAAGGCAAATAACCTTGTCGTAAATACAGTGGTTACAGGCTTTTCAAATTTATCCTTAAATCACGTTTGCCCAGTACACTACGCCCGTAAGCGAGTTCGGTTCACAGCCGATTCTTTGCGGCGCGAGCTTCGCCGCCGCAACACCGTCCACATTTCCTCGTCCACGGTTGCGGGATGGGCGCCCTTTCCCCGGACAAATCAGAGCTTTACCCAGTTCAAATGTTAAGTCAGGGATGAAATGCCGTATGAACACCACAATTGCTTGCATAGAACCTGCGTCTGGTGGCGCTGCAGCCCACAGCGCCGGAGTAGTCTCTCAAGTTTTCCGGCTGTCAGCTCCAAGCGCGAACCAGGCCAATCGCCAGTGAAAATATACCGATTTGCAGTCAAACGTACCGATTTTGATGCCTGAGAGTACATTGAAGGGTGCGAAATGACTATATCCGCATTTCGCGCTAATTGCATAATCCGACATCAAAATCGGAGATATCCAATGCAAAGCAGTATAGCAATAATCCAATGCGCCAAAAAACAAACAATCATCAATGACTTTTCTGTATGGACGATTTCTGCTTGTTAGAATTCCACCCTAATGCCCGGCGCGAAATCGGGTCGGCGCCAACCTGCGCTGCAGTATCCTCTCTGCTTGATATGCCTGTTAGCGCTCCTCATGCTTATAGAAAAAAGCAGTAATGATCCTTCGACATGTTCTTGCGTAATGTTCGACTAAAGCGTACAATACAAGAGTACAAAATCTAACTGGCTGAGAACAGCGAGTTCAACTGGTTTGAAAAACTTGCCTGACATCAGAAAATTGCTCAATCTCTTGAGAGTAAAGTCTTGAGAGCGGCGCGTGTATGAGATGGAGGAATGAAAATGATTAAAAAATTAGTAGCTTATTTTTCTGCCAGCGGCGTCACCGCAGGCGCGGCAAAGTCGCTGTCTGAGGCGGCAGATGCCGACCTGTATGAAATCAAGCCCGAAGCGCCTTACACAAAGGCTGACTTAGACTGGACAAATAAGAAATCGCGCAGCACGATTGAAATGAACGACAAGTCCTTTCGTCCGCCGATTGCCGATAAGAGCGCTAATGTCGAAGCTTATGACATCGTTTTCGTAGGCTTTCCCATTTGGTGGTATACAGCTCCAACCATAATCAACACTTTTCTCGAGAGCTATGATTTTTCTGGAAAGACCATCGTTCTCTTCGCGACTTCCGGAAGCAGCGGTTTTGGAAAGGCTGCTGAAAGCCTGAAAAGCAGCGTTTCCTCTTCTGCTATTATAAAAGAAGGCAAGCTCCTTAAGGGCAAGCAGTCCAAGTCAGATTTGCAGGCTTGGATTTCAAGCCTCGGAATATGAGGCAAATATACCGATTTGCAGTCAAATGTACCGATTTTAATGCCTGAGAGTCCATTGAAGGGTGCGAAATGACTATATCCACATATCGCGCTAATTGTATAATCCGAAAACAAAATCGGAACTATTCAGTGCAAAGCAACACATCTCCCCGATATCAGAAGCCCTGCAAATTCAGGCTTGTCTTCCAGCTTGACTGACAATCCGATTAACCTGTTCCCATCATAAAACGGCTGCGTCGGCTCGCAGCCTCACGCGCCGATTTCGGAGCTTGATCATCCGCTGAGGGGCTGCGTGAACGTGTATATAAGAGCCTGTGAACTAGACTATACTGACTTGCATATGAAGGCGCCTGTTTTGGAGCTTGACTGTACAGCGGCAAGAAATGCCGTTATCAGTCTCACCTTGAAAGTGGATAATCAAGCTTCATTATGGGCGCATTTGACTGCGACTCTCTATATAGAGGTATAGATATGGATATAAACTCAATAACCGAAAGCAACAGAGCGGCTTGGAATCAAGCTCTCATATATCACCGGCAAGGGCGTGGCAATTCCTTGCAAACTGGATTTGAAAATCCGGATTTCACTACATTTGACAGAGATTGCGACATAATGCTGGCCAATAGAATAAGTAGCCTCAACCTGACAGGCAAGTCTATCGCTCAATTGCCTTGCAACAACGGGAGAGAATTATTGTCGCTCATGAAATTTGGCGCGTCGTCCGCTGTTGGCTTTGACATATCTGATGCAGCTATCGCTGAAGCGAAGCAACTTGCAAAGATTGCGAAGCTGAACGCGTCCTTCGAGAGAATAAACATATTGGAAATCGGCGCCGACTATAACGCTTGCTTTGATTTCATCTTCATCTCAGAAGGTTCTTTGCAGTGGTTTCCCGACCTCGGCAAATACTTGAGGTGGTTTCAAGGCTTCTTAAGATAGGCGGCCAGATTCTCGTGTTTGAAATCCATCCCTTCGCCTATTTCTTTGAAAATGGATTCGACTTTGACAAGCTTAATTTTCCAAGCCTGACATCTTACTTTGAAAAAGGGCCTTATAATTACGCTTCCGGGCTTGATTATGTGGGCGGGGTTGAATATGAATCCAAAGAGTGCTTTTGGTTTATGCACAGGATGTCAGACATCATAAATGCAATCTTGAAAAATGGCATAGCTGTGCATGAATTCGATGAGTATAATTTTAATGCCTCTAATAATGAGAAAACTAAGATGTTTGATAAATTCCCCCTCAGCTACTTGCTGACAGGCAAAAAGAACTGAGCAAAATATCATAAAGAGCATGGATGCGCATCTTTTGCAGATTGCTGAGGCAAACGCTTATTTGCCAGCTTCAAAGGCGCTTTTAGAAGCCCCGCCAAATACGCTTCCAAAATAGCATTCAAGCAACCACTCATGTTGAGAAGGCTTTTATGATTTACTCCGAATCCTTAAATCCCGACGGTTGCCGAATTCCATTGTCAGACGCGAACTTTATATGCGTCATATTGCCCCGATATCAGGGACTCCCCTTTAATGTCAAGCATCCATTCCTTGAAATCAGCGCATTTACACCGCTTTTCATCAAATGTTCCTTTTTTTGGAGTCTTTATTATACAGCGAGTGCGAAATGCCGATATCAGTCGCACCACTCAATGGACAATCAACAAAAAAAGGAACATTTGATGAAAAGCAGCATATGTGGAAATGTTTCCTTTTCACCTTTTTTAAAAGGGCGTTTAGAACTCAAATAATAAGAAGTTGCTTCATTCTATGCTGATTTCATATGAACCCCTATGACGCTGCGTTTCACCGCCAAGGGTGAAAATATTAAGTCAATTGTGTGTTTGAGGCATGGACGAATGTCCATAAAATGTATTTTCGTACTAAAGTTCCGATTTAGGAGCCTGGCTGTACAGCCAGGCTCCTAAATCGGAACTTCATTTCAAATCAATATGACTCTTAATTATCCTATAAAGCTGACTTTTTCCTGATCCAATTCATGAGGTTTGCCAGGCTTGGATGCATATCCTAAAAGCACGGAGATGCCGATGTCATATCCTTCGGGAAAGCCCAATCTGGCTTTGAATTCATCTTTTCGGCTACCTGCGAACGATACGCAGGAAAGCCCGCATATCACATTGTCAATGCCTAGTGAAGTCGCCGCAAGAGCGATGTTTTGCGCGATTATTCCGCAGTCGAAATATTCAGCGCCTTCAGGCGAAGCTTTTCCGGTAGGTATTACAGCCATGCATGGAGCATTGTAAAAGAGCTTGCCTCCTCTGGAGAGGATTCTCTCATATGCTGATTTATCAGGAAGTTCCGACAGGACGCGCATTCCCTCTTCTTCAAGCTCCCCTATAAGCTTCTTGTCCCTTACTATAATCACCCGCCAAAGCTGGCGATTCACCCCGCTAGGCGCCGCAAGCGCTGCTTTAGCGATTGCCTGAAGCTCGCCGACGCCCGGCATTTTCTCGGTGAAATCCCTGCAAGCGTAGCGGCGCGCGATTGTGGCTAGAGTTTCATTGTTCATCCAAATCCTCCAGTGCATTTATTTATGCGCATAATAGAGTTCCGATTTTGCCGCCTGATTGTACAGCGCGACAGACCGTCAAGCTGCAAACCTGCGCATTTGATTGCGCATCGGCATGCAATGAGCGCATCACTTGACGATAACCCAGTTATAATTATCCTTCAAGACAAAGTATACGTTATCTAGCCCAAATGCTCAAGCACATTCGTCAGCGCTGAAACACTATTACAAGAGGATAAATAAAGCTAATTCCCATGATCTGTCATATAATGTCTAGAATAAGCAGTATTCCTTTGACATTAGCTATATTGTGTGGTAATATATTTCCAGCATGCGCTTATCTTTTTCCGCATGTACATGACTCAAATAAGTAAAAGATCAGCAGTCAATTAGAGCTTATCTATCAACTTTAACTTTGTAATGCCAAGCTCCAAAAGGCAGTTTAGTACGAAAATCAGTATAGCAATCAAAGATTTCGGCTTTGAGATCTGATTATACAATGAGAGCGAAATGCCTGAATCAGCATTTTGCAACTTGAAAGTGGATAATCCGGCTTCAAAATCGGTGCATTTGATTGCAAATCAGTATAATCATCATAGACAGCCTTCCAAAAAATCAAAAAGTGGAGTCAATCACCCCATATACCGATTTTCATCAAATGTTCCTTTTTTTGTTGATTATGCATTGGGTGGTGCGACTGATATAGGCATTTTGCGCTCGCGGTATGATCAAGATCCAAAAAAGGCAGTTTTCTATGAAAATCAGTATAGCTAAAGCCGTGGGCTTGCAATTGCAAATCCTGATTGACTAGCCTAATTCTTAAGCGGCTTCGCTGTCCAAGAATACACAGGGGCTCCGGAGCGTTTGCTCCAGCTCCGGACTCCGCAGTCTGCGGCTGAACAATCCTGAGAGGCAGGGATAGCGCCGCAGGCGTATAAAATTGAAACAGCATAGGCGAAGGGCCGCCAGTTGCAGCATTATAGCGGAAGGATCGCGCTTCTATGGTTTATGCTTTAATCAAGAACGGCGATCCAATATGCCGGCGAAGCGCCATGGCAAGGCAGGGCATTTGCTAAAGTGCCGCAAGGCTCGACCCATCTGCTGTACGTCAGCGCGGAATATACTCAGCCGATAAGCCTGGGAATAGATGCGGGAAGCAGGACGATGGAAATCTCAGCGAACAGCGGAGAAAGAAGAGCTGTACGCCGCTGAGGCGGATCTGAGGACTAAAGCGCAACCGTCAATTGCGCAAAGCGACTATAAGCAAAGGCGGAAAGAGGAAGATAAGCCAATCTCCCAAATGCTGCTTTTCATATAAAACTGCCTTTTTTGCAACTTGATTATACAGCGAGTGCGAAATGCCGATATCAATCGCACCACTCAATGGACAGTTCAAGCTCCAAAAAAGCAGCATTTGATGAAAAGCGGTATATATGCATGGCTATCAGCTGTTCGGCAGAGTTCATATGCCAGATGGATGAAAAGCCTTCGTTTTTGGAGGTGATCAAGCGGGAGCTTCGGCGTGCGCACGCTGGATGGCGAGAAAATATCCGCAGGCATAAGTTATAAGACACTAACTCCATTGGCTAAGAGAGTTGCTATTCCAGCCAAAAAGCCAGGAGGACGTGCGGCTTCCTCCCTATGCCCAAAGTCAGCGGTCTCCGCCGCTTTTAGAGATTGAATTGCCTAGGCGTCCTGGAAATTCATATCCTCTTTATGATATAACGGCCTTAAATAAATGCCTTCAAAGTAAAATGAAAGCAATAAGAAGGGTAATAGGCATACTGATTTGCATTTGAAAGTTCCTGCGCTGGGATTTGAAAATACAGCGTCTGCATGGAAAATCAAGCTCCAACATAGGTGCCTTTGGCTGCAAATCTGTATACGCATGCCAAGAGAAGCTGCCTTCTATAATTCTATAGGAAAGTGATGCCACCATGACTTCTTACAAATTAGGTATTTTTCCAGAACCAACTATATACACTCAACACGCCAAAAGGCTCTACTTTGATATGGCCAAAAAGCAGCTTCGGCCCATCTCCCCCAGCGAGAGGTCCAGGCAGCTGGTTGTCACCTTTCTTCACGAGAATATGGGCGTGCCTTATGAAGCCATCGGCGATGCGATATATCCTAAGGGCGAACCCGAAAAGACAGTGGCTTCCGTAAAAAGCGCTGATGGCTTTGCCGTCCTGGGGGTTCAGGGAAACGGCGACTTATCGCCCCTGGAAAACCACTCCCACTGCCATTTCTACCGCGCCGCTAAGAGCGCGGGGATTGCGGCGATTGGCATCACCAATGGTGAAAGCATTGAATTTCTCATCCTTGACGATTTGACTGGCAAATATAAAGTTACAGAGAAGATGTTTTCTTACAAAGATCTGTGCGCGATGCATGGAAAAATGCCGGTGAATGTCCTTAACAAGAGGAAACGTACGGACTTCTCCATATCAGATCCCTCTGACATCGTAAACCTTGCTGAAGGTTATGATATATCCGGAGACAACACTGAGGCCAAATTCCTCCCGTTCATCATAAACCTGCATGAGTGCCTCATAGACGATGTGATCAGATGCGAAGGCCTGAAAGTTCCGGGATGCGACTACATAATGGATGCCGGTGAAGCTGTCGCTGTTTTCAACAACGCCGGAATCAAATCTTCCGGGGACAAGTACCGAAGCCTGCTCTTTAAAGACGGCAGCGGCGACGTCATTGCGGCTAGCATAGGGGTTTTAGCAATAGAGCGAAGCGGCCACCATTTCAAGAGAACCTACCTCTGCGTAGGCATAGACTCCTCCGAAGCGCATCACTCCTCCTTGCAGCTTGCCATAGACGACAATGTCACATTCAACTGGTCCGATCAAGCTATAGTCAAGCACGACGGAAAGATAGCCGTTGGAAAAACCGGGCACGTAAAGCCGAGCGATCTGCTCCAATACGTGCGCAAAAAGTCCAGCAGGCTTGTATATGAAAACGAAATATACCTGGGCAGAATAGACATCTCCCAGCCGCTTGACATTAATTCCGAAGACATGTTGGAGTTTCTGTCCCGATTGATTGAATACGCGCTTATCCGCGACAGCTTCAGAGCGATCATCAAGGCTGAGAGGGAGTCCAAATGAACGCCCCTCGAATGGCGGCAGGAAGGATAAGTCGAAGCTTTATTCCTTCCCGCCGCCATATTTCACCAATCTTTAAACGTTGAAACTCCATTTATTGCTTGCAATTCACGACAAAAGGTTTATAATGTTAATAATTCCAAGTTTACCGATTTGCAGTCATGGGTACTATTGGAGCTAATTCATCCACTTTCACCAGTCAAGCTCCAAACTAGGATCTTTCATATTTAAATCAGACATAAAAAAGCTTAAAAATAAAAGGCCATGCTGATTTTGGGAACAGCCTGTTATACTGATTTTTATGCGCCCATTTTGGATCTTGTTCATCCACTTTCAAGATGCGAAATGAGATAACGCCATTTCGAGCTCGCTGTGCAGCCAAGCTGAAATGGGAGCTTTCATTTGCAAATCAAGTATGCATGCGCTGATAAACACGTTCTAAATCGCAGGCATTGCATATGGCAAAGATATATATTGATAAAGAGAATCATAAACTGAGGGGGTTTCGCTTTGAAATTGATATATCCTGCCAGCATCAGCAGAGACGAAGAAAACAACATTTATATAGTAAAAGTGCCGGATATTCCCGGTTGCGAAATAGAAAGCGAAACATTGGCCGACGCCATTACCAAGGGGATAGACGCCGCTTCCTCCCTGCTTTTGGACGAGCTGGAAAACGGAAGGCGAGTTCCAAAGGCCAGCCCCATTGAAAGCATCAGAGTTGAGCCGGGGGGCTTTGTCAACATGCTGATGATGGATGTGAACACATACGCGGAAAAGTCCAACAGATCCCTTCTGAAAAAGAATGTAAGGATCCCACAGTGGCTCAGCTCATTCGCCGATTCGCAGCAGATCAATATTTCCGAAGTGCTGGCCAATACCTTAACGGGAATATATGAGCAGCAGCTTGCGTATGAGGACAAGTTCGAAAGGCCTCCAGTCCTGCAGCTGGTTCAACATTCCTGAAACGCCCTGGCATTTAGGTTGGAGAACCTATAAATAAAGAGCCTTGAACCTAAGCTCCAACTAGCTTAAAAGGCTCAGTAAGAAACGCCCAGCTTAGCGTCGGCATAATAACGCGCCCTTTGCGCTGGGACGCAAAGCAATAGATACATACCTTGCGCATAAAATTATATATGGAATCTCGATCAGCCGCCTTATCGGCTATTTTCATGCCTGAACTTGCTTATAGGCTGTAATTATAGATTTTTCCCTTTAATAAACATATGACGAATCAAGCCAATGCGCGAAGATTCACATTGGCGCTTAATAAAGCTTGTAAGGCTTAACTATTTTTATAGAAAAGCTGAAAGCTCTTTTAACCGAAAGCTCTTTTAACCGAAAATCTCTTTTAACCGAAAATCTCTTTTAACCGAAAAGCTCTTTTAACCGAAAAGCTCTTTTAACCGAAAAGCTCTTTTAATCGAAAGCTCTTTTAGCCGAAAAGCTCTTTCTGCAGAAAAAGCTCTTTCAGCCAGACAAGGTGATTGTATGAAGACATTGTCAATTTCTACAGACGAATATTATAAAGAATTGGACGATTATACACAGTCTTTCGCGCGTCGCATAAAGAAGCGCGATCAGAATTCAATAAAAGTCTATTACGAGGAATTCGACGCGGCAGATTTCTATCAATTTCTAGACTGGGTCGTTTTTCAAGAAAACCCAGCGTTGAAATGCGTCGCAAAGCTTGCGGAGATAACTAAAAAGAACATCCCGAAGGCTATTGAGCAAAAAAACATCAAGGAGCTAGCGGAGTACATCTCTTCAAACCGCACCATCCATCTGGAAGGCTACATCAAGTTCAGGATGGATGAGTACAACGACTATCTGAACCGTGTGCTTTACGCCATCATAAAGAAGCTTAACATGTGATGAACCGCTCCTGTTTCATTAAGCTTCCTTCACGCAATCCTCGCAAATTCTCATCCATTTCAGGCCGGCCCAAACGGGGTACGGCCTTGTTGCCCTTCGCTGCGGCGCCGCCCTTCGCTAAGGCATAAAAGGTTAACAGCGATTTGCAGTCAAATGCACCGATTTTTGGGTCGTATTATCCATTGAAGGGTGAGTAATGACTATATCCACATCTCGCACTGATTGTATAATCCGACCCAAAAATCGGAACTTTCCAATGCAAATCAGCATAGGCATGAAATCTCGCCTTCGGAATGAATACGCATATATACGAGGGCGTCCTCCAAGGCTTCCCTCCAGGCGCCCTTGCTGGTGGACCTTCTGACAGGCCTCTATCGAGCATTTCCTCCGCATCTTTCAACTGCGATGCGCTTCTTGAGCGCAAGAAATCTCTGCTGAGCTGCTTGCTCATATGAAATTTCCGATTTGGAGCTATACCGACGATTCGCTGTCAGAGTGCGCATAGACTGCCCACCGGCATAGTAAAATTTTAAACGATTTCAATCCAATATGCAACCTCTGCTGATTTGCGCTCAAAACAAGTGCGCCTGACTGCATGTCAGCATCCTTTTCAGAGCTTCATTTTGAGCGAAATTTCCAATGGACGTTCATAAATCGTTATTGAATATATCAAACTTTAAGTCCTGCCTGCCAAAATCCCCATCAATATAGCAGAGCATTTGACAATTAGGGCTTTTTGTGCTAACATACCCTATACCTAAAGCAAAGATTTTCCGCTGGCCGCCCTTAAATGGCGAGCCTTGACAAACGAGGGAGGAATTATTGTGAAATTGCGACTGAGAATCTTTTTATCATTCCTGTCTCTGGCTGTGCCGCTTGCCGCGCTTAGCGCATGCGCCTCAACCAGCGCCGGCTCTGACAAAGTCTATGTCATTGCCACCGATACCACCTTCGCTCCATTTGAATTTCAGGATTCCAACAGCAATTACGTGGGGATAGACGTTGATCTTTTAGATGCCATAGCGAAGGATCAAGGTTTCAAGTATGAGCTTCAGCCTCTGGGGTTTAATGCGGCCGTCGCGGCGCTTGAAAGCAAGCAGGCCGACGGCGTTATCGCAGGCATGAGCATCACTGACGCGCGCAAGGAAAAGTATGATTTTTCCCAAGCGTACTACGATTCCGGAGTTGTTATGGCAATCAAGGCGGATAATGGCACGGTCACAGGATACGATTCGCTTGCCGGCCAAAAAGTGGCTGTAAAGACAGGCACCGAAGGCGCCACCTTTGCCGAGTCCATTGCCGCCCAGTATGGTTTCGAGCTTAAATACTTCGATGAATCCCCAATGATGTACGAAGATGTGAAAACCGGGAACACAATCGCGTGCTTCGAGGATTATCCCGTCATAGGATATGGAATATCGCAAGGCAACGGCCTTAAGATGGTAACCGACATGGAAAAAGGTTCCTCCTATGGATTTGCGGTGCTTAAAGGCAACGTCCCTGAGCTTCTGGAAATGTTCGATAAAGGGCTGGCCAATGTTCGCTCAAATGGTACATATGACTCCATTATAGGAAAATACATCGCAAAGGAATAGCTGTTTTCCTTTGAAGCGTTTTTGCGGTCTCTTAGCTTTAGTATAATGAAGCGGCAGCAAAAGCCCATTCTTAAAAGCGCTGTTTTACTTTCACCAAGACTTGAGGCTTAAAGTTAAATCCATGTCGAAAGAAATTGCAAGCATGATCTCTATTATACTGATTTCATAGGAAATTAGCTATACCGCTTTTCATCAAATGTTCCTTTTTTTGTTGATTATCCATTGAGTGGTGCGAAATGCCGATATCAGTCGCACTCGCTGTATAATCAAGCTTCAAAAAAGGCAGTTTAGTACGAAAATACATTTTATGGACATTTGTCCATGCCTCAAACACACAGATGGCTTAATATTTTCATCCTTAGTGGTGAAGCGAAGCTTCATAGGGGTTTAGTACGAAAATACATTTTATGGACATTTGTCCATGCCTCAAACACACAGATGGCTTAATATTTTCATCCTTAGTGGTGAAGCGAAGCTTCATAGGGGTTTATATGAAAAGCAGTATATAATGGAACATTGGATGAAAATCGCCATATTTTTTATCCCAATGCGCAATCAAGCTAAACGATTTTGGAGAACGATTTTCCGCCATAGGCTGTACAGACCATCTCCTAAATCGGCAATATGCTGATTTCACATGAACCCGCTTGTTTTGCGGCTTGACTGTTCAAGGATTGCTATGCGGATTTTCATTCAATGTCCCTTTTTTTGAGCTTGTTATCCACTGAGCAGTGCGAAATGCCGATATCAATCGCACCCACTGTTTGATCAAGCTCCAAAAAAGCAGTTATCTATGAAAATCAGTATAAATGCCTATATCGGCATTTAGCACGTTGAAAGCGAACGGTCAAGCTGCGAAATATACTGATTTGCAGCCAATGAACCGATTTCAGGGTTGGATTAACCGCTGCCTAGATGCAAAATGCCGATATCGGCGTTTTGCGCTAATTGTATAGCCCCAAAAAAACCGGATCTTTTGAGTGCAAATCAGTTTAGCTGCATACGCCTGAAAATCAGCATATCAACGCGCGCCGATATAAAAGGTGAAACCGCATGGCATTTAAAGGCAGGAGGGGCTGGGATTTTGGGCGTTGCTAGGGTTTTAAGGGAAGCGCTCCCTTTGCTGTATCAAGGAATACTTGTAACTGTGCAGATTACAGCGGCATCGCTTTTAATTGCTGTCGTTGTCGGTTTGCTGGTCTGCCTTTTGGGCATGTCCAAGATAAAGCTCTTTTCTATCATATCAAAATTCTATATCTGGCTGATTCGCGGAACCCCGCTTTTAGTTCAGACTTTTTTCGTATATTTCGGCGCTCCTCAGTTAATCCAGTCATTCGGAATTGATTTCAGGCTCACAGCCTATTCTGCAGGCCTTATTGCGCTTTCTCTCAATGCGGGCGCATACATAGCTGAAATTTTCCGGGGAGGCATCCAAGCTGTCGACTCCGGTCAAATGGAAGCCGCGCGTTCGCTCGGACTCACAAAGGCGAGTTCGATGAGGCATGTTATCCTCCCGCAGGCTGTGCGCATATCAGTGCCGTCTCTTGTGAATCAAATGATCATCACCCTTAAGGATACATCTATAATCTCAGTCATAAGCCTTGCTGACATCGTATATCAGGCGAAGATTTACATCGGCAGAACCATGGAATCTTTCGCTACCTGGACGGTAGTTGGGGTGTTTTACCTAGTTGTTGTTACAGTACTGACTTTTCTTTCAAATTATGCTGAAAAGAAGATGAGCTATGGGAAAAATAGTTGAGGTCAGGAACCTGTTCAAGTCCTTTGGCAAGCAGGAAGTTCTAAAGGGAATTGACCTTGATGTGGAAGACGGCGAAGTTGTCGTCATCATCGGTCCTTCCGGCTCCGGAAAATCGACTTTTCTGCGTTGCCTGAATCTTTTGGAAAGGCCTACATCAGGCGAAGTTTACGTGGACTCCTTTCTGCTCACAGATAGAAAAGCTAATATAGATAAAATCAGAAGAAACATCGGCATGGTGTTTCAGCAGTTCAACCTTTTTCCGCACATGAGCGTGATGAAGAACATCATGCTCGCTCCCATAGACACCAAGCTCCTGACTAAAGAAGAAGCCTCTTTAAAAGCCATGTCGCTTCTTGAGCGCGTAGGCTTGGCGGACAAAGCCGACGCATATCCCAGACAGCTCTCAGGAGGCCAGCAGCAACGCATAGCCATAGCCCGCGCGCTAGCAATGAACCCGGACGTAATGCTTTTTGACGAACCCACCAGCGCCCTTGATCCTGAAATGATAGGAGAAGTGCTAAATGTCATGAAGGATCTCGCAGGAGAAGGAATGACTATGGTTATTGTTACGCATGAAATGGGATTCGCCAGAGACGTGGCTGACCGGGTCATATTTATGGATGACGGCGTTATCGTGGAGGAAGGCAAGCCTGAAGATATTTTTATGGTGGCTTCAGAAGATCGCACAAGGCAGTTTTTAAGCAGAGTGCTTTAAGAAGCCAAAAACGGTCAATTGAATGCAAAGATCCACTTCTGGACGCTTGCTTTCAATTGGCCTTTTTCTGCAAGCCTTGGCTAGGCATGCCGATTCAGGGCCGCATGCATGCTGATTTCCCATTCGTCCTGAGACGCAGCTTCAACCGCATTCATCCTGCAGCTCCTAACCCTGCTAAACCAAGAAAGTCCGCGGGTTTTCTTAATGCATGCTGATTTGCATATGAAATCTCTGCACTGTTTATTTTAGACTTGATCGCAGAGGATAATCAGACTCAAAAATAGGAGCTTTCAACTCAAATCAGTATAACTGCAGGTTTCTGCATGCATTTCCGGGGCAGCTTCGACGCAGAGCTGCTCGATCAGGGCTTTAGCTTGGTGATAGTCGCAATTGTCATTGATTTACCGTTGAGATATAGTAGCATATCTACAGTTAAATTTCAAAGATAGTGATATTGTAAATCAATGATTGTTGCGACTATCACATTTTGCTTTCCATTTCCACATGCTTTTGGCCGCTTTATTGATGCCATTCATATGTATAGTGCTGCATGATTATCCACTTTGTCATTGCATGCTGACTAAATAAACTGACTGTTGAGGGATCAATAAAGTTCAAAAACGCCATGATCATCAGTATAACGCAATCGCGTCAAGACTTAAAAATTAATCCATGCATCATACCAAATACTTTCATTTTTGATCATGATGTGATAAAATAAAGCTATATAGAAGAATCATTTATAGCGAATAAATAATGATAGATTGATTCCGTGTTCAGTTTAGATTCATTTTATATGTCTAACTAAATCGTTATATAGGTCTTATTGAAGTATTTTTGTCTGCCCTATGCAGGGCGCAGACTTATTGTATACTGCTGTGCATTGGGATAGTTCCGATTTTGATGTCTGATTATACGATTAGTGCGAAATGCGGATATAGTCATTTCGCACCCTTCAAGTACATCAAAATCGTTGCATTTGACCGCAAAGCGGTATATGCCTCATCCTGCTGAAATAAAAATCAATGTCCGCTTTCGCCAAGCGGCTTTTAAAAGCCATACTAGAGGTGACATGAATGGCGCTCAATATAGACAGTCTATATATCGATAAAAAGCACAAGGAAAAGGGATTTCTTTCCTCCCCCATAGAAGTTCTCGGTCTGCCTCAAATGTGCGTCGCTGGATTTAAGACAGAAGGCATATTAACTTTGCGCCAGTTCATTGTCCTGGATGAAAAGGCTATAAGCCATATACATAAAGTCAGAATCTTCGGCGACAAGACTCTCTTTAAGATTCTTGAGATGATTCAAGACTTAAGGAATACCGAAGAAGGCAGAAAATACATGAAAAAGTTCCGGCAAGCCAAGCTTGATTCTGAAAAGCGCCTCCTGGAGAAGCAGAAAATGCTTGAGGAAGAACGTGTCGCTCGTCTTGAGAAAGAGAAGCTTGAAAGGATGCAATCCCATCCGCGCATTTTATGGGGCGGCTTAAAAGAAGCCAGCCGAAATGAGGCAAAAGAGCATGAAAGGCGAAATAATCCTAAAAATAGCGAAAGCCTTGCATCCAAAGGGATTCTAAAAAAATCGGCGCCCGCTCTTTCCAATCCAGAACCAAGTATAATAAACCTGGAATTAAAGCTTCGGTTTGACCAGATCCCCGCTTACCGCAAGGATAACATGCTCTCATTCTACCTTAAGGCGTTTGGACTTGCGCCAAACTCATGGCTGAAACAATTCTACAAAATAAAAGACATGGCGGAGCCTGTCGCCTTTACTCGCTTTAGCCCGCTTACCTACAATGATGTAGAGAATCTACTCAAGCTCCTTGCCATGGACTACAGGCAAATGGCAAGCTCAGCTGTGAACTCTTCCGAAAGGGACGCCGATCCTCTCAAACGCGCGGGCTTCATGCTTGCGAGGCTTCCCTTCGACCCAATTATGGCGATAAGCGCTGAATGCGGCGGAAAAAATTACATATTGCTGGCTGATGCCTTAAAATATTACTCCGGAGTCAGGAACAAAGAGCTTCTCTCCAAAGTGCTCAGCAATCCCGCTATATTCTCCAGCAAGCATTACTCGTACATTGTTTCAGAGCGAGCCTTTTCCACGCCCGGCGCGATAAAAAAGAGTTTGCCCCTGGAGCTTCCGCCTGAAGCCGTATCGCATGACAATAAGGAATCTGAAAGCCGCGCTGCGGCAAAATCAGCTTCCACAGCCCCGCATGGCGCAAATCCCGCGCCAAAGCCAATGCCTGCGGCGGCTTCCGTTTCGCCATCATCCGCAAAAGCTGAGCTTCTCGCCGCATTTTCCAGGATACCGCCTTTCAGGCTTGACAAGCCGTTGCAGCTTTACCTCAAGGCTTTCAAGAAAGAGCCTCCTTCCGCAGATATCTTATATGTATCGGAACTAAAGGAATTCATAGAAAAAGCTGACGAAAAAGCGCTTGAAAATCCCAGCCTTCATCATCTTCTGGCAATGCTCGGGAAAGACTTCGCAATCCTCCTGGATCAGGCTGTAACTGCATGCTTATGGACCAACGAAAACATCCGCCTCATTGAGAGGCTCAATGCTATGGGCTTCGATCCGCTGATGACAATTTCAGCTGATTTAGGGGGCAAAAAAGAGTTTTCCATAGAAGATCTCCAAAACTACGTAAAAACAAGCATTAACGCGGCGGCAATCATCGGGATGCTTTCTAATCCCATCCTTTTTCCAAGCCAATTCTTTGAATTTTCCAAGAAGGAAGGAAAATTCGCCCTCAGAGAAGCTGATGGCGCGGGAGAGGCGTTTTTTGAAGATTTCCCTCTTTTAGTTCCTGCATCGGAGGCGGATAATCTGCTAAAGTCCAGTTGCAAAGACAGGCCTTTCGCTGCCGCCAAAAACGCCTTCTTAAGCGTTTATGCCTTATACGGGCAAATTTATGCCAAAAAGCCTCCCTCCACCAGCGATATCCTGGACTTCCTAGCGGAAAATCACTTCCCCAAAGGCATTAGGATTAATGACGCGGCGGAGCTTGACAAGCTCCGAGCGCTTTCAAAGACAATATTTGGAATCCAGCTAAGCGAATCCAATCCGTCTATAATAAAAGCGCTTTCTACAGTCCACTTAATACAAGCGGGAGCTTACGAATACATTCATCCGAAAAATATACGGATAAGCGAAAGCCTCCTAAAAGAGATTGATGAATACGCCTATGCAAATTACCGGCTTACGAAAAAGGAAGTATTCAACAAATTTGAATCTAAAATTTTTCTATCCTCAGGCTTGAAGAACCAGCAATCACTATGCGAGGTTCTCAAGCTTTACAAAGATGGGTTTAAGTTCAAAGAACCTGAAAACAAGGAGGAGCAGCCTTCGCTTGAAAAGGCTTCACCGAATGCGCCTCAGCTCTGCCAGCAGGCGATTAAGAGCGCGAGGCATGGAAAGATTGCCTTTTTCAAGCAGGAGGCCGATGCGCCAGGAAAGTCCGAGAATGAAAGCTATATAAGTCCTTCGGCGTCCTCTCCAAGCCCTTGCTCAGCCTTCGGGAAAGAGCTTGGCCGCGATGGGCTATATAGCCTGGCAATTGACGCAGCTCAATTTCCTAATGCTGTTCCGGCAAAGCCGCAGGCCAGGAGGGAAAGTCCGCGCTTCGCTCCTGTCCCTGATAAGAAGCCTCCTTTCTCAGAGACTGCCTTTGAAAAGATTCTAATAGACGCTCATAGATCCATGCCGGCAACGAAGCCTGCAGAGCCTATTGGCATTAACGGGGACGGGACTTCTTCCGCGCCGCCGGATGCAAGTTCCAATGAAAAAGCCAAGGGCGCTAAAGCGTCCGATGCGTCTGCCCGGGAAGAGTTGGACGGCGGCAATGGGTTTATGAAGCTTTTCAACCTGATTCCGGATGCTCGGATGGGAAAAAGATTGAAATTCTTTGAACTGGCTCTATTTGAGAAAGCCAGCGTTTATTTGAGCGCGGAAAAAGTCTCCGATCTCAAAGCCTTCATTGCGCGCACTTCCAAAGACACGCTTATTTCCCTGAGAGTGCAGGAGCTTCTTGAGTTTTTGGCGCTAGACTTTCACATGCGCTTCAAAAAGCTCATGGAGTCAGAATATATCCAGTTCACAAGAGATGAGCTTATAAAGCGCCTCGGCTTCGATCCTGTGATGGCGGCGTTTGCGGATAATGATAAAGAAGCTTCCATAACTCTATTTTCTCTCTACGAATACTATGCAAACGTTGAGGGCGTCGAAAAAATATCAAGCATGGGGCAGAAGTTTTTCTTTTACTCCAAGCTGCATCAATTATTTATCTTGAATGAGGAAAGAGAAGAATTTGAAAAAATAATCGGCATTATTGACGATCTTCCTAATTTCATGAAAACGGAAAATTATAAAGCTGAAGCTGCTTCTGTTTTTTCTGAAAACAAAGTAAGGCTAATGCCTTTCGCTGAGATTTTGTTCAAGCTCTCTTACCAGCTGAGGGGCAGGTGCTATTGGAAAAGGACTGCAAGCGTGGAGGAAGCCGCATTATTCGTAGCCTCCACCCAATTTCAAAACGGCATAGACATAAAAAGCGACGGTGAACTCGCAAAGTTCCGGTCAGTCGCGGAAATCATGCTCGGAAAGTTTCTTCCTAAAGAAAACAGGCTCATATCGGAGATTTTGCAAAAAAACCTTATCAAGATCAAAGGCAGCGGGCTGTATATCAGCCCATGCAACTTGAGCGTAACCAAAAAGCTTGCTGAAGAGATGTTCACATATGTACTGGATTCAGGCAAAGCGGGAATATACGTCTCCGAGCTGTTTGAAGCCTTCAGAGAAAAGCTTGACAAGGAAAAGGTAAACGAGGCGAACTTTCTGAGCTATCTCGAATGCTATAAAAAAGAAGGCGTATTCTTATATTTCGACTCAATTCTTGCAATATCTCCAAGCACTGCTGAGCTTAGCGTTTATAAAGAGATACAGCGCTTGGGTTTTGTGCGGACGAGGTATATTTGCGCGCTTTTCGGAGGCTTGCCTGAAAACGCAGTCTATCATATGATGAAAAATCATCAGGATGTAACAGCGAATTTTGAGACAGGCTTCTTAGCCTCGCAAGAATTCCTTCAAGAAGCCTTTGCCAGCAATCAAGAAAAAGATATTATCATGCATCTCAAGTCAGAGTCTCCTGTAAATGTTCATGACCTTTTTATGAATTTATGGCTAGAAACGCCTGAACTGCTAGCTGGCAACAGGATTTATGAACCCAACGGCCTGTATTTGCTGCTTTCCCTGAAATTCGCCAAAGAGCTTTCATTTAATTATCCTTGTATTGGCGCAAAAGACGAAAGCACTGAAGGCCATGGCTCTAACGGCGAAGAGATCGTAATCAGCTTTTCTCCTTGAATCAAGCCTGGAAAAAGGATGCTTTTCAGTCTCTACTCATCCCAATTCCACTGCTTTTTTATTCATTTGGCAGCCTTGACGTCTAAAGCGCCCATGGCGAGCTTGCATTAAATAAAACGGAGCATCAAGCATTTATACTGATTTGCAGGCGAATGCATGCTGTTTTGAATCTGATTAGGAGCTTGGCTGTACAGCCAAGCTCCTAATCAGGCGCATTTTGGATGCAAATCAAACCAGCCTTATTTCGACGAAAAAAGTTCGCTTACATACTCTCCAAGCTCTCCCTGGCCTTTCTCAAAAACTTTTTCTTTTACATTATTGGAAATGAAGCTCATGTAGGGAGATGCGCTTATCAAAGTTCCGTCCCTGTTAAGGCAGTAAACTTTGAATCCTTTATAATGGCCTTCAAGAATAGATTTGAAGTTATTGGTTATGAATGTCGTCTTTGCTTGGCTTCCTGATATCTCCTCATAAATCGCATCCACTATGGAGTCAGCCTCTGACTTTCCTCCCCAGACTCTTGGCACCAGGTTCTCAGATCTTCTTATGGTTGTAATGACATCTATCATCGTGGGGCTGTTAGCAGAAAGAAGCATCTGTATGCTTTTTTGATCGTTGTGCCAGATATTTATGAAAGCCCCTCTCTCCACTACTCTCTGGCACAGGATCCTAAAGCCCTTGTTCGGTATCTGGGTTATATCCCAGAATACGCTTTCACTCTTTAGCATCTTTTCAGGTTCCCCAACTTTGCTTTTCTTAAATGATATAGCCTCATCATCATTATAGAAGCTTGTCATCCATGCCTCCACCAAGTTGCTTGGAGGACTCCACGCCCCTTTGCTGGAGTTGAACGTCATTTTTCTGAAAACATCCTCCTCCGCTATCAAAAACAGGCTCATAAGAGCGGAGCGCTTATTTTCTGAGCTGAAATCGAAGACGCTTGAAAACGCCAGGGCCGAGGTCAGGCTCAAGGGGTTTTTCTTCCCTTCGAGATTGCTTATAGTCTGCCTTGTGACATCCATGTACTCGCTTAGCTGATTTATGCTTAGCTCAAGAAGCTCCCGCGCCTGCTTCAAATTGTCCTGAAAATCTTCCAAGCAGACTCCCAACGATTCATTGTACATAACCATTTCCCCTTTTAAGCCGAAATTGCCGAGAAGCCGCCAGACTCTTCAGGCGGCGCGATGAACCGGCAAGAGCTGAATGCAGCGCCAATGGAGGCGCAACTTGTGAATGGCGCTTCGAGCGCCAGCGAATAGCGCTTCGAGCGCCAGCGAATAGCGCTTCAGCAGGCAAATATACCGATTCGCAACTAAATGCACCGATTTTTTGACCTGATTATACTGATTTTCAAAGAAAACCGCCTTTTTTGTTGATTATGCGGCGAGCGCGAAATGCCGGTATCAGTCGCTCCACTCAATGGACAGTCAACAAAAAATGGAACATTTGATGAAAAGCGGGTTATGCCGAATTGCAGTCAAACGAGCCTATTTTTGAGCTTTACTGTTAACTTTCAAGTTGCATATGCAATCTACAAAACAGGCAGTTTCATAAGCGAAACAAAATAATTATTATCCTATGTATATTAGTGCGCATTGGGAAATAATTGCGATTTTGCAGTCATGGTTTCTATCTTGAAGCTTGACTTTCCACATTCAAGTAGCGAATTGCCAATATAGGCATTTCACGCT
This sequence comes from Clostridiales bacterium, assembly GCA_031269465.1. Classification (GTDB taxonomy): domain Bacteria; phylum Bacillota; class Clostridia; order Lachnospirales; family WQUN01; genus JAISWZ01. Next base: position 10,589 of record JAISZB010000218.1, on the reverse strand, counting down.
CGCTGTATAATCAAGTTCCAAAAAAGGTTTCCTATGAAAATCAGTATAAAATAGGAGTTTCATAAGCAAATCGGCAAGCATTTGACTGCCTGTATGCAGGGCTGGCCTCAACTGCGATATATCGCCCTCATATCCCCAACTCAGGGGCAATAATCACTTTTATCCCAAACCCAAGGAGCAATTGCTTCGCTTCCACAAGCGCGGCCTAAGCGAGCCAATATAGTCAAACTGGGTTTTCAATCTCCCGATCCAAACGCCTTTTAAGCGCAAAGCGACTCTGATCCGAAACTCCATAACTAAAACGCAATGAATAGGCATTGGCTTTTTGGGGCTTTAGCGAAGGGAAAAGAACTTCATTTGCAATATTCAAACCACTTTGGAGGAAAACGCAAATATACATACCGATTTTACTTTATACTTTAAACTAGCTTTTGTCAAGTCAATATTTCGTTAAAAAATAATCAACAAATTCAAGAAAATTAGATCACGATACATTCAGAAATAATATGACCATTAAGCAGCCATGCAAACGGCGCATATACGGATGTGCAGCCAAATGTTCAGATTTTGGAGCTTTATTATACGATCCGAATGTCAAAGGTAATTTTTCGAGAAAATCCGCTTTCAAGAATGGCTAAAATAAGCCGTTCCTTTCTCCAACGCCGTTTTTGCTCTAAACAGGCTTTTGACACCCGAATCATTATACTGCTTTGCACTAGATTGTTCAGATTTTGATTTCGGATTATACAATTAGTGCGTCATGTGGAAGTCATATCGCAACCTGAAAGTGGACTCCCAGGCATCAAAATCGCTGCATTTGACTAAAAAGCGTCATATCAACTTTCACATCGAATAATCAAGCTAAAATCGCAAGCAAATCAGCCGCCTATTCGTTATTTTCACGGCTTGCTCATAAAAAGAGGCCGCGCAAAACCGCGCGGCCCTTAAAGCCCGTCCTCGTGCGCCAATGCGCATCCGTCCCGATTTATGCTTTGATTATGCGGAAATTGCAGATAACCAAAGGATAAAATCGGCGCGTTTGACTGCTCATCAGCGCGATAGAGGCATTTCATGCTACAGCTTAAAACCGCCTCTGTTACGGCATTGCAGCGCTTTTAAGCTGAGAATACACCTCATTTCCAAAAGCATCGATGCCTTTGCTGCTGAAGTAAGCGTCTCCCTCCATTTTCACCCATTTCAGCTCCGCTTCTCCTGAAACAGTGAATTCCTCCCCTTTCACCCATCCCAGTTCCAAGGCGTTTGCAAAGTCCCGTTTTAGATGGTAGAAAGCTATCCTATCCCCATCTACTAGCATATCTTCTCCTTTTTGTATCACAAGCCCGTCATTTTGCCTCGCTCCGTAAACCATCCCATCGGGATGATCCTTGGTCACCGCCACTACTATGTCGCAGTCCTTTCCGTTAAGGGACGCTGGCGCCGCGTATATGGCGCCTTCAGAGTTAGTCGCTATTCTATACAGGCAAACATACCTGCCCTCTATTTGCGGCCAGAGCCCCTCATTAGGCATATATGAATCCCTAAGCCCCAAAAGGAAATACTGCCCTTTTTGCCTGGGCAGCAGCCTCCAGGCAGTCTGCATCTCTTCAACCGTTTCGCCGCCCCCATGCCTTGTTGCGCGACTGCGCAGCATGTCAAGGAAAGACTTCTGGTAATTTGTATAATCCTTATCCATCTTGAGGGACTCATAGGTCCCCATCGTATACGACCCGATGTCCCTTCCCCCGTAGATGTAATAAGCGCTCAAGCCCTGCAGGCTGTAGTCCGAGTTGTGCCTGTTGTAAATCACGCATCCTTTAAGGTTTGCGTATACGCTCTGGGCCTCATGCGGAAACATATCCGATAGCTTGCTGGCCATATCCCCTATATCGACCATGTCGCATTCATTGTCTCTCGGACTCCCCTCCCCAAAGGTTTTGGTTCCTCTTCTCTTTTTTGCTAAAGTCCTGAATTCGTCGTCGTCTTGAATCTTATTCCCGGCCTTTTCCATCAAATCCCCCAAAGAATTCATGACGCCCCCCACTCTGGATAAGTCCACCACCGACATTGTCAGGCTTTCCTCTGATTTTCTTCCGTAGTAGCTCATGAAGGAGTCGACTATAAGCTTTCCGGCTTCATCGCCCTCCATCAAGGGATCCTCGCTCAACTTTCTTAAAAAACTGTAATCCCACCCATCGCCTGGCTCAACATCTTCTGACGCTATCATATATTTTGCGTAATTGGCAGCAACTACAGCCATCTCCACAGTAGCCATCAGGCAAGAGTCAAAACCCAAAAATTCCAGTTTCCTATGGGCGGCTATAGACTTTTCAAAAGCGTAATTCATATCCAGAAGAGTCAAGTTGCTGTTGTTGAACTTTTCGTCCTGGCCGTACCCCGCTATGGATCCCCCTCCATGATCCCACATGATAAGGCCGAACTTTTCGGCAGGAAACGCCTGATGGCAGAAATTCAGGAAGCTTGACAATGTGCCTGGATCCCCCATATTGACCAAGCCGATGTCTTTTATCTTTTCCAGATTTCCATCCGCAAGCTCCCACAAAGCGCAGGTGTTCTCCGGAACAACCGCATTCTGCCACCTGTTGGTTCCTCCTGTCAGAAGGACTAGATTCACATTCCGGGAGTCGACGCAAGCAGACGCCATTTCCGCCAGATCAGCGGTAGCCGCGCCGTTTTCGCTCTCCAGATCAGAACCGTTCATATACACCATTACCGTGTAATTCCTCATCGCCCTGTCCCCTACATATGACGCGGCGTCGTTGAAATCCCATTCGTTGAAGGTCAACCCGGTGAAATCCACCGCGCTGGCGCTTCGCACCGAAACAACAGGGGTTAAGCTGCGACTGCCGGCATAATCCGGGCCGCTAGTGGAGATCCCCTTAAAAAGAAGCGCGACGCCCAGAACGCATGAAGCTACGCCTAAATACATGAAGCCTCTATTTCTCATTAAACCACCTCTATCTTAAGATGCCTTTAAGGCTTTCCTGACATTTGCGCGTGTGAGGCAAACGCATTTATCTATAATGGCTTTTAATTAACAAGCTGGCGCTGGCGCCTTGCAAAACGCAGCCGGCATATCCCGCAAGCGCCCTTGCGCTCTTATTCCGCCTAGCTCTCTTTGCGCTAAAGCGCCGCCTCTTGGCGCCTTTAGGGGAAGAGTCCCGATATATATCTTTATCATGGATTTCCGAAGCAGATGAATAATTCCTTCGCCTGCATGCTATGCTAATATGCATCAAGTCTATCGGCATATACGGAAGCCAAATGTCAGGATTGGTTCAATACGCTTATTATTTCAGTTTTATAAGAAATAATGCTTGAAGATCTTTTAGGGGACAGATCATTTTGTACTAAAATCTTTAAGGAAAAGCTTTAAAACAAGGATTTATAATTAAATATTCACCTTTTGGTTGATTTTTACCAGATGTTTCAATAATTTTATATCAAATTATGCGTTTTTCACTAGGCATATTTCGTCTTATTCTCTAACTCAATATACTATTCCGACAAAATATCTGATATTTTTAGCAATCATCTGAAATCATAATTAATTGGCATGCCTTTTTTTGAACTAGAGATATTTTCTTCAAATCAATTTAGGACGATTATTTTTATGCCAGCACCTTTCAGGAAAAAAGCGGACATTTTTGAACTTTGGGATAATATATCCTCAAATTCGACAAACTATCTTTTAGTATACCGATAAGAGTCTCACAGCCTGGCTAAGAAGAGGAAAGACGGATAATCAGGCCCAAACAATCGGCATATCAAAGCGCTGGCTGCCAGAGATTCATCAAAAAATCGCAGGCTAGAAGCGCAGGCAAATGCAGGGCGCCTTAAAATTTAAAGGAGGAATTATCGAGCCCGGTTAAAAACCTCCCTCTTGGCTAGTTTATATATGCCTAATTGGATGCGGCTGATTTGGAGCTCGAATCTCCACTTTCACTATAATGAACCTCCAAATAGGAAATTTCATATGCAAATCACCATAGCTTTTCCAAAGGATTTGGATAAGGCTGAAAAGACGAACTCCTGAAATATATTAAGAAGGCGATATAAAGGCTGCATTGGAGGAACATCGAGCTTCTTCCACTCAAAAATGTAAAAAACCAGAGAATTTCAGGCCAATAAGCATTCCAAGCTATATTTGCGGATGATATTTTGATCAAATATAAGAAACAACAGTATGTTTTAGTATAAGTCATCACAAAAAAGTTATTGACAATAAATATGAACTATGGTACTTTTAGATAGGATCACAAGTAATAGAGCAGGTTTTTTTATTTAAATTTTTAAGAAGAGAGGTTGGTAAAGAGTATGAAAACTATCGGAAAAGCAGTATCGCTTGTTATGGCCGCACTTATTATGTTCGGCATGCTGGCGGCGTGCAACGGGAGCACAACCCCAGGCACGGCCGACAACAGCGGGACCGGCGGGGATTCAACCGCTGCGGCGCCCCCTGCGGCAGCTGCGGTCACTTTGAAATTATGGGGCTCCCAAGAAGACCAAGCGATGCTAAATGAGATGGTTGCGGCATTTAAAGCTGCAAATCCGGACAAGACATATGACATTCAGCTGGGTGTTGTAAGCGAGGCAGACGCTGCTACCAGAGTTCTGGAAGACCCGGCTGCGGCAGCTGATGTTTTCGTCTTTGCAAACGATCAGATCCGCACGCTCGTAAAAGCGGGCGCTTTGTATGAAGTTACAAGAAATAAGGACGCGATCATAGCCGCCAATATGCCAAGCTCCATTGAAGCTTGCGAAATAAACGGCGAGCTGTACGCATACCCGATGACTGCGGACAACGGATACTTCCTGTACTATGACAAGAGCGTGCTCTCTGACAGCGATGTAGCCACGCTTGATGGAATCATGGCAAAGGCCAACGCCGCGGGAAAGAAAGTTTTCATGGATGTTTCAAATGGATACTATATAGCCTCCTTCTTCCTGGGCGCTGGCTGCAAGCTTGAAATTGGAGCGGATGAAAAGCAGATCTGCGATTTCAACAGTGCTACAGGCGTGCAGGTCGGAGAGGCGATAAAAGCCTTCACAGCAGATCCAGCCTTTAATACAGGCGACGACGCAGTACTTACAAGCGGAATCGGAACAACTATTTGCGCCGCTGTTTCAGGAATCTGGAACGCTTCAGCAATAGAGGGCATATTGGGCGATAATTTCGGCGCTACAAAGCTCCCGACTTTCACCCTTGACGGCAAGCAAGTTCAGATGGGCGGCTTCGCAGGCTTCAAGCTTCTTGGAGTAAACTCCTCCACAGCAAGCCCGCTTGATGCGATGGCTCTGGCTGAATGGCTGATAAATGAAGAAAATCAAATAAAAAGATACGAAGTCAGAGGCATGGGCCCGTCCAATTTGAATGCGGGGGCCAGCCAGGCAGTAAAAGACAATATCCCTCTGGCGGCTCTCGGCTCGCAGTACGCATTCGCCTCCAGCCAAAAAGACGTTCTCGGCTCATACTGGGGTCCTGCTGAAGCCTTTGGAACAGCAATGGAAGCAAAGGATTACGGCATGTCCATACAAGAGCAGCTTGACGCAATGGTAGCTCAGATTACTCAGTAAAAAGGATTCTTCGATTTTTAAAACCTGCTTTTTAGTCTATTACCCTTGTTTTCACCTAAGAAAATTATGATCCAATAGCATAAAATAATTAAGCAAATAATCAGCGCCAAATGATAAATCGCGGAAAAACCTGCAAATGACGCCATAAGCAATGGGAAGCGCGAAACTATTAAAGCTTACGGCCAATTAAGGCTTAGCGCTTTGATATTGTCCAAGCTCTTAAACGCTCTCGGATGGGGCGCTCCGCCCCATCCTTCAGCGCTTCTTTTTAGGCGCAAGAAGCATTGGCGGTTCTAGGCTAAAGCGGTTCTAGGCTAAAACCCCGGCGTCAGGAGAGCTGCGTTTTATTCAATAAGGTTTTTGCATGCCGATTTGCAGTCAAGGGCGCCTATTTTGAAGCATGATTATCCACTTTCATGGTACTAATGCCTATAGGCATTACGCACTCGCTTGTATAATCAATCTCCAAAACAGGAACTTTCATATGCAAATCAAAATTAAGGCCGGCTTCAAAATTCATTTTTCATTCTGCTCAGCATCAAGTCCATTTTTTAAGCAAAAACGTTTCTGCTTCAATAATATACTGATTTTCGTACTAAACAGCTTTTTTGGAGCTTGAGTAAACAGATAGCGCTAATTATATCGACATTTATACTGCTTTTTATATAAAATTACCTTTTTTGGAGCTTGTTTATATAAGCTTCAATGGTTAATCAAGCTCCAAAAAAGGAACATTTGATGAAAAGCGATATAGCGCCGCTCAATATATAATAAAATCCAAAAAAGGAACATTGCATTAAAATCAGTATAAATGAGGCTTATATTTAAGTTGCATTTGATATATACCGCTTTGCATTGGATGGTTCAGATTTTGATGTTGGATTATACAATGCGAAAGAGGACAATCTGGCGTCAAAATCGGCACATTTGACTGCAAAGCGTTATATCTATTTAAAAGCATGATTATCCGCCTTTGCGCTTAATGATATCCGAAAGCGCCTTAAAGGCTGAATATTGAAAAGCAAAAGGCGTCTTAGCATTAAGCTTATGGCATATAATTTAGGATGCGATCATTCGCTTCCTTGACCCAGCTTGGCTCTCACGTACAGAGCATAATGAAAAATGAATTTTGCGTTGCTATTTCAAGCTTGAATGGGGAGCGAAACCTACAGGCGTAAAGCTCGGATTGGATTGACTGGCTGATTGCCCAAGGCTTATGAAAAGCCATTCTTTTTCTCCAAACGCGGACTGGAGCAAAGGATGCCTTTAATGGACTTAGGGTGGATAAGCAGTCATTCAATCAAGCGGCATTCCAGATTTTCATATTCGCCGTCCCCGATTTAAGTCTGGCGCCAATTATACTGCTTTTCATATAAAATTACCTTTTTGGGAGCTTGATTATACAGCGAGCGCAAAATGCCGATTTCGGCATTTGGCACCATTCAATGGATAATCAGCAAAAAGAGGAACATTTGATGAAAAGCGGTATATCGCAGAGTCTCTATAACAAGAACATAAGCTAAGCCAAACGCATCTTGCCTCCCGCCAATCCTTGAGCATCCGGATTTCCGGGAGGCAGGATCAAAGGCGCGCATGAAGAAGCTTTACTGATGTACTCAAGCGGCCTCAAAGGGATTGGATGTTTAGTCCTCCTCAGGCAAAAGCTCGGCCTGAACAAGTTTCTCATTGACTGGCCAGAGCCTAAATAAGCGGTAAAGGTGGGGAGTAAATGAAAAAAAGCTCTTTTCTCCAAGTTATTCAAGATATTTTTTCTGACTCTCGCGAAGCTATAACTAAGGGTGATTTAATCACAAAGCTCTCTCTGGTGATATTCGGCTTGGGAAGCGCTTTGCGCGGGCAGATAATCAAAGGGGTTCTTTATTTCTTAATCGAGCTTGCCTATATAATTTACTTTTTTTCAACCGGCTTCGGCTTCATAGGCATGCTCCCCAGTCTAGGCAAGGCGACGCAACAAAGAATTTTCAATGAAACCACTCAGATTTACGACATTACGCAAGGCGACAATTCGATGCAGATCCTGTTATTCGGCGTTCTATCCATTTTCTTGCTGGTTTTCCTCGTAGCTACCGCCTTAAAGAGTTGCAAAGCCGCTTACGCCGCTCAGGTCGCATTGGAGAATAAAAAAGCCCCGTCGACGTTTACAGAGGACTTGAAGGGAATGCTTGACGGCCACCTTCAAACGACCGTTCTCTCTCTTCCGGCATTCGGCGCTTTCGCTTTTACGATACTGCCTTTGATATTCATGATCTGCATGGCTTTTACGAATTTCGACAGAGATCATCAGCCGCCCGGAAATTTGTTTACCTGGGTGGGCTTTGACAATTTCAAAGCGGTATTCTATGAAAACCCCCAATGGTCCACGACTTTCTTGGGCATTCTTGGGTGGACTCTCATTTGGGCTTTCTTTGCAACTTTTACCAATTATATATTGGGAATGATCCTCGCAATACTGATAAATCAGAAGGGTCTGAAGCTGAAGAAAATGTGGCGCACATTCTTCGTGTCCACTATCGCCGTTCCGCAGTTCGTGTCTCTGCTTCTTATGCAACTGGTGCTTCAAGACACCGGGCCTTTAAATATCTTGCTGCGGCAGATCGGGCTTGTGGACGCCCAAAGCTTCATTCCGTTTCTAACTGACGGAAACGTCGCGAGAGTCACCGTCATAATCGTTAACATCTGGGTCGGCGTTCCCTACACTATGCTAATCACTACGGGCATTTTGATGAACATACCTGAAGACATGTATGAAAGCGCCAGGATAGACGGAGCAAACCCGCTTCAGATGTTTATGAGCATCACTTTGCCGCATATGCTTTTTGTAACTACCCCCTATCTGATTACCACCTTCATTGGAAATATAAACAACTTCAACGTCATATACTTCCTGACAGGCGGCGGTCCGCCGACTTTGAGCTACTATCAAGCCGGAAAGACGGATCTTCTGGTTACTTGGCTCTACAAGCTGACTGTAAATGAACAGAACTACAGCCTCGCATCCACGATAGGCATCTTGGTCTTCGTGTTCAGCGCGACCATGGCTCTTGTTTCTTACAACAGATCTGCATCTGTTCAAAGGGAGGGTGAGTTTTCCTAATGGAAGAAAACGACGCAAGGTTAACCCCTGGACTAATAGCAACTTATATCATTCTAGCCTTTCTTTCCATTGTATGGATACTGCCCCTTGTATGGCTTGTCCTCTGCTCGCTGAGAGCCGAGCCTGGCGCCCTTACGCCATACATACTCCCTAAGGGCTTGACGCTAAACAATTATATCAGGCTATTCTCGGAAACAGAGCAGTTTAATTATCCGAGATGGTATATGAACTCTTTTATCGTGGCGGTTTTCAGTTGCCTTATTTCAACCGTTTTTGTTCTTGGCGTAAGCTTCGCCTTCAGCAGGCTCCGCTTTTCCACCAAGAAGCTCATGATGAATCTGGTTCTAATATTGGGCATGTTTCCTGGATTCATGTCCATGATAGCAATTTATCATATACTGAAATCGATCGGACTTTCCGAGTCTCTTCTGGGCTTGATTCTAGTTTACTCAGGCGGGGCTGGAATGGGGTACTACATTCAAAAAGGATTCTTTGATACAATCCCCGTTGCCCTTGATGAGGCGGCCTTGCTGGATGGCTGCACCAAATTCCAGCTGATGTACAAAATTATCCTTCCCATGTCAAAGCCAATAATCACTTACACGATACTTACTGCCTTCATAGCTCCATGGGCGGACTACATCCTGGCAAGCGTCATAATGAAAGACAACTACGCCAACTACACTCTGGCTGTAGGACTCTACAAAATGACAGCCAGGGAACAGCTGTACCAGTATTTCACCAGGTTCTGCGCAGGCGCTGTCTTGATCGCCATACCTATCACGATACTTTTCATCAATATGCAGAAGTATTACGTAGGCGGAGTGACAGGCGGAGCTGTAAAGGGCTGAACCCAAAGAAAAAACCCCGCGATGCGGGGTTTTTTCTTTAGCGTGGAGGTTTTATATGCTGATTTGCGCAGGAAAATTCAGAAATTGGGTCGGGCATCAAACGCCTTAATTGTTAATCAGGCCGCAATATCAGCATTCATCTTCAAATCAGTATAAACTTATTCTCATATGAATTTTCTTGGTTGCTATTTGGTCGCAAATCGGTATAAAAACAGCTATATATGCTGATTTTCATTGAAAACTGCCTTTTTTGTTGATTATACCGGCTTCAATGGATAATCAACAAAAAAGGGACATTTGATGAAAATTGGTATAGCATTGCGCTTAAAACTTTAAATTTCAAATGAGAGGCATATGTCTTCGCCTTTTGGAAATGCTAAATCATGCGAGGCCTGTATATGATTCTGATTTGAATTTAATATCCTATTTTGGTGCTTGATAAACTGCTTCTTTTCATATAAACCCCTATGAAGCTTCGCTTCACCACTAAGGATGAAAATATTAAGCCATCTGTGTGTTTGAGGCATGGACAAATGTCCATAAAATGTATTTTCGTACTAAAACCTTTTTTTGTTGATTATCCATTGAGTGTTGCGAAATACCGAAATTGGCATTTCGCAACACTCAATGGATAATCAGCTAATAAAGGAACATTTGATGAAAAACGGTATATACTGATTTGCATATCTGAAAGTTCTGATCATAGAATTCGATTATCCATCCAGTGCGAAATGACGAGACCGGATTTCGTACCTTCCAATGGATAATCAAGCTACCTGATAGATACATTTGATTGCAAATTGGCATAAAGCTCTAAAATAGCCTCATTTGCCTGTAATTCCGCAGAATGATAAAGGAACGAGTCCCTTTGAAAATAAAATATAAATTGCTATATCAAATGCAACAGTCGCCATAGGGATTTTTTTCCTTTACCCAAGTGGAAGACGTAGGAGCAGGGGCCACCAGACCCCAAGACCGCCGAAGCCGCAGGCGAGGCGGTCTTGGGGTCTGGTGGCGGCGAAGGCGCC
>JAISZB010000195.1 GCA_031269465.1 Clostridiales bacterium | reverse complement strand
AATTAAATTTCATTAAATTGAATCAATTTTAAGTTGATATTTTGTCGAATTCGATTTGATTCAGCAAAAAATATCATTTAATTTTGACTTGGAGAGCGATTGTAATTTATTCAATTATTTAGTGCGATTCGACAATTACAGCTTATTCCAATTAAGCAAAGCTACATTGTGTACGTCACAAAACACCAGTTAACGCATTATGTAATGGGCGTTAAATTGTCCTGCGAAACAGTAACGTTATCACTGCTTGTAGATCAAAACTGGCTAGAAACTTATGGCAACGCGCTTTACTCGGTGTCAGATGAGGCATTCGAAAAATTCAATATAAAAATCGAACTCGAAAACAAAGCCAACGGCTCTGAGGGGGACAATACAGTTAAAACCCGTCTTGCCGCAGGTGAAATGACGGATTTGCTTATTTTCAATTCTGGCGCGCAGTTATTGTCGCTTAATCCCACAGAATACTTTGTGGACATAACTAACGACCCGTCTATGGAAAATGTGGACGATAACTTCAAAAAAGCGGTCGAGGTAGACGGAAAGCAATTCGGAGTTCCCGTAAACAGCAGTTTTGTCGGAGGGTTTATCTACAATAAAAAAGTCTACGAAAAATTAGGGCTTGAAATTCCGCTCACCTGGGCGAAGTTCAAAGAAAACTTAGAGGCTTGCAAAGCGGCGGGATACGAAGCGCTGCTTGGCACCTGCGGCGATTCTTGGTCGGCGCAGTATATCGTGCTTGCAGATAACTATAATGTCGAAGCGGATTATCCGGACTTTGCTAAGGATTTTGAGTCCGGCAAAGCAAAGGTTGCAACAACAAAATCGGCGTTGCGTTCTTGGGAGAAAATAAGCGATGTTAAGCCCTATCTCAATAGCGATTTTATGAGAACTACAGTCAATGACGGGATGGTGATGATGGGAGAAACCGACGAAAGAGGACCTGTGCATTGGGCTATGACAAGCCAGTTTTTCGCATATGCCGACGCTCTTGGCTATGAACCGGATGATTTTGGAATGTTCCCGATTCCGAGCGATGACGCGAATGTAAACGGATTTACTGTTTGGATGCCCAACGGCATGTATGTCAACAAGGCGAGCAAAAATGTTGAGGCGGCGCTTAAATTCATCAACTTCTATGTGTCCGGCGAGGGTATGGATGTTTTCAAGACGAACGCGGCGGCGGACGGCCCTTATCTCATCAAGGGCGTCGCGCTCCCGGAAGATTCTTACAAAGGCATACTTGAACTGCAATCCTACTTTGACGAGGGCAAAACCGGGCTTGCACTTGAATTTGAGACGCAGTTAAAGGGCACGTCTTGCGACCAAATTTCTGTCGAGGCGATGAGCGGCTCTATGGACGGCGTGACAGCTGCGAAAACCTACGACGACGACTGCAAGAAGATGGCGGTTCAGTTAGGACTCCCCGGTTGGGAATAAAATAATCCTTTGAATATCAAGGGCGGGGAATGCTCCCGCCCTAATGGCATATCATCATAATTAAACACGAGGTGCATTATGGAGAAAATTAGGATTAAAAAAGAGAAAAGCATATATTCCCTGTGCTTTTTTATCCCGTTGATTGTAATATACTGCGGACTTTTTATCCTGCCAACGCTTATATCTTTCTTTTTTAGCATGACGGTATGGAACTTTACAAGTTTTCGCTTTGTAGGGTTGCAAAATTTTGTGGATTTCTTTTCCGAACACTCTTTAAGAATAGGCATATCAAACACTTTTATATATGCTGTCTTAACCTGCGCGCTAAAAGTGATTCTAGGGCTGGCTCTAGCGATAGTTTTAACGTCAAAAATTCGCACAAAAAATCTTGTTCGCTCGATTGTGTTTTTTCCGAACCTAATAAGTACGGTTGCCGTGGGTATAATATTCTCCGCGCTTATGCATCCCTCCAAAGGTCTGTTCAGCAAAGTCCTCGATGCCATCGGCATACACGGCGTTGACCTGCTCGGCAACAGAAGTCTTGCCCTCTACTCTGTCATTATGGTTGATGTTTGGAAAGGCGTGGGCGTTGCGACGGTTATTTATATCGCAGGGATTTTGGCAATATCAAAAGACTATTATGAGGCGGCGTCACTTGACGGGACTACAAAGTTACAGCAATTCGCGCACATAACAGTCCCACTATGCCGGCCGTCAATCAATTCTGTAATTATTTTAGCCTTTATAAGCGGCATGAGAACCTTTGACCTTATTTGGTCCATGACAGGCGGCGGCCCGGGCTTCGCCACCGACACAATGGCATCGGTTATCTACAAGCAGTATGCCGCAGGGTTCTATGGGCTGTCCACGGCAGGAAACGTTATTATGTTCGTCCTAATTGCAGTTATCGCCTTCCCGTTATTCAAATACCTGACCAGTAAGGAGTTGGATGCTTGATGAGCAGAAAACGAAAAACCATCCTCGCCGACATTATTGTCGTCGCCATTGCGCTTTTTGTGTTCGGGCTGCCACTGTACTTTTTGGTTATCAATTCGTTCAAGACCGATAAAGAGGCAAGATTGCTCAATATAAGCTGGCCTGATAAATTCCAAATCGCGGAGAACTTCAAGCAGGCGTTTGCCAATCAAGATTACCTCATTATCCGCGCCTTCTTCAACAGCGTTATAATAACCGCCTTTTCGGTTGTCGGACTGATTATCGTCTGCTCTATGGCGGGGTATACAATCCAAAGGCGCAACGACAAGCCGGTAAAGATAATCAATGCGGTTGTCCTCGCCGGGCTGATGATACCGCCCTCTATCCTGCCGACAATCTGGATTATGCAGTCGGTCGGCATCTACAAGACAATTCCCGGCATGGTGATTGTGGAAATCGCGCTGGGCATCCCATTTACGACTATGCTCTTTCGCGGGTATATGGGGACAGTTCCGCGCGAGATTGAGGAAGCGGCTATGATTGACGGCTGCGGAAAGCTTCGCATATTCGCGAGCATTATATTCCCGCTCTTAAAACCCATTACTTCTACGGTGACTATTCTCTCGGCGATAAATGTATTTAACGACTTTGTAAACCCGCTATATTTTCTGCCGGGAACAAAAAACGCTACAATACAATTAACACTATACAACTTTATGGGCAAGTTCTCAAACAAATACAACCTTTTATTCGCGGACATTATTTTAATTACCGTGCCGATACTTCTGCTGTTTATATTCTTTAACAAAAAAATTGTGGACGGCATGGCTGCAGGCTCTGTAAAGGGATAAGGAGAAAAGGAGAAAAATGAGAATAATTACAGAAACATTATGGGAAGATAACGAAAATCTCACATATACCGCATATCTTCAAGACAACTCCCTCGAGATTGAAGACGGCAGAAAACGCCCGGCGATTATCGTCTGCGGCGGCGGCGCGTATATGGGGATTAGCGACCGCGAGAAAGAACCCGTTGCCCTAGCGTTTTTGGCAAAGGGCTATCAGGCGTTTGTTATTGAATATACAACCAAATTAAACGGGGAGCCAATTTATCCCATACCCGTGTTCGACCTTGCGAAAATGGTTTTGGCTGTTCGCGAAAACGCCGCCCAATGGAACGTTGACCCCGATAAAATCTGCGCTGTGGGGTTTTCTGCGGGCGGACATCTTGTCGCCTCCCTCTCGACGCAGTGGCATGAGGACTATATGCGCGAAAAGTTTGGCGTGCCGTCTGAAAAACTCAAACTGAACGCAGCCGTTCTTTGCTATCCGCTGACCGATTATCTTCTTCAACGCGAGTATCTTAGCAAAGACAAGGCGAAGGACGAGTTCACGGCGAGTATGCCTGGACCGAAAACCGCAATTACCGCTATGTTCGAGCAAATATCCGTAGGTGTTAATCTGACGGAGGAAATGCTTAAAAACGCCAGTCCTTATCGCCATATAACAAAGAATGCTCCACCGACTTTTATTTGGCAAACCTCGACAGACGAACTTGTTTATATGGAGCAGAATTTGTTCTATGCCATGAAACTTAAAGAGCACTATGTTCCCTTTGAACTTCATATATTTCAAAGCGGCGTTCACGGTATGTCATTGGCAACAGAGCAGTCCGGGAGCGGCGATGATTTTATCGACAGAGATGTGAGCAAATGGTTTAACTTAGCGATTCGGTTTTTGGATAAGAATTTGAATAAAAATAAGTGAAATAAATTGTAAAAGGAGAAGCCAAAATGAATCTGTTCAAAAAAGGTTTGAGTTCGGACGCCAAACTAAGCATCACCTAACGCGGAGCGTATGGTCTTGGCAATATGGGCTCGGCGTTTATCTACGCCGCTATTGCCACATCCCTGCTCTTTTACTGCACGGATGCAGTCGGCTTGAACGCCGGGATTATCGGGACAATTATTTTCTCATCTAAGATATTCGACAGTATCACCGACCTGCTAATGGGATCATTGACCGCACCAAAAACACGGAAAAGCGAGAGTTTGGGTTTTTCGCTCAGTTATTCCATATGCAATCGCAAGCTTGCTGCTATTCTCTGTCCCATCGGATTGGGGAAGCACATCGCAGTATATTTTCGTGTTTGCGACCTATAACCTTCTAAACACGATAACATATACCGCTATTAGTTGCGCGCATAACTCTATGAACGCGCTTATGACAACAAATCAAAATGAGCGCGGTATGCTAGGCATTTTCGCCATGTTCGGCAGCACTTTCGGACAGATGATTGTCAATTCGTTCACGCTTCAAATAGTCGATGCCTTCGGCGGCACAAAATCGCTTGGACATTAACGTTCTCATTATTCGCCGCTATTGCGCTTGTTTTTCACTTCTTTACGTTCTTTGGGACAAAGGAAAGGGTTGTTGACTCGGGCGATGACGGGAAAGGCGAGGTATCAATGCTCGATGCGATTAAGTCGCTTATCAAAAACAAATACTGGCTGATGATAACCCTGTCTTATGTACTTATAATGATATTCGGCGGACTTGTCAACTCGTTTGTTTGTACTATTCCACCGTTGTGCCAGGAGATGTGAATATCAGCCGATTATTACCAATGCGACTATGCTCCCGATGCGTGTCTTGCTTATTATGGCATTTATCTTTATTAAAAGCCTCGGCAAAGGAAAAACGTTTTTAGTCGGCACGTCTATCTTGATAGCCGCGTTTGTGGCAAGGATATTTGCGGGGTCGAATGTGAATTTGCAAATCGGCATATCTATCTTGCTCGGGTTTGGACAGGGGCTTGCCTCATCGGTACTGCTCGGCATAGTAGCGGATACGGTGGAATATGGTTTGTGGAAAACAGGCGTTCGCGTCACCGGGTCAGCCTATGCTGTGTCTACATTCGCGGCGAAAATCAGCAATGGTCTCAGTGTTGCCATTGTCGGATAGCTGCTTGCTTGGGCGGGGTATGAGGCTGGCAAGGCGGCGACCGGGAAGGTTATCTTTGCCGTTAATGCCGGGTTTATCTATATGCCGCTTGCAATTTCCGTGATTATTTTTGCTGTTATGTTCTTTTACAAACTCGACAAAGAATATCCGAAGATTATAAAAGACTTGAAAGAACGAGAAGAGAAAGCGGGGTCATGAATATATGGAACTGTTCCAAAGCGAAAATGTTTTGCCCGGAATTACAAGAATATCCAGCTTTGCCGACGAGTTTATGTATTTAATCGATGGCGGAGGAAATTCCGCCCTAGTTGATGCCGACTGCGGCATCGGGAATGTAAAAGAGTATGTCAAAAAGTTGACAAATAAGCCCTTGAAGGTTTTTTTAACCCACGGTCACATCGACCACGCTACCAGCGCGCATATTTTTGATGATGTTTATCTAAACCCCGCAGACGACGCCCTTTATCGGCTTCATTGCAGTCAAGAGTTTGTCGACAGCATTATGCCGCCGTTTTTAGGCTTGGAAAATTACAGCAAGATTAAAGACTACATTATTCCAGCAGGAACGGCAGACTATAAACCCCTAACGGATGGAATGGTGTTTAGGCTCAGCTCTGAATAAAACTGTATTTTGGATATTTTTTCATATATTCACTAATATATATTATTTAAGATATATAAAAACATTTTAACATATTTCAAAAATTGGCTTGATTTCAGAATGTACTGGAGGATCCTATTAGGCTGGTTATGGCTATATCCAAGAAATTCTGCCCTATATTATGCAAAGCCGGAAGAAACAGGTGGAAAATTGAGCAGGCTCTCCACATGAAGAAATTTCGAATCAAAAATGCACAAAAAAGCGATATAAATGTAATATAAATTGTTTGAAATGATGAATAGCGCCCGGCGAGTCTCCACCCGGGGCGTTTTC
>JAISZB010000164.1 GCA_031269465.1 Clostridiales bacterium | reverse complement strand
TGCCTGCTCCATCGCTTTTCTTCCCTCTCTTGGCCATTAGGCGCCCCCCGAGTTCATCAGCCCATTTCGATTCGGGCTTTAAGCCATAGCGCAATACGCTACCTTGCGCTTCGCTTATCTGCTCATATTATACAGCATTGCTCAATTAATGTCAAGTTCCTTTGATTTCGCGGGGTGTAGATATAAATTTTGGGTAGTGGGTTTCAGCTAAAGCTTAGAAGGGAACTGATATTAATGGCTGAAATTGTCTAAAACAGTTTAATTAGATGCAAGGGTAAAATTTCGATCTTCACATCTCAATTTAAGTCGATTTTTGGTTCCTTCAAGCCGCTTGTTGCTCGGCAGCCAGCTCTGCCGAGCGCCCTCCCCTGGGAATTCAGGCTTAAAACCGAATTAAAGCGTTGATTCGTACAACATTGATTCGTACATGTAAATACTTTGATTCGCTCATTAAAAACATCATTGATTCACGCACTTAAGGAGTTGATCCTTGCATCCGCATTCTGCACCCCCGACGCCATGCTTCGCTGAGCCGCAGAGATATATAAGATCCATATACAGATTTGCAGTCAATAGCGCCTATTTTGGAGCTTGATTATCCATTTCAATAATCAAGCTCCAGGATAGGAACTTTCAATGCAAATCAGTATAAATGCAGTATTATCTTTCAGAGCGCCCTGCTAGCCTTCTAGATGAATGCAACTGAACTCTCTAAGGGATTTCTCAATCCATGGCGATCTGATGGCGCGGAGTCGCTTGCAGGGTAGCCGATCGGAAGAAGCGCAACAGGCACGATGTTTTCGTCAAGGCTGAAATTCTTGATGATGGCCTTAGGGTCGAAATACATGACCCAAACGCTTCCGATTCCAAGATCTTCGGCCTGTAGCATCAGATGCGACGTGACAATGCTGGCATCCACCTCGCCGCTTTTCTCCCCGTCAAAGCTTCTAGACCAGCACTTGGCCTTGTCGTAGCACACGATCAAGACCGCAGGCGCTCCGAATCGGCAAGGAGTAGCCTCATCAATCCAGCGCAGGGCCTCTTCGCTCCTTGCGACAATGATCTTCTGCGGCTGGTTGTTGCAGGCTGTAGGCGCCAGTCTTCCAGCCTCCAGGATTTCATTGAGCTTTTCAGGCTCAATGGGATCGTTTTTGTAGGAACGGACAGAATAGCGTTTCTGTGATAGCTGTGAAAAGTTCATGTTTTTGTCGGCTGCGGTCATGCCGTCATATTTTTGTTGCCAAAAATATGAGCATGCAGCCTTCTCCTTCCTATTGATATTTGATTTTACTGCAATTTATATTTTAACTCTAACTTCACTATTATAAAACATTTATTTTGTACCATCCTCAGCAAGCGCAAAGAAAGACCAGTGCTGCAAAAAGCCAAAGCAAGAAAAATGGCATAGGCATGCTCTAGCCAAGTCAGATTGCCCTCATTGCCTGCGGCGTCTCTTCATTGCTTCCTCTTTCAGGAAACTGAGGCGGAAGGCCAGGGCTTCCTGGATGCCGCCACTTCATAAGCGCCCTATCTCGGCCGCGACGGCTTGAAGGAGACGCAGAAGCGCCTATAGGCCAGATATGCGTCGTACGAGGATGGGCATGGGAAGTTCAGGCGCGATTTCCGGAGTCGCACTTTAAATGAAGAAGCGGACGGTTTCGCCCCTGGAGGTGCCGGGCGGTTATTTCACGCACTGTACCTACCCTCAGCCAAGAGTCTCAGCGCCAACACAACAGCGCCGTGTAAAGGCTGTTCGAGTTTCCGCTTGACGCAGATGGCACAACGCCTGAAGATGCGGCATTCGATTCACTGACTGGCAGCTTGGACCTGCAACATCCGGCATGGCTTGAAAGCGCATGCTCCACGCAAACCCGCAGCTTGAGAAGATCCGCCGCGGCGCCGTTCGCGAGGCGCTACGCCAAGAGGCGCCTGTGCGAGGCGCTACTGTCCGCGCACCTATACTGCTTTAGCATTGGATAGTTCAGATTCTGATGTCGGATTATACAATTAGCGTGAAATGTGGATATAGTCATTTCGCACCCTTCAATGGACTCTCAGGCATCGAAATCGGTACTCTTGACTGCAAAGAGGTATATATTGATTTTCATAGAAATTACCTTTAAACATCACTGAATGAAAATCTGTACAGGATCCCGACAACTCCAGAGGAAAATGAAAAAGGGTGAAATGCGATAATGCATATCACCTTGGAGGAAATTGCAGCTATTTCAAGCTCTCCGCCACAATCCGGAGGATCGGTCGAAGAGAATCGGCGATGGCGGACGCACTGTACGCCGCAGACCAAGAGCTTTGCAATCTTTTTGCCGACGCCGTCTCTTTCGGCAAAAAGACCAGCACCGCGCAGGAAAGTAGCCGGCATTCGCTACATTGTAAACAGCGGCGCCATTTTGCAGGAATGCTTGCGGAAAGTCCGGAAGGACACCCGGTATGCGACCGGCCTCGCGTTTTCCAGCCGGACGCATGAGTAGATATCAATCCCATGCGTTGAGGTGATCGTCAGGAAGCGCATGAAAATGGCAAAATAAAAGCATCCTGAGACGTTTTTGCTATGGCAATTTCCCAACGCATACTCTTGCCGCTTTTGGCATCGCCACCGCTTTTTTCACTCTCCCCCGCATAGCGGGGGGGGGGTTATTAGGGTTTTCAAAACGTCTCCGTCGAAAATATCAATCATAAGCGCACCGGGACGGCCATTTGTAATGACCGCTTCCACGTCTCGTTTTACGGCGTTCCAGACATCTTGAGGATTAGTTCCAAGATTTCTGACCGGCATAAATTCCATTGTCATCACGCCGCCTGACATTTATGATCCATTTTGTGCATGCTACGCATGGTATACCGATTTGCAGTCAAAGGTACTTAAAATAGTATATTCCTCTGTTGCAGGCCTCAAGGCGCTTAGCGCTTCAACGCCGCTTCCAGCGCAATTCTCCGCCTTCTTGAGCTGCTCGATAGAAATGCCGGCTTTCTCATCCAGCTCGTTCACAATAATCTTATGGCATCAAAGGGCCTTTCTTAGAAAACAAGTCCACTGACGATGCTGCATCACTTAATTCTGGAGGTTTTCGTAAACAGTAGACTTCAACGAGCCTTAACTCTCCTGACATTGCCATAGTTCTCATTTCCCATGGCTAGCACCTTGAGTTTTCGCAAGCAAACAAACGTAGTTTTTGCGCAAAGCGACAGGCCGATTTACAGCTATGTACTTGTGAAGCTTAAAATCTCTAAGTTGCGGCAAACATATTTTACCTGAAAACATTCTGCCGGTTGGCTCCTGATGAGAAATACAATATATCGCTCAGTTTTTTGCAGTCGTTCTCATACCAGTCTATCAAAGTCTGAGTCGCTATTTCCAAGTCATTCTCACTGATCTTGCGCGACGGGTTCCAGTAGCCCATAAACTGATTTGGAGCTTCAATGCAGGCAATGATTGATTTGCCGAATCTGCCCGTGCTCGCGCGGTTGACAATCACCTCAGCAACCAGCCTCTTGTCCTCCGGGTTTCCTTCATAGCACTCCCCAGAAAGCACTCTGGCGATGGCATTCACCTCATCCTCTGGAGGAGGCGTCGGCTCAGGGGTCGGCGTTGGAGTTGGCGCCGTCGTCGGAGCAGTAGGAGAAGGAGTCGAAGCGGGACTCGGTTCAGCAGGCTCCTCCGTATGCTTTGGGAATTCTATTGGCGTGTACTCAAATCTCGTTCCGGCGTTTATAATCGTTATGCTTAATAACAGCGCGGCCAGCGCGGAAAGAGTCGCTCTAATCAGCCGGTTTATGATGAATGACCTGAAGGCTCTTTGAGCCTTTCTTTTTTTCCTTTTGCTTCTCATTACCAGCGCAGCCTCCTTTTTTACAGCGGCGCCTCATGGATTTCGCTGCGGTTTGCAACCCTTGAAGCAAGTACGAACTATTCACACTGATGCTCATTGGAGAGTTCCGATTATGCAGTCGGCCTATGGCGGGCCTTCACGCATCAATCGTCTTCAAAACGCATCAGCATATTCTCAGATGCTTATCGAACTCCAGCCGCCTGGTTGGCTAAAGAAGATATTAGGGAAAAAGCGGCTATTCTTCGCAAAGGCGAATGGCCGCTAAAGATGCCTTCCACATGAAAACATAAGCATGTTGCCAAATTATTCTCTGCGCATCTTGCGCCATATAACATGAGTATACTTCAAAAACTTAATTTATTCAATTATAATGTTTTCATTTGTTGTATATTGATGTAAAATGATGTCTTTTGACTGATCTCATTTTGGATTTAAAAGGTTTGCCGCTGTTGGGCTGCAACGCCATATTTGTCGTCGAATTCGTCTGCTCTGCAGCTTTGTTCTGAAGGATGTATTAATATATGCTTAGATTATTGGATAAATATTAGAAATTGAGTAAAAGTGCTCTTTCACCATTAAATTGCAAATAATGCCCCAGCCCGTCATTTGCGCTGATTTCTTATATGCTTATGCGAAGCGTTGCGCGTATTCTGGATTATCCATTGAAGCATTTTTCAATCAGAACCAAACCCGGAACCCTTTGCGCCTCAGTACTCTAAATGAAATAAAGTTATACCGACGATTTGCATTCAAATGTACCTATTTTAGTGATGAAGCATATCGTCATAGAAGTGGAATGCAGATTTTCACGCGAATAATCCTGTTTTTAGCTTGGCTGTCCTTTGCGTCATATCAAGGATCTAAAAAAGGCAATTTCATGTGCTAATCAAAAGCGCCTAGATTATCGTAAGGATAGATGAAATTCTATACTTTCAACTTATCAGGGCAAAACGCAAAATGCACTGAATTTCCTATGAAATCATCTTATGCAATTAACCACATGTAATCTCTAGAGTATAAAGGACGAGAATACCTTAAGGAAGTAGCCGCAACCAGCTCTTTGCCTCTAAAGATTAAAGGCTATGTCAGAGATGTACTCAAAAGCTCCGATTTATGAGATTGATTATACATTGCTAAAGACTGCGTTTTCGTCGATGGACGCAAGGCAGGCAAGGCTAAAATTAAAGGCCCTGAATTATCTTTGCCAGAAGCAAGATTCGCAATCTCTGGCTTTGTCTGGAGACGAGGATGAGATTTTAAAAAAGGCTTGGAAGCGCAGAAGTTTTCGCAAGGGCAGGATTGGAGGGGATTATAAGCCTGTACAAAGGCGTAGCTATAGATATAGCTCAGCTGCGCAGAGAAGAATGTCGAGAATTATATCATGGACTTTGAAACGCGCCTACGGCATTTCAGCAATAAAGGAAGCCTGCTTCAAAACATTCGGAGGCAGAAAGTTGAGTGGCGGCTTGGGTTGGCCTTTTTTCAAGGCCAGATGGATCAGTTTGAAAAATAAGGAAGGATCGGCGCCCACAGTCCGCTTGGGTTATATTTATATACCAGCGAGTGCGATTGATATCGTCATTTCGAACTTTGAAAGTGGATAATCATACTCCGAGATCGATACTTTTAATGCAAATCATACCGCTTTTCATCAAATGTTCCTTTTTTGGAGCTTGATTATCCATTGAGTGGTGCGAAATGCCGGTACATGCATTTCTCACTCGCTGTATAATCAAGCTCCAAAAAAGGTGATTTAATACGAAAATACATTTTATGGATATTTGTCCATGCCTCAAAACACACAATTGACTTAATATTTTCACCATTGGCGGTGAAGCCCAGCGTCATAGGGGTTTATATGAAAAGCAGTACAGTATAGCTGGTCAAGGCGAGGCGTATATTGGCGAAGAAATATTCGGTGCGTTTGGAGGACGGCATTTTTCAAAGCCACGATGAAAAAACTCATAAACCTTGAGAAGGCCTATGAGTTCTATAAATAGAAACCTGGATTTTTAAAGCTTCAAGAGCTCCTTGCTAGATAGGCGTGAAGGCCAAAAACAGCCTAGAGCCGACCCGCTCAAACCTCGTTCGGCATCTTCTGCTTGTTGTTCGTAGCAAGCGCAGCCTTATATTGATTTGCATACGGCGCCGCCTATTTTGAAGATTTGAGCATTCCTTCTTCTGATATACCGCTTTTCATCAAATGTTACTTTTTTGGAGCTTGATTATCCATTAAGTGGTGCGAAATGCCGATATCGGCATTTTGCACTCGCTGTATAATCAAGCTCCAAAAAAGATGATTTTATATGAAAAGCAGTATACTCAGCAGACGCTCTTGGCAAGCTCTCGCATTCTTCGGGCATATCTTTCAACATCTTCTCGCGAACCTCGGCTTCATCGCAAGCCTTTGGAACCGCTCAATTGGAAAATGCCAAACTTATGCATTTGCTTCTCAAAAAAGCTGTGTCTGTCTAACTATCCTTTTTGAAGCTATGTGCATATTCTTGAAACACCATCTCTTCAAGAGAGTTGCGGACGACCTCCCCTCAGTCGTCAGCGCAGCATAACAAGATGCCTGGTTGGAATTTCACCATGGCTATATGTGTATATTATGGCTGACTGTGGCAGACTAACTGCGGTTTTTCTTTCGCAGGCGATTCCATCATGCTTCTGCGAACCATTTATTGTGTAATTTATCAGGCGAATCATCAGCCGAGTGTCACCGTCGCGTTCTACCTCTATAAGAAAATTTCTCGCATATTGCAGGGAATGATGCGTATATCCAATGCAGAAATCAGCTTCAAATTCAGCTTCTCCACCAAATAAGACTTCCGTATTGAGAAGGGCCAGCTTGCCGTCCAGAGGAAGGTCCATGCCGTATCCTTTGCTTATTATACGTATAAGATCAGGTTCTGGAATCCTGGAAAAGTGATCTCTGAATAATCTGTCAAGTTTTTCTGCTAAGGCGTCATTTACAGGTTTTAGTCCTTTCTTCCTCATTGACCTAAGTATTTTGAGCATTTTTTCCTCCTAGTTTTGCGCGGGCCCTATTTTCCCGTACCGACGAAAATGTTAAGCTCCTATTTTAGAACTTGATTATACACGTCTCAACGGAGAATGAAGCTCCAAAATAGGTGCATTCGACTGCAAACCACCGGTATAGATTATCAGTTGAGCGGTACGAAATGCCGATATCAATCGCACTCGCTATATAATCAAGCTGCAAGCTTGGCTTGCGATCATGGCAGCCATTGATAAAAGCTTCATATGCGAGTTGTAGCATGTTATAGCAAGCTGTCTTCCGGTTGCGCTTTTCGACGCGCGGAGACTCACGCTTGTGTATAAAGCAACGTTTCATGCATTCGGATCCAATATACTAATGTGCAATTGAAGTATCTATACCGCATTTCATTAAATGTTCCTTTTTTGAAGCTTGACTGTCCATTGAGTGGTGCGCTGCTGAAGCAATATCCAAATTAGAAACTTTCTAAAACGCAACATTTTATCGCATTACACGGAGTTTCTGTCAGAGATTTTCAACCTTATGTACCTTTACAGGATTTCAAAGCAAATTTTACTGATTTGATTTGGAAAGTTCTGATTTTGAGGTTGGACTATGCAATGAGTGCGATTGATATCGGCTTTTCGCAACTTGAAAATAGATAATCAGACCTCAAAATAGGTACATTCGACTGCAAATCAGTATAGTATGGGCTGATCAGAAGACGATGCCCGAAAAGGCTAAAACGCAGAAAGAAACTGAAGCGCTCCAGTATAAACGCTCGTTGCTGAAGACGTCCGCATCCGTCCCGCTTATTATGACGATCCATCAAATGGCCGAGTAGAGCGCATCTGGTTCGGCCGCGTCACAGGCTCCGCCGGGCCTTAAAATCGACGGCGGGTGAGTTTAGTCAAGCGGCGAGGCGTCCACCATGATGATTCGCCTTGGAAGATTTATATTAAAGGCCGGATTATACAATGTTTCATTGGATAATCCGGCCCCAAAACAAAAGCTTTCCCAGAGCATCAGTATATACCTCTTTGCAGTCAAATGCACCGATTTTGACGCCTGAGAGTCCATTGAAGGGTGCGAAATGACTATATCCACATTTCGCACTAATTGTATAATCCGACATCAAAATCGGAACTATCCAATGCAAAGCAGTATATCTGTGAATACGGCGTGTCCCGGACTCCTAATTCTTAATGCTCCATCCGAGCTTCTCTTTTTTTAAGAGTATGCGCTTTACGGACTCATTAAGCCTATCTTCTGAAATCCTGCCGTCTTTGCACGCATTTTCAACAGCTTTAAAAGCTGCGTCAACATCTTTTGGAAGAAGGAGTATGTCAGCGCCGGCAAGAAAGGCCTTTACAGCCGCCTCCCCGGATCCAAACTCCTGCGCCACACCCCCCATGTCAAGCGCATCGGTTATTATCAGCCCGTCAAAACCCATCTCATCCCGTAGAATGTCCTTCATGAAAAACGGCAGCATGTCCGCCGGCATATTATTGCCCGTTATCTTAGGCGCCGCGATATGCCCTACCATGACTGCGTCGGCCCCGGCATCTATGCCAGCCTGAAAAGGCTTTAGCTCAGAGCTTTTGAGCCTATCCAAATCATGATTATACACAGCTCTTTCCATATGCGAATCCTCGGCTGTATCTCCGTGCCCTGGAAAATGCTTTATTGAGGAGAGTATCCCGGCATTATGAAAGCCTTTCACAGCCGCCTTGACCATTGGCGAGACTTCCGCGGCAGTAGTTCCGTAAGCTCTGTCTCCTATAACTGTGTTCGCGGAGTTTGACCAAATGTCCGCTACCGGCGCAAAGTCCATATTTATGCCTAGAGACAGAAGCTCTTTTCCTGCTCTCTCAGCGGAAGCCTCGGCTTTGCTTGGATCTTTGGTCTTGCCGATTTCACTGGCGCTTTTGTAGGCTTTATTGCCATTCATATTATTAAGCCTTGAAACTCTTCCGCCTTCCTCATCTACCGCAATGATAAGAGGAATTTCTGCTTTCGACTGATATTTCTGGCAGAGGCTTTTCGTTTGAGAAGGAGTTCGCATGTTTTCAGCGAAGAGCGTTACTCCTCCCAGGCGCAACCTGCTCACGACATCAAGATCGCTCTCATTCGCCCTCACATTAAAGAGCTGGCCTATCTTCTCCTCAAGCGTCATGCTTGCTATGTACGCCGTCATAGGATCAGATGAGGCTCCCGCCGGAGCGATGACGACAGAGGTCTTTGCGCTTGCGGGATTGTCGGTATAGGCGGCGATCTCAAGATCAAGCGCTCGGAGTATGTCTCTCAGGCTTCCCCAGTTGTATTGGTAGCTCGTCAAATAGACCCAGCCGGGTTGGTTCGGGGTAATGAGCCGCCCGCGTACATCCCTGATGGGAGTGACGTTGAACTGAGTCTTCACCGAGGTTGTGCCAGAAAAGCTTATTGGAACGAAATCCACTTTGTTCTCGTCAGATTTTTCAATTTGGTATGTTTGATCTTTTAGCTGGGCGATCGCCCCGCCGCAAGCTCCTACCAACGTGCGAAGCTGAGCCACATTGTATCCGCGTATTCGGAAAGTGTCTATAGTTGTTCTGGGGCGTGACGAGTTCAGCCAGTTTATAGTCAGCTTGTTCGGGGTAACGATCTCGTCGGAGACTTCGGCCGACAAGGCCGTGTAAGATCCGAAAAAAAGCGTTGCGGCCGCAATGGCCCATAGATATTTTTTCATGCTTGGCTTGCAGGGCTTGGCGACGGGAAAGCGGCAAAAATCCGCCTGCTTGCCCTGCAACCTCCTTTCGTAGAATTCTTTCCAAAGCCTGCAACTTTTCTGACGCATGGCAACAAGCGCATATCCTGATTGCTCAGAAATACGCGGCAGAGCCTCTACCTAATTCGAATCGGTTGTTGGTAATATCAAACTTTAGCATTGCAATAAGATTTTATATTCCATCGATGCCTATTTTGATTTCCTGAGAAAGTTGCAGCGCCTCTAACCAGTAACATTCTTATTTTAATCCAATATTAGGCAATTTACAATAGCAAAAGGGATTATCAGTTAAATTTTACATTTGCTTCATTATTTATTCATAGAAATAAAGCTTAATCCCACGATTATTTCGTTCAATCGGTTTAGCAAGCTGGGCATGCCAGCCTCCACGGGGCCAGTATGCGCAGAGAGAACCCGGATCTCTTTTAGCCGCCCCCGCGTTGCGGGGACGGCTGCGCAGCGCAGCGGCTATTTTGGAACTGTTCCGACAACTCTATTTGATTTATTCACGAGTCAAAAGAGCATAAAATTCTTGCAGAAAAGTTCAAAATTGAAGAGAATATATGTTTAAACTTGCAAAACTTATCAATTTATTCTCATAATTCTTAGATAATGTTTATATTTTAATAAACTATATGGATAAATATGACAGAATTAACGACAAAATTATTCAAATTGACAGTCGCTTTGCAAACTGTCGGAATAGCTATGCTATTTTTGTTTCCTCAAGCAGGTTGCAGGTCAGCGCGTCCGGTCTCGCGTTCGCGGTCATGGCAGGAGATGTTCAGCAGACGATCTATATTGCTCTGCTTATGTTCAGCCCAACATAACGAGAGTTGCGCGTAGAAAAAATAATGCGAGGAGTAAAAGGATCCAATCTTGAAATCACCATGCACTAATAATATTGGATCACATTCTTTCAGGCCACAGGTTTTTTGCAGCCATTCCAGCAAATCAAGCCTCTCTCCCATTCGGCGCCAGCCATGGGATTGGCATCCGCTAAAGACGTCTCCATGCCATCGCGCTTGCGCCTAGAGTCGAATCTAACGCATTTATCGGCGGGCAAAGCCTTTGTAGATGAAGCTCTTCAAAAATCGGCGGGCTATTTCGTGAAAGGCAAGGCGTCGTCTTCTTTATTTAGGCATGCTTAGCATATGATAATGCACCGCGATTTAATCCGGTGCAGATTGAATATGCTGATTTGATATGGGAATTTGGACATTATTTTTTTATGCGCATAACTCTGAGCCGCCAAAAGCTCTCGCATTTCAGCTTTTATTTCGCGCAGGCTCTCTTCTTTTCGTCTAGCGCGGCGTCGTACTTCGTGCACAGGGAAGAGATGGACGGAATCTTTTTCCCTTTGTCGTAAGAGAGTTCGTCAAAGGCTTTCTTCGAGGCCTGATGTAGAAGGATTTCGCTCTCATGCGCCGCCTGGAACGCTTTGAAATAACCGTCCTTACAACAAGCCGTATAGGCGTCGTAGGTCTTGGAGCAATTCACATTGTGGGACTTATGTGCTTAAGCACATAAAACCCAGGTTTCAAACCGCTCGGCTACGGAAATTTGCTACGGACGATCAGTCGGTAGAAGTCGCCCTCGGGGATGCATTAACTTTTTGGACGCCGCCCGTTGCAAGGGATGTATGAAACGGACACCGCTTGCAACGCCGAAATTGCTTGTTTTATCCGAGAATTTTCGCACGCTCTGCGGCTGGGAAATATGGCTTGCCGCCGATGGTGAGAATGTCGAGATTGCCAAACTCCTCGCTGTGAACCCTGTTCTGATTTTTCATGTAAAATGGCCTCCTCCAAATTGGGTGCTATGGCTGTTAAAGTGAAAGGCCAGTCTCCTTACGGCGGCCGCCTGCGGTTGCGCCCGCTCCAGCGTTGCGGCGCGAAGCAGGCTGTCATTATAGTCTTATGCGAGAAAAAGCCGCCATGCAATGCGCCTTTAGATTACTGTTCTAAAATGCCGTGAAAGCGGATCGCGTTGCGTCCGCCGCATTCACTAGCGCCCCCATTTGCCCTCTTTTTTGGCATAGATGGCATAAAACGGATTGCCCCCTTGCATTGTGGAGGCTTCTTTATCGGAATAGTTTTGATGAGACATTGTCACGGAATAACTACAATCTTTTCATTAACATCTTGAATATATTTTAATTATATTATATAATTTTTAACAGAAATGTATAGCCCATCTTTTCCAGAGTTTACAATTTAAATTATGCAGACATTTGCCTATGCTTTCACTTCTCTGATTTAAAACGCAAAAAAGGGCTTTTGCCTTTACTTTTCCATTGAACTGCCTTTTTCAAAAACTCATTTTAATCTTATTTATTACTCTCGCTATGCCGAGGACGCCAATCGAAAGAAAGCGTCGTTCTTCTCCAAAGATAATTGAATAAATTCAGAATCAGTCATATCTTCGTTGCGCAAACTCCCGATTGAACGCCCTGGCACAGGCTCTTGAATTCGTCATGCCAAATCCATTTTTGAGCATAGTATTACTTCAAACCTACTACCCAAACCCCAATTATCCAAGATCTTTCAAGTCAAGAAATCGGTATGAATGCTCGCAAAGCTTCAGGCTGTCAAGTTCTCCAAGAGTAATTCGTGAAAATGTTTTGGCATTTGCGTCATTTTCCATGATTAGGCATCCTTAAGCAAGCGTTCGCATGCTCTCAGCCTTGGCCGCTGCGCTCCGAAGGACGTTGTCAATGGGGCCGCCACGAGAATAGTGTTTCCAACATATTTAAATACTCGCAAGCACCTCCAAAAGAACTTTTCAACTTGATCCCCTTCTAAGGCTGAATGCGATCCACAGTCTGTTTCAAAACGCTATATTCCAGGCAAATAAATTGTCGCTTTCTGAGTGAATGCGACAATGCGCGTTTGCTAGAAATGCAGAGCCTTATTGCGGAAAACCTGCAACTGTTCTACTCAAGTCTCAAGATGCCGCAATGAACTCCTAATACACAATTTGCTTATTGAGTAGTCTGCAACGTGAATACGAAATACAACTCGCCCTGTTTTGCGCTAATCGCGGGCGAACAGTTTGCCGCAAGCTTAAACAAAAGGCCTTGTTGTATAGGGCAAGCGAAAGATGCCTATTTTCAATCAAATGTACCTATTTTAGACTTGATTATCCATTGAGCGGTTCGAAATGACGGTATCGGCATTTCGAACCGCTCAATGGATAATCAAGCTCCCAAAAGGAACATTGAATGAAAATCGGTATAAGGAAGCAAGAGGATAATACTGAAGATGGAGGCGAGGAAGCTGAATTGGGATAAACTGAAGAAATGGTGGACGCAGTTTTGTACAGCAGCAGTTAAGATTCTATTGATGCCAGCACTTGCCATTTGCGTTGTCCTCCCAACGATGGCGCTTGTCTGGCTGCTCTCAAAACTTGGAGTACTATTAGCCTCGCTTGAGCAAAGCAACCCTTTTACGCTCATCGGCGAAGCCTTGCTCTCTTTGAGCGATTCTCCATGGACAAGCGTATTGCCAGCCGTACTAGTTATAACCATCGCTGCAATGGGTTCGATTTTTCTTGTCGCGCTTTTAGTAAAAAAACTACTTGAATCAATTAAGAGTAAGACGCCTGCTTCAAAGACGCTTAAGATAGTCTTAACAGCTATCGCTTCCATTTTGTCTTTAAATGTTCTTGATAAAATCACATCAGGGATGATATTCTCTTTTTTTAGCAATACTCTGTCCGGCATTGGTGATGGTCTTGCTTCTTTCATAAATGCAATCCCAGCGTGGATTTCTGTTAAAAATTTCTTTGGAGTGAAGTGGCCTTCGCTTTTGGTTATTGGCATAATCATAGTCTCGGCTATTGCATTGATCGCTAGGATGAGGGCTATCTTGCAGTGGTTTAGGAATACGCCAAGCCTTATAGGCACTTTTTTAGCCAATATCACTGGAATCTTGGTAAAATTTCTAAATGAAACAGAAATTGTTGTAAAAATCATGCTGAATAAGGAAAATGTAAAAAGATTTATTTATGCTTGTGTAAATTTCATCAAGTATGAACTGCTGATGCTAAATTTGCTGATTGCTGTAAGAGATTTTTTAGCCTTGGCTATTAGTTTTTTGTCTGGTTCTTTGCATAACAAGCAAACCAAGCGTTTTTTGGTCATAGCGGCAACGGCGGCAAGTTTCGCATCGTTTCTCACCACGAGCGAAGGTCTGACGGATCTGCTGGGGCTGCCGTTGCTTAGCGTTCTTATTTCTATGGCCGCTCAGCTAATATTGCTCAAGTCAAGTTTGGATTTGGGCGGCATCCTTTATAATAACAAAATTGCAAAGCAGAGCGCTAAAAAGAGTGCAGATGAAGCGAAGAAGAAGGGAATGCGGTGTAGTGAGAAGCGGGAAATTCAGAGCCTCAAGAATAAGGAAATTCGGCGTAATAAGAAGAGCAAGCTGGCCGCTTTATTATCGGTTGTCTTTACTATGGCGATTTCAACTTCCTTCTCATACGTTCAATTGTTTTATCTTGCGCATGAAACCATGTCGGGATATAACGCTTATAAAAGCTATGTGAAGTCGGAATGCGGCGATATTCTGATAGATAAAATTTTGAATCTCGAAAAAGCTTTCAACACAAACCAAGGGAGCATTTTATCTAAGTTGGCGGCAAAGCAAAAAAATGCTCAAGGCTGGGCCAAGACTGTAGAGGACGCCCATAATATTGCCAATGCCGAAAGTTCTTCGGTTAAATGGACATTTGATACGCCATCGGACAAATTCAAGTACGTCAGCATTAGCTTTGATCATGCGCTTGATATCGTAGTTGATATTGTGAACAATAAGCAGTATAATAACAACTTCACCTTAAAAACGACTGCGGTGAAGTCTTATTATCAGCCGGATCCTGCTGAAAATAATAATAAGGCTCTTAGGTATGAATACAATTTGTATGAAATAGCGGCTGTTGGAGACCAAACAACGTCATCTTCCGAAGTTCCTACGAATTTTGCAGAAACGACCTTCGTCTCTAGTGTTCATACTGAGAGTTGCAAGGGATATGAAGTTTGCAACATGATAATAACTGAAATGCTGAAGCAGTACGTACAGCTTAAGGAAGTCTATTTGTCTACGGTTGATATATATAGAAATGCAACTGGAAGAGTGCCTTCTTCTGTCTCAACAGGAACCTCTGCTGCCAGTAAAGATGACGACGACGATGCCGCCACTCGCAATCAGCTGGCTGAAAACATTGAAACCGCGCGTTTTTTTGAATCAAATGCTAAAGGTGGCGATGGATCAGGCTCGCAGTCAGCCGCAAGCGGAGGGGCGTCAGATGAGCGTGATATATCCTATAATTATCGCGCCTCCGTGCTTTCGCTACTCTCAGGCATAGAAAAAAACTATAGTGCAACTATAGCGCAGTATCCACAAATTGCGAGTTCCGCCAATGAATTATCAGCGAGCGCCGCTATAAAAGATTCGTACATAATAAGCAAGCTGCTGATTGAGGAAACGCTATCAATTTTGTATACTCTGCCCATAACCGATAGCGATGGAGAAACTGGAGAATCCAAGGAAAATGAGGAAATTTCCAAGGATGGCGCTGCCAATAGTTCGGCAGACCTCAAAGATTCTATAAAAAACTTTGTGGACTTAAGCCGCAAAGTTGACGATCGTTATTCAAAGCACGTTTTAGCTTCTGATGAGCTGATTTACGCGCTCAGTCCGTGGAGAGCAGAAACATCGAATATGCCAAGATACCGCATGTGGTCTTTGATATTATTAAGCGTTGCCGTCCTATTGGACTTGCTTACATTCATTAGCGGATATTTCTTGGCGAGAAAAGCATTGGCTTCCCAAAAGGCGTTGGCAAAACCGTCTGAGGCTGCAGGAGCGCCAAGGGACGGGGAGGAAATTGAGGATTCTTTGTATGAGTTGTTCGACCCCGGAGCGGGGAACAACCAAGGCGAATCGCTGAAACTTATCAAGGTGATTATGTCGCGAGAACTCACTGTAAACGACGGCGTGGCTAAAATTGCCATCCGTTCAACCCCGAAGGTATCCAGATGGCAATTAAGGGTTTTAGCCGACTTGAAGCTTGTGAACATAACTTCCACAGAGGTTGAATTGACCGCTGAATTTCTGAATTGGATCGCCGAATTCAAAAACAGCAATCCATGGCTGTTTGTTGATTAGGCTAATGCACATAACCAACCCGAAAATACTGATTTGATTAGAAGTTCCTATTTTGGAGCTTGATTATACAGCGAGTGAGATTGATATCGGCATTTCGCACCTTGAAAGTGGATAGTCAAGCTCCAAAATAGGCGCATTTGACTGCAAATCAGTATATTTGACTCTGACGGAGCGGTTCAGCAAGCCCGCTTGGCCGCCGCTGCCGTCTTTATCGCTACAGGCCCCGCCCATTAGAGCGGGACGAAGAAATGTTCCGGCTAACGTCCAAGGGGCCGTTCTTTAAGTCTCCGCTGCTTTAAGCGGCCGCTATTTTAAGCATAGATGAATGTCTCGTCAGCCTTGCACCATCTTAATAATGGCGTAGAAATCCTGTTCAGAAAAGATTCGGGGAACAGGGTAAAGCGGATTCGCCTCCTTGAACGCGCGCCTGCACATTTCAGGTATGTCTTCATTCTGTATGCCCTCAAGTTTTTCAGGAATTTCAATTTTCGCATTCAATTCCCTGATTCCCCTGATAAACGCCTCAGCTCGAACCTTTGCGGAGCTTCTGGGATCTCCTGCGCTTATCAAGTCCGCCAGCTCCTCCAGGGATTCGTAGACGCTTTTGCCGTAGTAATCCAGCACATAGGGCAAAACCACCGCGTTCGCCAATCCATGGGGCATGCCGTAAAAGCCTCCCAGAGTGTGCGCGATGGCATGGACATTGCCAACATACGCACGGGTAAACGCAATACCCGCCTCAAAGGCGGCCCTTTGCATATTGCGCCGCGCCACGGCGTCTTCTCCTCTGGCGCAGGCTGCATAAAGGCTTTCAAATACCAAGCTTATCGCAAGACGCGCATGCCTGCGCGTCTCACTGGTATTAGACCTTCCGATGTAGGCTTCGATCGCGTGGGTCAGCGCGTCCATCCCAGTCATGGCGGTAATGGAAGGCGGAAGCCCGAAGGTCAGCGCAGGATCAAGCGCCGCAACTTTAGGAACCAAGTGAAAGTCAGCTATGGCGTATTTTTCATGCGTCTCCGGATTGGATACAACAGCCGCTATAGTGGCCTCGCTTCCCGTACCGGAGGTCGTCGGCACAGCGAACAAGGGAGGGACATTCTCTCCGACTTTTAAAAGGCCCTTCATCTTTTCAATAGTCTTGCCGGGGCTTGCGACTAAAGCGCAAACGCCTTTGGCGCAGTCGATGGGAGAGCCGCCTCCAAAGGCGGCAATCCCGTCGCAGCCGTTTTTCATATACATGGCATAGGCGTCTTCTATGTTTTCAGCAGTAGGATCCTGCCTCGCTCCTCCATAAAGGATCCATGGAATGCCGGACGCATCCAATTCCGCCGTCAGTTTGCTTATCAATTCAAGCTCTATGATATTTTTGTCAGAAACGATCAGTATTTTGCTCGCGCCATTCGCTTTGATCCGTTCGGGCAGCTCCTTCAAGCAGCCTTCACCAATGAGCAGCTCCGGCGCGGGCCACGAAATGGCGCGCGCGCCAAGCCGGAGCAGCGCTTGGACGGCTCGGCAGCAGCCAATGAAGAGAATAGAGTTCTTATGCATGCAAGAGGAATCCTTTCGGAGTAATTTTCGGCGGGGCGAAAAATGGGCTTTCCTTTTTCTGATTTCCGATGATTCCATAGCGTCATTCCTTTCAGATGCCTAAAACGCTGAAGCCTTTTTCACCGGCAGAGAGGCGTCATAATGCATCAAAGATTTATTGCCTGATTTTAAAGTCTGCTAAGGCTGCAATGCTACTATGCCGATTAGCGATCAAATGAGCCTATTTTTGCGAGTTGACTGTCCACTTTCAAGGTGCGAAATGCCGAATATCTATATCTGCATTTCTCACTCGCTGTGCATTAAACATCCTAAATATACCGCCATCAAATGTTCCTTTTTTGGAGCTTGACTGTCCATTGAATGGTGCGAAATGCCGAAATAGGCATTTTGCACTCGCTGTATAATCAAGCTCAAAAAAAGGTAATTTTATATGAAAAGCAGTATAGCAATCTCCACTGCAAGTCTGATAAATATATGGATGCGTATTGGAAAGTTCAGATTTTGGGCCTGATAATGCAATGCTTCAGCCATTCTGATTTGCTTATGAAATTTCCCAACCCAAAAAAGCCGCATAAGGGTGAGCATCATCATGCATTGATTTATATTCAATGAGTATATCCTTGAATCCATAAGCAATTCAGTAGCTTTTAAGGTCTCATCAATACATACAAAGAGCAGGCGCAATAATCATTCCTTGCGATAACGCCAGCAAGGCATATTTTATGTTTGCATTTAAAGTTCTTTTCTATAATACGTATTTTCAGCCCTAAAGTCTATAATCCTTATAAAGCTTGCATTCATCTAAATCTATGCCGCTGGCTTTTAAAGGCAAACTGGAAGCTATGCTGACGAGAATTGAAAGCTCAGATATTAAGATAGATCATGCCATGTTAAAGGGCTAATATTGCGGCCCTAATCCAGTGCCGATTCTTTTGCGAGCTCGCTGCAGTCCGCACCTTCTTTGAGCGGCTTTAGAATGTAGCAGCTTGCCCTAAATCAGCCTGCATTGAATATTCTGCGTACATTCGGCGGAAAATCCGTCGGAATATGAAATTGACTCGCTCAAAGCTTGAAAAAGCCGCCGTCATATGCTTGAACGGCGATGGCGGGGAGGCCGCTTTATGCCTGCAAAAAGCTTTGATCAATAAGCAGCCGGCGCCGAGATCTTCGCCGCTCTCTACTCTGCCCAGCGCTCCAGCATCTATAAATTTATCCATTTATCCTAAAGGACTCGGCACTGGCCCTAATCTGTACATTTGACCACGCGTCTGCATATGTACTGATTTTCATAGAAACCCCTATGAAGCTTCTCTTCACCACTAAGGATGAAAATATTAAGCCAGTTGTGTGTTTGAGGCATGGACAAATGTCCATAAAATGTATTTTCATAGAAAACTGCCTTTTTGAAAGCTTGATTATACAGCGAGTGCAAA
The DNA here is from genome assembly GCA_031269465.1 of Clostridiales bacterium. Classification (GTDB taxonomy): domain Bacteria; phylum Bacillota; class Clostridia; order Lachnospirales; family WQUN01; genus JAISWZ01. The sequence continues at coordinate 1,462 of JAISZB010000164.1, read as the reverse complement.
ATGCAGATATCAATCGCACCACTCGATGGACAGTCAAGCTCCAATAAAGGAACATTTGATGAAAATCTATATAGCAAACAGGTATAGGATTAAAGCGTCGCTTTGAGGCATAAGCAAAAGCTTCAGGCTTGAGTTGAACATTTTACCGTCATTGTGTTAGAATTGATTTAGCAAAAATTGCGGAGGGATTTATATGGGCGAGATAGCGTATACGGAAGGCGTTGGAATTCCTCACAAAACATTCGATGATGAGTTCCTGACTCACAAGAAGTGCTCGGAATGGTGGTACTGCACAGGTTATCTTCAAGGCGGCGATTCCAGCATGTTCGGATATCAGTTTACTTTGGCGAAGATAAGGATACTGGGCGTCAAGTTCCATTTGCTAATCTGCTCCATAACAGACTTACAGACCAATAAGCACTACAATACCCAAACGCCCGTCTTTTTTGGAAATGGCGTAGTTACTAAGGCCAATGTTCTGCGTCTGGGGAATAAAGCCGTCTTCAACTTCTCTCCTAATGAGCATTCCAGCAAAGGCCGCATGAACCTTCACATGGAAAGCGGAGAATTCTGCCTTGACGTCGAATTGAATGCAATCAAGCCCCCAGTCTGGCACTGCGACGACGGCGCTCTTGCTATGGGAATTCAAAACGATCCAAAGGAAAGAACCTACTACTATTCCTTCACAAATCTAGCTTCAACAGGAAATCTCTCCATTATGGGCAAGCAGTATAAAAGCCTGGAGGGCAAAGCATGGTTTGATCGGCAGGGCGGCACATTCACCCTGACAGATCCGAAATGCAGTTGGGAATGGTTCTCGCTTAGGTTCTTCGACGACACCGAAGCAATGCTTTTCGCCTTTCCGCAACACGGCTATTATGACGGAACTAGAATCAATGCTGACGGCAGCTACCATCGAATGAGTCAATCACCCCATAGCTAAAAGCTAGGGGCTTAGCAATAAGTCCTGATTGACTAGCCTAAGCTTCCATCGAGAAGCTACGCTGTCCAAGAATATATAGGTACTCCGGAGCGTTGGCTCTAACTCCGGATTCTACGGCCTGCGGTTAAACAGTCCTCTAGGGGAGGAGACAGTGCCCCAGGCATATAAAACCTTGGAACAGCATTGGCGAAGGGCAACTAACCCTAGAGATAGGGGTTTATGCGGAGGAAGATGTATGGTTTATGTTTTAAGTAAAAACGGAAAGCCATTGATGCCGACAAAACGTCATGGAAAAGTAAGACGTTTGCTAAAGGATGGAATGGCTAAGGTTGCAAAGCTTGAGCCTTCTGCAATCCAATTGCTGTATGATAGCGCGGAATATACCCGGCCGATAAGTCTGGGAGTAGATGCGGGAAGCAAGACTATTGGCATTTCCGCGACTACTGAGAAAGAAGAATTGTACGCCGCTGAAGTAAAATTGAGGACTGATATAGTCGACCTGCTTTCGACGAGAAGAGC
>JAISZB010000134.1 GCA_031269465.1 Clostridiales bacterium | reverse complement strand
CATAGAAACCCCTATGAAGCTTCGCTTCACCACTAAGGATGAAAATATTAAGCCATTTGTGTGTTTGAGGCATGGACAAATGTCCATAAAATGTATTTTCGTACTAAACTGCCTTTTTTTTGTTGATTATAAGCGAGTGCAAAATACCGAGATCGGCATTTCGCACCACTCAATGGATAATCAACAAAAAAAGGAACATTGAATGATAATCAGTATATAAGAAGCTAAAGCCTTTGACTGGGAGAGCGTCTATTCCAGCAGAGAAAAAAGGAAGGGGTGAGCAGGCGCATTCCTCTCCCGCCTAATGGGTTTTGAGGCGGCGGGAGTCTCCTGCGCCAAATCTGATGAATCGCAAACTGATGTACGGTATGGTCGGCGGAGACCTGAACGCTTTCATTGGAGGAGTTCACCGCACCGCCATCGCTTTTTCAAATGCAGCAGAGCTTGCCTCAGGCTGCTTCTCAACCAACCCTGAAAAGAATAGTATAACTGCTCGGGAATTTGGCCTGGACGAAAGCAGAGTGTATCCGTCATACGAAAAAATGGTTGAAAATGAGAGCAAAAAGCTGGATTTCGTAAGCATTGTCACCCCCAACAGCACTCATTTCAGCATAGCGAAGCTATGTCTTCAGGCAGGCATGAATGTGTTTTGCGAAAAGCCCATGTGTGTTACCTTGGAGCAGGCGCTTGAACTTAAAAAGCTTGCTGAGAAAAACAATGCCTTATTAGCAGTAAATTACAGCTATACCGGATTTGTTATGGCCAAGGTCGCACGCGAACTCGTGCTCTCAGGCAAGCTGGGGGACATCATCAGCATTCATGGCCAATACCTCCAGGAATGGCTTATCGATGAGCTGGGCGAAAAGTCCAGCACAGCCAAGCTTTCCGCTTGGAGAATGGATCCGAAGCTTTCTGGATCCGCCAATTGCGTTGGGGATATAGGAACCCATATAGAGAATCTTGTATCCTACATTACAGGTCTGAAAATAAAGAGACTCTGCGCCAGGCTCGACCGTTTCGGACATCCTCTGGATTTCAACGGCAACATCCTGTTAGAGTACAATACCGGCGCAACCGGATTTTACACTTGTTCACAAGTCGCGATAGGAGAGCAGAACGGTTTGGCTGTCAGGATTTACGGCACAAAGGGTTCTCTAAAGTGGTTTGAAGAGCATCCGGATTTCCTTATTTTCTGCGAGAAGGGAGGAGCGCCTCAGACATGGTCCCGAGGCGCAGGGTACCTCAAGAGCTTCGACGCAGCTAAATGGGCGCGCATTCCCGCAGGCCATCCCGAAGGGTTGCATGAAGCCTTTGCCAATATATACAAAGCCTTCATCGATGATATAAAAGCAGGCAAATCGGGAGGAGACTATCCGACGGCTGCAGAAGGGGCCGCTGGAGTTCAGTTCATAGAGGCTGTCCTGGAAAGCGACGGTAAGAGTGGAGCTTGGATTTATCTATAAGATTAATGCTAAAGCACCTGGGAGGGCTTGATAAGCCAGGCATTAAGCGCTATCTGACGCTGAGCTTCGACATTAAACTTCTATATTTACTGCTTTCAGTCTTGGCGGTGAAGCGCGGCGCCATAGGGATTCACATGAAATTAGGAACACTGCAAAAAGAAGCATAATCTCTGCTCTGGCATGCCGATTTGCAGCCAACTGCACCTATGCTGATTTTCAGAGAATAATGCCTTTTATTGTTGATTAACCAGCGAGTGCGAAATGCCGATATCGGCATTTCACACCGCTCAATGGGACAATCAACAAAAAAAGGAACATTTGATGAAAATCGGTACATTTCAAAGTTTGAAGGTTCATAGAGCCGCTGTAAAGTCAATAAAATAATCTCATGTGCAAATCCGTATATATGCACTTAATCCCCTAAGTTCAAGAAGGGAAGAAAGATATGGATAATCCTCGTATAACCGTTTGGAACGAATACAGGCATGAAGTTCTGGACAAAGAGATAGCTTCGGTTTATCCCAAGGGAATACACGGCGCAATCAAAGGCAATCTTGAAGCCCATGGATTTACAAAGATAAGGACAGCCACATTGGACGAACCCCAGCACGGGCTTTCAGGCGAAATTCTTGAATCAACTGACGTATTGTTTTGGTGGGGCCATATGGCTCATCACGAAGTAGACGACACGATAGTTGCGAAGGTGCATGAACGTGTCTTGGACGGCATGGGGCTTGTAGTTCTTCACTCAGGGCACGACTCTAAGGTTTTCTCTAGGCTCCTTGGCACTAAAACCGGCAGGCTGCGCTGGAGGGAAGCGCAAGAGAAGGAGCGCGTTTGGATTATCGAACCGGGCCATCCAATTGCCGACGGACTTCCCGAGTACATCGAGATTCCGCATGAGGAGACTTACGGAGAGCGTTTTGAGATCCCCGCCCCGGATGAACTGGTTATGATTAGCTGGTTTGAAGGTGGCGAAGTATTCAGAAGCGGCTGCTGCTGGACTCGCGGCAGAGGCAGAATCTTCTATTTCCGTCCCGGACACGAATCTTTCCCCACATATTCGACGCCCATCATAGGAAAGCTCTTGGGAAACGCGGCGAAATGGGCTTCTCCCATCCAGTCGGCCCAGCATGTCTTCGGCATGGTTTCTTCTATGGAAGCAAAATAAGGCTGCGCCATTAAGAAAGAAAGGGTCTTTAAACTCTAGTGGGCACTGTCCTGCGTCCAAGGACTCAAGTGGTGATTTTACGAGGTTCTTGCATGCGCATTCTTGCTTTTTCCCAGCTAATAAGACCCGAAAGAGAAAGCGAAGTCATCCAGATTTGAGCGGATGCCTTCGCTTTTTCTTTCTTTGCATATGATGGCGCCCTGTCGAATCGGCATATGCCGATTTGCATCCAAATGTACCTGTTAGTTAGAGTTTTTGGCAAGCTGCCGGATTACCCCTTCCGCCTACAAGGCGTCACAGAGGAAATTCTATATGCGCATTGCAAACACTCCCATCTGAGCATGCGGGACGCCTTCCTCGTTTACGCACCTTGCATGCATATCCGTAAGCTTATTTTCTCGTTCACGCCTCAAATACAACCCTAGTCCATTCGAATCGATGGTCGCGGCACCAACCCATAAATGTTTCTAACCGCTTTGCAGTCAAATGCACCGATTTTGATGCCTGAGAGTCCATTGAAGGGTGCGAAATGCCTTATCAATCACACCACTCAATGGACAGTCAAGATCCAAAAAAGGAACATTTGATGAAAGCGCGCTCAAATCCTTCAAGCCTAGAATCTTGTATATGCCAATGATCCTTGAAGCATTTCAAGCTTCTGAGAGGCAGCCTCGAACCCCGCTAAATGAATAAGGGAGATTAATAAGAATAAATGCCATAAATTGGCATTCATAGGTTTTGGTGATTAAAGCCAAATTCTTATTAAGCTACAGGAGAGTAAGTTTCATATAAAGAATGCTAAGCTCATGCATATTCAAGCAATGCTTGCCATACATTTTATAAAGGCTTTTAAGATGCATCCTAGATTGCTCATAGTGCAGGGGATTTTTCCATGAGTCATCAAGTGTGCGGGATTTCAGCTTATTCCGGGAATAAGCCCCCTGATAGGAGCATGCGCCAAGGAGATTTTCATGAGTGCTAAAGAAATCATTTTGTCTTATATGGGTGAAAAGATAAACTCCCTCTTCAGTCCTATGTCAGAGGACTATTTCGCTGGCATAAGCGAAATCCGGATAAGGACTGGCAAGCCTTTGACTTTCACCAGGTACAGCAGGGAGCGGTTCATCGACGGGCACGGAAAATGCCAGTCAGATCCTATTCTCGGATACTGTCCCGAACCCAAAGACATCCAAGAGGCATTGTCGCTGATGAGCGACTATTCACTCTATGCCTTTGAAGAAGAGCTGAGATCGGGATATATAACCCTATCCGGAGGGCATAGGGTGGGCGTGTCAGGCCAGGCTGTCATTGAAAACAAGGCGCTAAAGACAATGAAGAACATCAGCGGGTTCAATATTCGCGTATCGCACGAGATAAAGGGGTGCGCCGACTCCGTAATAGGAAAGATCGCTCTGCCTCAGCTGATGCACACGATGATTATATCGCCTCCAGCCTGCGGGAAAACCACTCTTTTAAGGGATGTCGTGCGTCAGCTTTCAAATGGGGTAGCCGGGAAATTTCCCGGGGTGAATGTGGGAGTTGCGGACGAGAGATCAGAAATAGCCGGTTGCTACAGAGGAGTGCCGCAAAACGATGTAGGAATTCGTACTGATGTTCTGGATGGATGCCCAAAGGATGAAGGGATGCTGATTCTTCTCCGAGCGATGTCTCCAAGGGTCATAGCAGTGGATGAACTGGGGGGCCGCAATGACATAAGGGCGGTTGAAGACATAGTAAATGCCGGCGTTTGCCTAATCTGCACCGTGCATGGCAGGGATCTTGAAGACGCTCGTCAGCGGATGGTTCTCGGAGAGCTCATAAACAGGGGAATCTTTGAAAGGTTTGTTGTTCTTAAGGCTGTCGGAAAGATTGCCGGCGTCTACGGCAGGGGAGGGGAATCCGCATGATGCTTAAAGTGATGGGGATAGCCCTTGTCTGCGGAGCGTCCGCGCTCTTGGGACTCTATTATGGGAGCCTCGAGACTTTTCGCGCAAACGATTTGAATGAATGGAAGAAAGCGCTTCTTATTTTGAAATCCGAGATTGCATTCTCGTCAACCCCGCTGCCAGAAGCAATGTTTAACATAAGCTGCAGAATTAAAAGGCCTGTAGACGCAACATTTTTAACCTTTGCAGAAAACTTGGGAAAAAGGCCCAAAACCTGTTTGAGCGATATTTGGAGCCAAACGCTGGCAAATGGAAAAGGCGACAGCTACCTTGTTCAAGAAGACTACGATTGGCTGAACAATTTCGGCAGAACTCTGGGATATTTGGATAAATCAATGCAGCTTAACACCATTGATTTGACTTTGGCGTATATAAGCAATCAGTTGGATTTTTTGAATGAACACTCCGCCTCCAGCAGAAAAATGTACAGGAGCTTAGGAATTTTGGGAGGGCTTCTGATATCTGTCATACTGTTTTAGCATGAATTAGACGTGTTGGCAGGATGAGTTTTGCGCATGCAGACTGTTTTGCAGATGAAACTGCTAATTTTGGAGCTTGATCATACGGAGGGCGCGGTTGATATCGGCGTATCGCGCCTTGGAGGGGGACTCTCAAGCTCCAAAATACGTGCATATGATTGCAAATCAGTATATCTGCGGCTTGCTGGTCCGATTTCCAAGGAAGAGGTAATTGCAATGGACATACAAGTGATTTTTCAGATCGCCGCTGTAGGAATATTGGTCGCGGTTCTTAATCTCGTGCTCATGAGAGCCGGACGCGAAGAGCAGGCCATGATGACGACTCTTGCAGGCTTGGTGGTGGTGCTGTTTTGGGTAATCCAATACATAAGCCAGCTTTTCACCACTGTGCAGGAGGTATTCAAACTGTGAGGTGTTGGCGGTGGAAATAGCTAGAATTGTAGCAGTAGGGATTATAAGCATAATCCTAGCCATTGCCGTAAAGAAGCAGAATGCTGAGTTCTCGCTTCTTATCAGCATATCAGCAAGCATCATCATTTTTTTCATGCTGATGCCTCTCCTGGGACAAGCTGTGGGCATCCTTCAAAACATAGCTTCGCTTATGGACACCAATGTTCAATATATAGGCGTAATCTTAAAAATCATAGCGATTGCTTACATAGCGGAATTTGGAGCGCAGATATGCATCGATGCCGGAGAGGCGGCTGTAGGCTCCAAGATTGAGCTTGCAGGCAAAGTGCTTATTATGATTGCCTCCACCCCTGTTCTATTTGGACTTGTAAATCTGATAGCGGGGTTGATGCCTTGAAGAAGACATTTATCCTTTTCTTCATAATCATGCTTCTCTTAGAGCCTTACTCGTTATTGGCCGCAGACATTGAGGAGGATCCATCGGCTCTTGCGGAGAAGCAAATCGACATGTTCGACTTTTCGGGGTTAAACGCTGCCGGCGGCGTTGACTTCAGGGACTTGACATCTAAAGCTATAAGCGGCGAACTCGATCTTTCCGCGGCAGGCCTCGCCAACCGTGTGTGGAATCTGTTTTTTGGAGAGCTCAAAGCGAACTGGGCCCTTATAAGAAATCTTATGCTCATCGCGATTCTAAGCGCAGTACTTGTAAATCTCACCGACTCATTCAAGAACAAATCCGTGGGAGAGCTGGGATTCTACATAAGCTACATGGCTCTTGTGCTGGTTCTTTTCGCCTCCTTCCAGCTGATGCTGGGGGTAGCAACCTCAGTGGTGGGCACTTTGTCGGATATAATGACTGCCGCCTTGCCGATAGCGCTGGGGCTATTGGCGATAACCGGAAACATAACAAGCGCTACTATGTTCAGCCCATTATTCGCCTTGGTGATTGAGACTCTGACTCTTTTCACCAAGTATATCCTCACTCCGATCCTCGTATTTGCCACAGCGCTGGAGATAGTGAATTTCCTGACGGAAAAGAAGCCCTTAACTGATTTTGCCGCTTTGATCAGAAAGGGCGCCGAATGGGCGATTAAGCTGATAGCAGTCATTTTCCTCGCTCTTCTGTCGCTTCAGAAGCTAAGCGCTCCTATTCTAAACAACTTGGCTGTAAAAACAGCCAAGGCTGCAGCCAATGCCATTCCAGTAGTAGGCGGCATGCTAAGCGGCGCTCTTGATACTGTAATATATTGGGGTTCAGCTGCAAAGAGCGGGCTGCTAGTGGCTCTTGTAATAGGCATGGCAGTTGCAATAAGCGTTCCCATTCTTAAAATAGCGGCGATGTATTTGATATACCGGGTGACTGCGGCTTTGATCCAGCCGATTTCAGACGAAAGGATAGTAGACTGCATAACGGCGATTGGAGATTCTTGCAATTTGATACTGAAAACTTCCATAACAGTTGGGATCATGTTCATAGTATCTGTGGTTGTTCTTTTGGCTGTATAGGAGAAGAGCCGACGCAGGAGGGGTTGCGGAGCAGCAGGCGGCGAGAAGAACATGCGAGGCTGAATACGCCGATTTACCGATTTGCAGTCAAATGTACCGATTTAGATGTCGGATTATTCACTTTCAAGGCGCGACTGATATCGGCATTTCGCGCTAATTGTATAATCCGGCGCCGAAATCGGAACTATCATATGCAAATCAGTATATACTTGGAATAGGGGGATATGCGCATAGGCAGTCGACTGCGCCGATTTTGCGAGAAGCGCATCATAGCTTCAAAAGGAGATTATAGTCTAGGCTCAGGAGGAATTTGAATGGCTCCCATATGCTTCAAAAAGCTGGTGAACAATGTCATATATATCTCATTGGCTTAGGAATCTATCTTATTTTTTAATTTTCTTCGCATTCGCAGGCATAATTCTGCCCAGTGAGAAATATAAAAAATATATCAATCTTTGCATGGGGATCGTGCTTATAGTCATCATGATGGAACCGATAGCGCGCTTATTCAGCATACAGGAAATACCGATTTATGAATTCTTCGCAGGCTTGGCTCAAGAATCTCTTCCAAGCGAATCCCCCCCCTACTCAAGAAGCTCTTCTTCGGATAGCTCAAGCATAAGCGGATTCGATGACGCCCAAAACCCTTATGATGAAATGCAGAGACAGCTCATCAAGCAGTCGTTTGATGCGCAGGCTAAAAGCCAAGTTTCAAGGATGATTGAAAAAGAGGGGTTCGAGGTTGCATCCGTGGAGGTTTCATCCTCGCCAGATCTAAGCTCTATAACAGGAATTGACGCCGTGGTGAGAAGAAAGCTTGCCTCCGGCAAAAGACCATTCATTTACGTGGAGCCAGTGAAGCCTAGAATCGGTGCTGTTGAAGAAAGCGGAGAACCGGAAGAAATTAAGAGAATAAAAAATACCATTTCAGACTTCTATAATATGTCCGCCGATAATATAAATATTAGTGAGATCAATTGAACGCATTTCCAGCAGAAAGCGCAAAGCTTGAAGGACCAAGGAGCCGTTGCTCATGAATTACTTTAGAGAGCTTTTTAAAGTCAAGGACAAAAAGACTGCTGTAAACATCGTTGCAGCCCTTATAATAGGAATCATTCTGCTTGCTCTAAGCAGCTCGCTTTTCAGTTCCCCTCAAAAAGAGAATTCAGCTGTTTCCAATGCGCCGGCTTCATTGAAGGAAAACGCGGGGCAACTCGAAAACGCTTCTGACCAAGGGTATGAGGAGGAGCTTGAAAAGAGATTGGAAGCGTCTTTGTCTCAGATCTACGGAATTGGCAAGGTTAAGGTAATGCTGACTTTATCATATGGGAGGGAGATTGTTGTCGCAGAGGATAAGACTGCCAGTGAATCCAGAACAAGCGAAACGGACAGCCAGGGCGGCAGCAGATCCTCCATAACCAGCGACATCACAGAGAAAAAAATCATTGTAACAAATGAAGAAGGCATAGATGCGCCAATCGTCCTTAGGGAGATAAAGCCCAAAGTTGAGGGCGTTATCATCATTGCGGAGGGAGGAGATGACGTATTTGCCAAAGACGCGCTTATAAATGCCGCAAAGGCTGTTTTAGGCCTTGAAGCAGACAAGATTCAGGTGTTCAAAATGAAAAAGTAAAGATGGGGGTTTAAAAATGTTTGTTCTTAAAAGAAACCAGATTATCATCACCGCTTTGATTGTCATGATAGCTGTAGCGGGCTACTTGAACTACATTGACGGAAAAGCGCCTAAAGACGGCGGAATTGCTCTGAACGAGCAAGGCGAAATTGACGCTTTGGTTGCTAATAGTTCAAATTTCACCGAAATCGGCGATGCATTGACTGCAACTGACGACAATCCGGCCATAGCCACCGGCTCTGATTCTAATGACATCGCTTCGCCTAGCCTGGAGTCGGGAACTTCCGACGAGGATCCTGGAGCGGCGGTTTTTGTAAGCTCAACTGCTCAGTCCTCCTACTTTGTAGAAGCCAAGCTTGACCGGGAGCAAACCCGCGCGAAGGAGAAAACGCTTCTTACCGACCTCATCAACAATGAAAATCTCGCCGATGAACAGAAGGCGCAAGCTGCAGAGAACATAATGGACATCCAAAAGCGCATAGAGAAAGAGACTGCGGCCGAGGCAATGATAGAAGCCAAGGGATTCAGCGAAGTTTATGTTAGAATAGACGATGCAAGCGTTGATGTAGTTGTCAGCAAAGAAGCTTTGACGGACGCTGAAATTGCGCAGATAGAAGATATCGTAAAGCGCAAGACAGGCATGTCTGAAGACCAGATACACATAGTCCCCAAGAGGAGCTAAGCGCAAGAGAAGTATGCGAAGCCTCAAACAGAGAATCAGCGCAACCAGCCTTCAAGAGACGATGAAATTGACATTTCATCGTCTCTTTCCTTTTGCGCATGGTTGTAAAACGATTTTAACAAATGTTCCTTTTTGGAATTTGACTGTTCACTGAGCAACGCGAAATGCCGATATCAATCGCACTTTCTGCATAATCAAGCTCCAAAAAAGGCTTCCTATGAAAATCAGTATATTTGCTCCTTGATGCAGATAAACTATAGGAATGCAGGCGATCCAAGATTTTGCCTTTCCAGGCGGGATCATGATCCCGCCTGGAAATCCGAGCATCGGCGCAGCGCTCGGTGCAATGCGTTTTTGAAGGGGATTGAAATGAGAATGCAATTGCATCAAATTTCCGCTGCAGGCGCGGCTTTTCTGCTGGCTTTATATATAGCTCCTGGCAGCCTGGAGAAAAGCTTGGCCTTTGAAGGAACGCTCTATGGGCGTGAATGCAGTGCAGAAGAGGCAAGCGGTGCGTTGCCGCCATTTTCTGCAGGCAATTCAGCTTCTAAAGATGAGAATTCGTCGGAGCCTAAAACAAACGCCGCGGAGTACCCGCATTCTCTAACTGATATGGTTCCCTCTCATGAAACGGGTTCAACGGATTATTCCTCGATGCCTGCAACGAAACGGAAAAGGGGAGCAGTGCAGGAAGCTTCCAGTAAACCCGTGATTTTTAATATTCCTTCGGAAAAAAGCGGCAATGAAGAGGCCGTTTATGAGAGCGCTCGGAATTTAGCCTCATTTATGGCGTTTGTTGGAGCCTTCATTGGTTTATCCATTATAATTAGGCTAGACATAAGAAAAAAAAGGAAGCGGTAGAGAGCAACCTATTGCTCTATGCCTATTTCTAATTGAAGGCCCGCTATCATTAACTGAAAAGAATCAGCCGCCATCCCCGCATATTAAGTGCCGGCAGAGAGAAAAGGCTGGCTTGCCATAGGCATAGGCTCCTTTCTGATAGGCAAGTTTCCATATGCGTGTTGGCGCGGGCATCAGCTGGATGTCCATCACGCCGCCTAGCCGTCCATTTGCGGGCAAGCCAATCAAGATTGCCCATTCCAGTCCGCTTTCGCTTGAAAAAGCTTTTCATGCAATAAAAGAAGCAGATGGGACGCCTTCCTTAGAAACCGCATCGTTCTGCATCCCCAGGGGGTTGCCGCTCCTCCTTCTCCTGCCGTCTCCGCAGCAAGGGATTGAAGATCGCAACCGTCAATCCTGTCATCGCTAAGAACTATCGCAAATATACTGATTTGCAGTCAACTATACTGCTTTTCATAGAAAACTGCTTTTTTGGAACTTGATTATACAGCGAGTGCAAAATGCCGATTTCGGCATTTCGCACCATTCAATGGATAATCAAGCTCCAAAAAAGGAAGCATTTGATGAAAAGCGATATATATCTATTTAAATCGAAACTTTCAGATGCAAACCAGATCAGCATACATAGATTTCATTTGCAAGCATTATACTGATTTAATCAAATGGCCCTTTTTGGAGCTTGAATATACAGTGAGCGCGAAATGCCGATATCCTCATTTCGCACTCACTGTATATCAGTATAGAATGAAATGCATTTGATTCTTTTCGCAATGAATGAGATGGCTGCAGGCAGCTAAGATAAATCGTTTGCAAAGCAAATCAGGCCGTTTGATTCAATTAAGGCCAATGCTTTTGACCGCTCCAGAGCTCATGAGTGAAATAGGCGATTTCTCTTTTTAGTTCTCCCTAATTGCTGGCCATTTCTGTTGGCCTCAGTGTTTAGCAATAAACCGGCATTTTAACCTGGGCGAAAAACAAGATGCCAGGCGTGAATCAAAGCTTGCCTGAAGAACCCTTCATGCGATTGCGATCATCAGCAGCGGATTATTCACAACAGGAGCGTCTCATATTAAACTTTTATTAGCGCTTTGCCAGACTGCACATCAAAACTATCTTTTGGGCTGTAGCCTTCTATTCACCTATCCAGCTATTTCATTTGGATCCAAACCTGCGCAGGCCATTGTCCAGTCGGTTCCGCGAATTGCAAGCACATAGACGACGGGAGCCAGGCAATTCATATTTGCCAATTTCTTCGTCCCTCATAGCCTCTCAGGCTTCAAAGCGCTGGAAAATGCAATGTGAAGGCATAAAAATATTTTGGATGCAGATCAATAAAATCTCTAAGCACCCTTTAATTCCGAATAAACGGCCGGCTGAATTAAAAGGCAGTTTTCTGCCTTTTAGGGCTTCCATGCTTGCTCCCTTTCCATCTGACTTTGGGGAGGGAAAGGGGGGTTAGTGGAGGGATGTGAGAGGCAGGGCTAGATTTTAATGCATCCCAGTTGACGGACAAGCCATCCATACGGTACACCTGGAACCTGTATAAGGAACTCAAGCCGACTTTGAGCTTCTACATAAGCATGTAATGATTCAGCTTATTTTAGGGTTCTATTTAGGGAGAAGATTTATAGCTTATCCCTAAATAGTCTAAATGGACGTTCAGAGCCGCTTTTAACTTCAAGCCTCCTTACAGAGGTCATTTCACCATATTTAGGAAAAACTCCTTTAGAAATCGTCCTATAAGAAAAAAGCTTTCTTCTTTCACCGCATGCGCTGTATAATGGTTGTAAGAAGCATAAGGATTTAGGTGCTTCCGCAGCCGAATCAGCGCCTTCAATGCCTTCTATACCGCTTTTCATCAAATGTTCCTTTTTTGGAGCTTGATTATCCATAGAAGCCTGTATAATCAAGCTCCAAAAAAGGTAGTTTTATATGAAAAGCAGTATATGTAGCATTTCATGAAGCATTGCCCAGCGCTGTCTTGCCTGAGATGATAAATGGCGGATTTGTAGAATAAACGCCGATTGCGCTGGAGATTAGCAATCTGAACAGATGAAGCCCGCTCATTGAGTCGGGCTGTGCAATTAGGATAATAAATGGCGCTATGATTGTACCCTGCCAATAAACCCTCCATTGCCTCATCTGAATTCATCATCTACTGGCTTTCGCTTTATAGATTTCTCTTAATGCGAACTGAAGCTGGAATCGCTGAATGAGAGGTGATGGCTATAGCTTTTTTCTGGTCGTTAGAAATGGATGATAGCAGCAAATTCGAATATCTTTACTCAAAATATAAGAACTACCTACTATATAAGTCCTATCAGATACTGGGAGATTATGCTTTGGCAGAAGACGCAGTCAGCGAAGCCTACATCAGGATATACAAGAACCTGAGAAAAATCAATCTTGACGATGCTGGGAGAACTATAGCGTTTTTGGCTATTATTGCAAAGAACGAGTCGCTTACGCTTCTCAGCAAGAGAAAGAACGTCCTCTTTTCAGAACTGGAGGAATTCAACAGCGCAGACAGCTATGATTTGGAAGGCAACGCGCTCTCTGACGCGGTTGCTGATGATATGATGAAGGTTATATGCACTCTTAAGGAAGAGTTAAAGCAACCCTTTCTTTTAAGCTATGCTTATGATATGAGCCATAAAGAAATAGCAAGCGTCCTTGGCATAACTGAAAACAACGCTACAGTGAGAATTCACAGGGCGAAGAAAAAAATAGCTCAGCTTTTGAAGAAAGGAGGCTTGATAGATGAAAAAGGAAACCAAGGTAAATAAAGGAGGACGTCCAGCCGATTTTGAAAATGTCAAGTCTGAAGCCTTTTTCAAGGCTCTCGCCAAGATGTACGTAAAACGGGAGGGAGAAGAGCTTTTAGCGGAATTTGAAGAGTTCAAAGGCAATCGCAACTCTGCCAGCGCAATAAATCTGGATAATAAGCTAGGGGCCAGGAGGCGCAGGATCACTCGGAAAAAGGCTATAGCGCTTGTTGCTCCCGCCTTGGCGGCATCCATAATCGCAGCTGTATATCTGGCAAGCCCGTATACTAATTTCTTGAAAAGCCAATCCGCAGAGCCAAACTTAAACGCCCCTCAAGCTGTGGCGCCAGACTATGGCATTTCTCAAAACTACGCGCCAATTGAGGCATCACCAACTCAGATTACAACCGTTGAAAATCCACTTGAGATAGAATCCCTTTCCACAAGGCTTCCAGAAGGGTTTAAGCTCATTTTCACAGATTACGATAGAGGGCAAACTATTTATTGCATTCAGAGCATATATAAAAATGAAATCATCCTCACACTCGAAAAATCTGTAGGCAAGTCTTGGTTGGATAATATGATCCCTCTAAGCGCAGGCGAAAAGACTGCCTATGGATTGGTCATGAATGACTACAGCCTGATTCGCTGCGAAATTGGGGGCGAGGTCTATACTTTAACCAGCGGATACCAAACGTATGACGACTTGATAAAGATTTTAGATATTCTGTGATAAAATTTGCATTTATGGAGTTATATGCAGATATTCATGTAAAATGCCTGTTAGAGCTTGATTATTCAGATTGTCAACGATATAATCAAGCTCTAAACAGCAAATCAGAATAAACGCAAAAATAGGATTGAATGCCAAACGGGTTAATGAGGTTTATCTGAGGTAGTCCGCATTAACCCAGCCGATCACATATGTGCCGTCATATTGTTTGCAGCGCACTTTGCATAATCGCAAATCAGTTTACTGACAAAATCCCTAGTGGCTATTTTTTGATCTTTATAGTACAGAACTTGCCCAATGCCAACAGATATAAGACTCTATTGGGACTCACTCGGTCGCCCAAGGGACATGGTTTCCAAACTTCCTATCATGTCTATTTGTTTTAATGTTTCGCTAAGCGTAATCGCCATGCCAATTGGGCACCGCGAAAACAAGCAAAGAGTTATTGTTCTAAACAACCCTTGGCTTGCTATACCGCTTTTCATCAAATGTTCCTTTTTTGGAGCTTGATTAGTGGTGCGAAATGCCGATCTCGGCATTTTGCACTCGCTGTATAATCAAGCTCCAAAAAAGGCAGTTTAGTACGAAAATACATTTATGGTCATTTGTCCATGCCTCAAACACACAAATGGCTTAATATTTTCATACTTAGTGGTGAAGCGAAGCTTCATAGGAGTTTATATGAAAAGCAGTATAGTTAGTCTTAGGTTGAAAGCGACATTTGGGCACAGGATGTTGTAAATTTCACAGCAAAATCTTTAGGCCTTAAGTTTTAGGGCTTGCGGCCTATAATTCAATTATGTCAGCCTCAGTTCACTTTTTCATATCCCACGGCATGACTGATGATGCACAAAAGCAGCGAAGGAATTTCGATCCCGACAAAAAATATCTCCTATCCGGCACCGTCGAAATGGACGAGGCCTATTTCAGGATTCACGAAAAAGGCGGAAAGCGCGGCGGAAACCCTGGTTTTGGCCGCGCTTTCGCCGGACGCCCTTTAGCATCCCAAATATGCCAGGCTTGAGGCCGCCGCCGCCGTTTCCGGCGAAGATCCGCGGAAATTCGCAGTCGGGAAGATCGCGCTCGGATCGACTATAAAAAGCGATGCCTGCCACTTATAAAAAGCTTGAGGATTTGTTTCAGGTTGAACAAACTTAATTTAACATAACAGAACATCCTGAAAACCTAAAATGGCCTCATGCCGCAACATCCAATGCCAAAGCCGTCATCCTCGGCGCTTTGCACGGCCTGGGCGGCAAGCATCTTCAAAGATGCTTGAATGAATTCCGCCATCGCTTCAACCGAAGGAAGTTCAAAGGCCAAGGCTTTTTCAGGCTGCCCTGCGCAATGCGCGCCGTCCAAAGCGATCACCCGCAAGGTGCTCGTCGCCTGACATCCTCGGTTCTCAAAAAAACCTTTTTTCCATCAAGGGGGCGGTGCGTCCAGGCACCTCCCAAAGAACTGTTGAAATTCAGCATTCGAATAAAACTCATAAATATTCTGTGTATTTTGAAATGTTCTTCAATAACTCTCCAAATCGTTTTTTGCGAAAATCAGGAAAACCGATCTAACTTTCTACTAATTTTGTTCTTTAGGACAATTGCTTTAATGGATTAGCTTTGGAACTCGAGTCAAAGAATTCTCTCGCAGTAACTTATAGACTGGGGCGATCCGTACTACCCCATACTTCCAATTCTGCGGCATTACCGGGAATTTCAATTCCGCCATGACGAATTACATCGCCCGCACCAGAGCTATGCTATATTCCTCGCTGACGCTCTTGCGTTCCCGTCATTTACGTCAGCATTCCCTGCAGCATAGCCATCAAATCATTAAGCTGGGATGCATATTCCGGAGATCCGACAATCTCAACGCATCCCTGCTCAACGCCTGAAACGAAAGCTACTTCCTTAAGCAGCACTTTAAGCGCTCCTTCAACGCTCATGAACCGGAATAAAACAAATGGGCTTCTGCGCTGGTAAATTCCATGCCCTGATTTGGTTTTTCCCGCCTTCACTCGCAGATAGGCGGCAATGCCTGACGCTTCAACGGAGAACTGATAAATTCTGTCTGGCTGCCTTTTAGTCCACTCCACAATATCCGGCATCCCCATTTTATTGGCGACAGACAATGCCCGCGTAATCATGTAGAGGCTCATTCTCACTTTCAGCGCCTGCTTTTCAGGATCTTTAGGCCTTGTAGAAGGGAGCATCAACTTGAGAGACATCAGAAGCGACAGAATCTTCAAAAGAAGCCTTGGCTTGGAGAACCCTTTGATCTGCGGAACAGAGAATCCGCCTTTGAACATTGCGTTCATTTTATCAAGCGACGAGAATGTCAAGGCTATGTCAGGATTTTCTGCAGAACCGTCTACTATGTCCAGCTTTAAATCATCAAAAACGAGATGGCAGGCAATCAATCCGAATCTTTGATCTTTCGCTCCTATCTGGACAGTGGCGGAAACATCTTTGAATTTTTCAGCCATAACAGAATCGTATTCGAGCACGGCCCTCATGACAGGGAAAGCCGCTCCAAAGAACAGCCGCGACGTAATCAGGCTTTGATCCTGCATTTAGTCGTCCTCCCAATTCTCATCCGCTTCATACTCCAAGTTCATCATTTCCCTGACCTTGCTTACAATGCCATTGGCGTCGAGGCCGTAGAAAGAGTATAGATCTTCCGCATAGCCTATAGTCGCGAACAGATCTTGCAACCCATGCTTGCGAAATGCGCATCCCTTTCCGCTTTCAGCAATGACAGACGCTACCGCATCCCCCAAGCCGCCTATGATATTGTGCTCTTCTATTGTTAGTATCCGCCTGGTATCCATAACGGCTGATAAAATCGCTTCCCTGTCTATGGGCTTTATAGTGTGCATGTTTATGACCCTCACGCTCAAGCCGTCCTGCTCTTTCAAGGTTGCGGCTGCTTGCACCGATTGAAGCACCGCTATGCCGCAACAAATTATGGCGAGATCCGATCCGTCCCGCATTATAGACGCCTTGCCGATTTCAAAATCATAATTCTCGTCTTCGTATACGGGAGGCTCGAACCCTCTGCCTATTCTGATGTACACCGGACCCGGGACATCTATGCAAGCTCTTACAGCTTTGCTTGTTTCAATCCCGTCAGCGGGAGCTATGACGGTCATGTTGGCGATAGATCGCATGATTGAGAAATCCTCAGTACAGTGGTGCGTAACTCCGGCATGTCCGAAGGATATGCCGGAGTGGGTAGCAATGATCTTTACAGGAAGGTTCTGGTAAGCTATATCTGTCCTGACTTGTTCGCCTGCCCTAAGAGAAGCGAATACAGCCATAGTCGACGCGAAAGGTATAAAGCCTGTCTTAGCCAGGCCCGCGGCAATTCCGAACATATTCTGCTCTGCTATTCCGACGTTGAAGAACCTATCGGGAAATGCCTCCGCGAAGTGAACTATCGCTGTAGTCATCGCCAAATCAGCGGTAAGCCCCACTATCTTGTCATTTGCCTTTCCCATTTCGGCCAGCGTCCTGCCATAGATCTCGCGCGCGGTCATTGTCGCCGAGTCATAGCAAGTCCATGTAGCGCCGGTGACAACTGGCATGCCATCATCTCCCTTGAATGGATTCTTTTGCCCGGCGGGCAAGATCTGAGTCTGCAGACGCATAGTGCCACTTCACGTTGTTTTCCATGAAGTCGACGCCCTTGCCCTTAATTGTATTGGCCAGTATCAATGCCGGCTTGTCCTTGGCTTGCCAAGCCGCGTCCAATGCCAACGACAGCTCGTCGAAGTCATGCCCGTTTATTTCAAGGACGTTAAAGCCGAATGCGCGCCATTTATCAGCAAATGGCTCCAGGTTCATCACATCTTCTGTAAACCCGTCGATCATTAGCCTATTTCTGTCAATAATAGGTATTACATTTAAAAGCTTGAAGTGAGAAAGAGACATCGCCGCTTCCCAGACGCTTCCTTCGCAGCATTCGCCGTCTCCCATCAGGCACACTATCTTAAAAGAGGCTTTTAAAAGCCTTGCGCCAAGGCCCATGCCAACAGCCATTGGCAGCCCGTGCCCCAAGGATCCTGTAGATGCGTCTACTCCTGGGATCTTGCTGCCGTCCGGATGCATGGCAAACGGAGAACCGAAATGGTTGAACGACTTCAACTCCTCCGCTGGGAAAAATCCGCGCATCGCAAGTGTTGGAATGAATCCGGCCGCTGCATGTCCCTTGCTCAGGATGAACCTGTCGCGATCTGGATCGTCAGGCTTATCGGGAAAAATCGAAAGTTGCTTGAAATATAGTATCGCCAGTATATCAGCGGCGCTCAGCGACCCCCCGACGTGGGCGCCTCCCGACCAACTCATGACATCTACAATGCTAAGCCTCAAGTTTTTGGCAGCTTCCTCCAGCTTTTTCTTTTCTTCCGGAGTCAGGGACATTCAGATACGTCCTTTCTTGACCGCTTCCAAAGCATCTGCGGCTATTTCTATGGTCTTGTCTATATCCTCATTTGTAAGCGCAGCATTGATGAAATGGTTGTGGTGGCAAGTGAAGAATACGCCTCTGCGCACGCATGCGGCAATCCACTCCTGATGAAGCATAAGCGAATCGTCGTCAGCAAGCCTCAGATAGAACAATGCAGGCTCTCCGGAAACATTCAGATGATATCCGAGAGTATTAGCCACGACCCTAAGACCCGCGCATAGGCGCAGCCCCAGATTGCAAAATAGCCTTGGAGCGTCTATTTCTTTCAATCTCTTAATAGTAGCCAGTCCTGCGGCAAACGGCACTGCGCTCATCCAGTAGCTTCCCGTATAGGTGATGCTGCTTACCGCATCCTTAAGTGAATCGACTCCGCAAAGCGCCGAGACATTGTAGCCGTTAGCCAATGCTTTGCAGAAGCAGATCAGATCCGCCTTAAATCCGTAGAAATGATCTGAGCCTTCAAGATCCAGCCGGAATCCGGTTCTCACATCATCTATGATTAAGACGATTCCCTCCCTCGTGCAGAGTTGCCTGGTTTTCTTCCAGAACCCCTCTTTGGGAAGCTCATTGTCAAAAAAGTTTCCATGCATATATGGCTGTGAAATTATCGCCGCTATCTTGCCTTTGTTCTCGGACACGCATTTTTCCAAAGCATCATAGTCATTGAATTGAAGATAGATGTTATTTCTCACATCCTCTTCAAGAACTCCGGGATAGTCCAATTTTTGAGCCCAAGGAGCAACGCCGTGGTAGTATCCCTTAAAGAATATGATTTTCTTGCGCATTGTCGCCGCTCGAGCCGTCATTATGGCAAGAGTTGTGACATCACCGCCGTTTTTTGCGAAAAACGCCCAGTCCGCGCTGGCCGCCGTATCGACTAGAAGTTCAGCGAAATCCACCATGATGGTGGATGGTATTGTCGTGCAGTTCTCTTTCTTCAGCTGCTCAAGCGCCGCGGCATCTACAGATTCATCGCAGTATCCGAGAACATTCGGGCCGTAGCCGCACATGTAATCTATATATTCATTGCCGTCAGCATCCCAGAACTTGGTTCCCTTCGCTCTGGAGGAATAGAGGGGATATGCGTCATAGGGGATGTAGCAGCCTTCACTTGGCCCCTGATGTCCGTATATGCCGGAAGGAATCACGTTAAGGGCGCGGGCGAACGCCTCCCTGCTTTTTGGATAATCGTATATTGGGAAACTCATAGGTCCGCTCCTCGCTAATTCAAATAGTAGTTGACGCGATCTAGGATGCGGTTGAGATTGTCAATCATGTTAACCATTCCACGCATTCTGACGCTGCCCTCGCAGATGGCTGCCATTCCGCTCAGCTCGCCGCGCAGAAGCCGGCCCGCAGTATCGGCATCCTTGAACTCCATCACTGCCCGGGGTTTCTCGCAAGGCTTTTTTATTGTAGTCAAACGATGCTCTCGAACTTGAATGGTCGCTCCTGCCTCTCCTGAAATGTTGACGGCTATATCTCCGTCAGGCATCTGATTTGCGCTGAATATGCCGCTCCTGTCATAATTTGCCACTTGAGATGCAGCAGACGCCGCCGTATATAGGAGAAGAAGCGCATTAGTCCTACTCGTCTCAGGATTCACTAAATACAAGGGATCTGGCTTCAAGTTATGAGAAAGTATATCTGTAAGGAACGAGAACTTGTTAATTAGAAAGAAAACTTTGGTAAAACCTTTGGAAGGCAAAGGCTTTACAGTGCCTGCTATCAGTCCGTTAAATCTCCTGCATGTCCCGAATGGAAGCCTTATGTCGCATTCCTGCGCCCCTTCGGAGAAAACGCACTTCCCATTGTTGAAGGAAAGCGTTGCCTGAGGACCATCCTTAACCGCAAAGCCTATTGAAACCTTATCTTTTTTAATAAGGCTTCCTGCCTCTTCAACCAATTCACACAGGTTTTCTAGGCAACCCAGCACAGCATAGAGGTTGACGTATGCCAACGTCTTTTGATCAATTGTTGTCAGCAATTAATTACCCCCTCTTTAGTTTAATGCAGCCCAATGAATAAAGATGCTATTCTTCTTTATGAAGTTACCTCTATTTTAACACAATTCGAGAAAAAGTAAATGATTGATAAGCAATATGATGAAAAATCCAACTAAAAATCATTACCCAAGGAGATTTTAACCAAGATAAAAAAACGGCGCAATCGGCGCAGACAAAACAAATCCAACAGAAGAACCCCCGGAAGCGCCTTTTTGCAAAGGCGCTTCCGGGGGTGTCCTCATTCATTTGGCGTCTCTTGTGGTTGAGTCGCGTAGTTTTCAAGTGTATTGGAGTAATCCCCGTTCTCCCAGGATGAAAATACAGCCGACGCATAGCTGAGCACTCCTGACGGAATTACAATATCAGAGTCTGTATCTTGCCGATATTCCACGGGGATGGACACCGGCTGGCAACCGCCCCAGCTAGCTATGCCTGAGTTTTCGAGCGCCATTGTAGTTCCGCAAGATTCGCATGTCAGCGTATCATTTTGCAAAGTATAGTGAGCTCTCCCTGTATCGAAGCACTCCTCGCAAACATCAAAAGCTGAGCGATAGCCACCGCTTGAGTTTTTCCAGATTACAAGATCTTGGGAACCTCCGTAGTTGAAGTAATTGAGCCCGCTTCCAAGAGAGGACGCAGCAACGGCAACATTCCCGCTAGAATCAGGGCTTATATTGGAATGGAGCTCTCTTGGGGAATTTAAGTACACAGCCGCTATAATGCCTATAACCGCAACCGCCGCCACTGAGGATGCCGCTATATACTGAATGCGCCTCTTTCGTTGCAGTTCTTTGATTTTAGCTGCCTCTTGCTCTTTTCTTTTTAGACCCATAGACATCTGCTACTCAAAATATGGACAAACATACCATATAGAGACTTTTAGGACTCGCATCTCTAAATTGCCGATTCCTCGGCATAATTGCAGGTTGCGCGCCCTGCCTAGCGTTGGTTTGTCGGCCAATGCATGAGTATATGCCGATTTTCATCAAATATTCCTTTTTTGTTGACTGTCCATTGAGAGGAGCGATTGATACCGGCATTTCGCACTCGCTGTATAATCAACAAAAAAGGGCAGTTTTCTATGAAAATCAGCATAGCTCTCCACTTGGCTCTCGACTGGCAATCGGCGCCTTTTCGCCTTGCCCAGGCATTCTAATGTGCTGCCAAATGCACCGATTTCAGAGCTGGCTTATCCACTTTAGCGTTGCATAATCCAGCCTCAAAATCGGATCTGCTTAAGTTCTCACCAAGCGCATCCTGCAGATTCAAAGCTGAGCTGCAGTCGAGGCCAGCTTGAAATCAGCCCGCAACGCGGCAAAATGCACTTTGGCCCAGCCTTACGCCTTATTTCTTATGGCCGCACAGACAGCAGACATTTGAATAGGCATGGAAACGACCGCCATTCTGATCTTTGCCATGCCCTTAGCACTTAGATCATCAATGCAATAGGCATTCCAGAAGTTTTCTTTGGCCGACACTGCGTTCGTCAGCTATATAGATTGTTTTGGATGTTTTTCCGAGCAGCTTCCCCTTTCTTGGCTTTTTGCCTTAATTCCTCTCATTTTGCACTTCAAACTCTCTAAAGGCCGACGTTTTCAGGATGGCTCTCTGCAAGCCGCCGCTATCGCTTTCTTCCATTATCCCAAGACGGCTAGACGTATCCTGTTCGGGCTGCAAATACACATGCCGATTTGCAGTCAAATGCTGCTTTTTTGGAGCTTTTCACATGCAGCTCAGTATATTTGCCTGTTTTTTTAATTATGCAGTTACGAGAGAAGTATATCATATTGGCAGTTGAAATGCCAGTTCCATATTCTGTTCCTCAAACATCCCCTGGGAAAGGAAAAATCCAAATACACTGACTTTTTCAGCAACAAAACACCAGTATAAAAAGAGAATTCTTTATTCTTGCAATATGGATATGGTTTTAGCTCTGTGCTATACTTGAACCAATATGAAATTCTGATTTTTTTCCTGGTTCAAGGCTTTGCAAGCTTCATCTTTGTGATGATCTTAGAAATAGCCTAGATTATTGCTTGCTGGTGGATATACGGATTTGCATATGAAAACTCCTATTGGGAGTTTGATTATATAGAGAGGACGCGGGCAATCAAGACCAAAATAGGCGCCTTGACTCACTAATTCAAACCGCAAAGGGAGTGGAGAGCATTTTGAGCGACGCAAAGATTGATTCGGCCGACGACGCATTTGATTTGAGGTTTATAATGACGCTTGAGGACTATCAAAATTACAACTTTTTAATAATACGTAAAAATCTTCGGTTTATCCAATTCTTTATCAACTATGCGTTGATGGGCATATTTTTAAGATCAATAAAACCTTATTTTGAAGTGGATTTGCTTCTTTGCATATTTTTGCTGGCAATCTCATTTGCTGTCATCGTACTGCCCATAGCTATAAAGAGAAGATCCTTCGGGTCTAGATATTCTGACAGCGGAACCGACACCCAGGTTTGGATGTATTCAATAAGCGAGAGCGCCGTAAGTTCAAAGACATCGGATGGAGAAAGCAGAATCCCGTGGAGCAAGATGTTTTCTTTTTCAGAGGATAAAGAAGGCTTCTTGGCTCGCATAACTGAGGCAGAATCGTTCTATTTTCCAAAAAGATGCTTTAAAAACAGCGAGCAGGAGGCTAAGATGAGAAAATACGGAAAAACAACGCCCAGAATTAAAGATAAAGGCCCTTTAGCGTGTATGAAGAACGCTCTTGCTTGCTTAGCGGTTGTAGTGATGTTCTTGTTGATGCTTGCATCCGTTTTCGCCCTAGTTCAAGGATGACCCGCTTGAGAGAGGACAATCAAGCGTCTGGGCATTCAAGCATATTAAAGGAAGCCTACTTAGGATCTAAGACGCGCTGTCAATAACCCACCGCCTAATATTTCGGGGTTAAAACCCTTTGATATTCGAGGCGGGGGCTTGCTATTGCAAGTCCTGATCGGCTAGCCTAAGTCTTAACTGACTGCGCTGTCCGAGAATATATAGGCGGAGCGACCGAGCAAGGCCAGCCGCATTAACGGGTGCGAACCCCGTCCGGCAAGGTACGGCCATGCCGCTGGCGGCGAGCCGTGGAGATGTTCCGGCAATGTAGCGTTTTAAGCGTCGGCGGCTGGGCGTCGGGCCTGAAAGCTGTTGAGCCCCGAAAAAACTGAGCGGGGAGCGCGCCGGCGGCGCCGCCCGGCCGGAAGGCGATGCGTCGCAGGCGGCAAGGCTGGCGGGCGGCGGCCCGGGAGGCCCGAATTGCTCTTCCGCGATTGGAAGCATGGCTTACGGCGCCGCAAGCGGAGGAAGCCGAAGGATGATTTGGGAGCCGGACGCCGCCTTGGCGCCGATGACGCCGGGCGGCGCCGGAGCAGGGAAGGGCGGCGCGCAAATGGGCCCCGGCCAAGTGACGCATCCTCCATGCCCGGAGATGGGCGGCTGAATGGCGGCGAAGCCGGACGGGACAGGCGGGCTGCCGGCTCAAAATCCCCAAATGGCGTCCGCGCCGCCGCATCGCCTCATAAGCATGGGCTTGCTTGGAGAGCGCCGCCAGAAGCCCGGCGGCGAGAAGGCGGCCGGCGCGGATCACGCCGCGAAAGCCGGGTGCGGGGCCGGCCTGGGCGAAAGCTTAAACAGCTTGGCGGAGCGCCTCAAGCGCAAGGGCTGCAGGCCGCAGCCCCCGCTGCGCGCCTGCATGCCGAAGGCCGATGGAAAGCCAAGGCCGCCGGGAATGGCCGCATGCGAAGGCAAGCTCGCGCAATTCGCGCCCGAGCGGGTTTCAGAGGCCGCCCGCGAGCCGAAGCTTCGCGGGCGCATGTTCGGATTCCGGCCTGGGCTGGGATGCCGCGGCGCCCTGAAGGAGCCAGGCCG
>JAISZB010000133.1 GCA_031269465.1 Clostridiales bacterium | reverse complement strand
CGGCCTGGCTCCTTCAGGGCGCCGCGGCATCCCAGCCCAGGCCGGAATCCGAACATGCGCCCGCGAAGCTTCGGCTCGCGGGCGGCCTCTGAAACCCGCTCGGGCGCGAATTGCGCGAGTTCGCCTTCGCATGCGGCCATTCCCGGCGGCCTCGGCTTTCCATCGGCCTTCGGCATGCAGGCGCGCAGCGGGGGCTGCGGCTTATAGCCCTTGCGCTTGAGGCGCTCCGCCAAGCTGTTCAAGCTTTCGCCCAGGCCGGCCCCGCACCCGGCTTTCGCGGCGTGATCCGCGCCGGCCGCCTTCCTGCCGCCGGGCTCCTGGCGGCGCTCTCCAAGCAAGCCCGTGCTTATGAGGCGGCGCAGCGGCGCGGACGCCAGTTGGGGATTTTGAGCCGGCAATTCACTTATCCCGTCCAGCTTCGCCGCCATTCAGCCGCTCATCCCCGGGCATGGCGGATGCGCCCCCTGGCCGGGGCCCATTTGCGCGCCGCCCTTCCCCGCCCCGGTGCCGCCCGGCGTCATCGGCGCCATGGCGGCGTCCGGCTCCCAAATCATCTTCTGGCCTCCTCCGCTTGCGGCGCCGTGCGCCATGCTTCCAATTGCGGAAGGACAATTTGGGCCTCCCGAGCCGCCGCCCGCCAGCCTTGCCGCCTGCGGCGCATCGCCTTCCGGCCGGGCGGCGCCGCCGGCGCGCTCCCCGCTAAATTTTTTCGGGGCTCAACAGCTTTCAGGCCCAGCGCCCAGCCGACGACGCTTAAAACGCTCCATTGCCGGAGCATCTCCACGGCTCGCCGCCAGCGGCATGGCTGTACCTTGCCGGACGGGGTTCGCACCCGTTAATGCGGCTGGCCTTGCTCGGTCGCTCCGCCTATTTATTCTTGGACAGCGTAGTCTCTCGATTGAGACTTAGGCTAGCCGATCAGGACTTATTGCCAAGCCCCTAGCTTTAGCTATGGGGTGATTGACTTATCCCTTATCAGTAACTTTCTTGTCCTTGCTATGGTATAGGAGCGATAACAATGACATTATTATTCCACCAACCGCGAAGATGCAACTAGCTATCAAGAATGGTTCCTTTGCGTTAGGAATGACATATGCAAGGGCCGATGATATGCTCATAAGTGAAATCATTAGCATTCCTAATAAAAAAAACAACTGTTGTTTTTTTTTCACGTTTTCACAGCCTTCCCTAGTTTTCACTAAAGGAAATATACACAGGACAGTTTAACCAGGACAATTTAACGCCCATTGCATAATGCATTAACTTGTGTTTTGCTGCGTCCACAATGTAACTTTGTTCAATTGGAATTAATTGTTTATCGTTGCACTGAATAATTGAATAAATTATAATCACTCTCTAAGTCAAAATTAAGTAATATTTTCTGCTGAATAAAATCGATTTCGACGAAATATCAACTTAAAATTGATTTAATTTAAAATCCCTATTTGCAACAATGTGGATATTCCTGACTGACGTGGTATAATAGTTAGCAGGAGGGATGCTGATGAAACGAGTTCAATCGCGCAAGAAAACGCCATGGGATGGGGCGCCTGAATTGACGCCGACGCAAGAATTTTTGCGGCGGCATTACAAGGCGCACTGCGAGGATCGACGCAGCAGCGATGGCGACAGCGATGAGGCGGCGATGATCAATTCTTATGCCCAGCAGCGGCGTCCGTACTGCGCTTCAGCAAAATTCAAGAGGAGCGGACGCACCGAAAGCGGGGCGCGGCGCCATCAATGCGCAAGCTGCGGGAAGACGTTTTTGCCGACGGGCGGAACCATCTTTGGCGACCATGAAATTTCAATCGGCGAATGGATGGAATGTTGCCTGAATCTGTTCCGGCACGCGAGCACTGCGGCGGATTCGCGGAACAGCAAGAACGCTTCTGCGACCTCCCGCTACTGGCTGCAAAAACTGCTTCCAGCCCTTGAAGCCGTTCAGAATAGCGTGGTTCTGCGCGATCGCGTGTGGCTCGACGAGACGTTTTATCGTGTTCGCTCTGAAGATATTGCGCGAAATGCGGACGGCGCAAAACTGCGCGGGCTTTCCGGAAATCAAATCCGCATCGGCGCTGCGACCGGCAAAAAGAACTCTCTTTTTCTGGTCGAGGGCACCGGAAAACCGTCTCAGAAAAAGACCTTTGAGGCCTTCGGGACGCACATTGAGCACGGAGCGGCCCTCATCCATGGCAAGGAGTCTTCGCACGCAAAATTGATCCGCTAACTTGGACTAATCAGCAGCGCGTACACCTCTGCCGATCTGAAAAATCCCGCCGGCAAAGACAACCCCATGAATCCGGTCAACCGTGCCCACGCCATCCTCAAGATGCTTCTGAACACCCACAGCAGCTTCAATCGTGAGAACATGCAAGGCTATCTCGACCTGTTCGCCTTCGCCGCAAACCCCCCGTTTGACTTGCTCGAAAAAGCCGAGCTGATCATAAAATCGGCTTTCAACAATCCCAAAACACTCCGTTACAGAGACTTCTTTTCAGCTGATTCAAGCGTTCCAGGATTTCAATAGCTGCATCCTTCAAATAGGGATTTTTTTAATTTAAAGAATTTAATTTATTCCGCCTGCTGCTGTAGATATTTGCGCGTCTGCAAAGCTTCTTATCCGGCATACAACTGAGATAAGAAGATGATTATATGAAAACCCACAGCGACGCGCCGAGCGAAGAAGAATTGAGGAAAAGGCCGGGGCGCAAGCCCGTCCGCCCCGGCCCAGGTGAATCCGAGCGAAGGGCGGAAATTGTCGAACGGGCTCTACCACGCAAATTGCCGGCTGCAGCTCGAAATCGTCCGGAGAAACCCGGAAATTGAGGCTGCCCGAAAATTCGAGCCGGATCTGCAGGACTTCCTTTCGAAGGCCGGCGGCAGCCGCTCCGAGGAGCGCCGCGAAGGCGCCGCCCGGCTTGGCTTTAATGGCGGTTTTGGCGTGGACGGCGGGATTCGTCGACTGTGGCCAGACAGGCTCGTTCGCCGCCGAAAACAAGGAATGGCCGGAGGATGCAGTCCGCTTCCCGAGCGGCGGCAAAACGCCGGATCAAGGCGCGTTTCGGCATGCGTTCGAGAAGGCCGGCACCGATATATATGAAAAAATGGCGGAAAATATAGTACCGTCCATTAATGCCGCGGTAAATCCGCTCCGCGATCCCGGCTGCGGGATCAGGATCCTGTCGGTGGACGGCCAGGAATCTGCGGGATCCGGCCGCAGCGGATGCGTTGTCGGCTGCCGAAGGGCGATGGGATCGGAGAATCTTTTCGACTCCAGCGCTGGAATTCTGATAAAAACATCTGAAATAAGCGACAAATCGAGCGAGTCCAGCGCGCCTGCCGAAATGCTGGGAAGCGGCGAATTCAAGGGCTGCGCCTCGGCCGCCGGCGCCGGAGCCGCGCGCTCCGCGGCGATGGAGGCTTGCGCCGGGGGGCGGGATGCATTGGATTTCCGCGGCGAAAGGCAACGACAAGAAGGCTTTCAGGGCGATAAGGGGCATTTTCGGCTTTTCAGGCGCCGCGCCGCTTTTTGAGGGCGGCTACGCTTGCTCCGCAGCGCTGAAGCCGGCTGAAGCGCTGACGGATCTTCCCGCATTTTCAGTAATAATAGCGAAAAGAACCCTGGACCGCAGCCATGGGGCGCTTATCGCGAGGGACTATTTTTGGGCGTTGGACGTCGAATTTCTTGGACTGGACGAAAAATTCCCCGGATTCGCCTCCGCCGGATGCGTCCGCGCGGCAAAAATGCCGAACAATCCCTATAAGCCTCCCGAAGCCGGCTATCGATGCTTCTTCTCAAGCGCAGGAAATTTGAATATTTTCGCCTGCGCCGTATGAAAGCGCCGGCGCGTTGAAGAATGCCGCTTTCAAGTCGACGCCGCCATGAAAAACGACGAAAATAGGACGACGGCAAGTTGCGGATCATCCATGCCCGCTGAAATAAAGAAAGCAGCCCTCGCACTTCCTGCTATAGAGCGAATTTTATTGAAATCCAGCGTAAAGCGCCTAATGAAAAAAACCGGTTGCAACTGCAAAAAACACCTGGCGCAAATATTAGGCTTCTTGGGAGCGGGCGTGCTGTCCCCACTATAAATGCATATATGAAATCTAAATTAACCATAATATCCCGCTTTACATGTATAATATTACATATTATGTAATTATCTGCCAATTTCAAAGCCTTCACGGGCAAGCGCGCCCTTTCGGCCTTCAGCTTTCGGCTGAAGAAGCGCTTGATTTGGCTCTATAAGCAAACTTCCCTGATCTAATCTGCATTCTCCGCTTTATGGCCGGCATTCAGAAAGAATGCCGAATATTGGGACGTACAAAAGCCATTCGACATTGCTTAAATATAAACTTAGACAGGCAAATAAAAAAAAGAGCTGAATGCATTAAAAAAATCTTCTTTAGGATCTCTAAATCGAGAGCGTTCTGGCATCTATAAAGCTTATGTTAAGGGCGTTAAACTGTCCTGCCCAGAATGCTTACATTTATAAGGGCAATTATACTAAATTGAATGTAAATATTCAAGAAATTTTTTCAAAATTCAGGAATCTTTATTTAATGTACAGCATGTGAAAAATCTGCTTAGTTTTGCTGGCGAAGCAACAATTATGTTTATTATGTTTATCATATTATGTTAAGATATCATTTATGTCTGAAAAGCAGAATAGTTTGTGTATCCACCTTATTATTAGAATACTTAGAATACTTCTCTCTTTCATAGGGAAGAATAGATAGGTGTGGGAAATTCATTGGATTCCAATAGGAGGTCGCAGTGAACGAAATATTTGATGCTGATTTTTTTAAGACCGATTGCGGTATGGATTATGCTAACACTGAACATTGGGAAAGTTTCTTTGGAGGAATTGCATCCAATATTATAAGAACGTTTGACCCACAAACCGTTATGGACGCAGGCTGTGCATTTGGATATCTAGTTGCAGCATTACGTGACAGAGGGGTAGAAGCTTATGGTTTTGACGTTTCAGAATATGCAATAAAAAATCTATGCGAAGGCGCAAAAGATTACTGCTTTTTTCACTCTATTACGGAACCTTTGCCAGAAGAATACAACAGAAAATACGATTTAGTAATCACAATTGAAGTCTTAGAGCATTTGTACCCGGAACTGGGAAATAAAGCTATAGCAAATCTATGCAAATACTCTGATACAATTGTTTTCACTTCGACACCATCTGACTATAATAATAAAACACATTTTAACGTTAGACAATCTGAATATTGGTGTATGGAATTTGCAAAAAACTCATTCTTCAGAGATCCTTATCATCCTGTAGACTTTATTTGCTCATGGGCAATGACATTCACCAAAAAGGAAGATATTGCTTTAGCGACCTTTGAACATGAGCTTTGCAGAAGGATTGAAATAGCCAGAATTCACAATGAATTATTAAAAAAAGATAACGAAATATCCGATCGACAGCAAGAGATTGTTGATAAAGAATCTGTGATTTCTAAACAGCAAAAAGAGATTACAAAAAAAGAAGCTGAGATTGTAGAACTAGAACAGATAAAAACAGAGTGTGAGAACATGCTTGAAATAAAACAATTAGAGCTTGATGAAAAAGAGGAGCAATTGGAAGTTACACATAAAACCTTATATGATATGAATAGCAAAATCGATACTGTTCTTCAAAGTATGGCTGAAAAAAAAGAGTTATTAACAAAAACTGAAGCTGAGTTGTCTCATTACAAGGAGCTTTACTCAATAACAATAAATATTCATGATGAGAACTTGCGTGAGTTGACTAAATATAAAAGTTGCTATGAAAGCATCTCAAATGCTACATTTTGGAAAATTACAAAACCTCTTCGTTTCGCTGTAAGTGGTTTAAAAGCAGTGTTGCACAAGATCCCAGGCATGAAATCAGTTTTTAAAGTATTAAAGTCCATGAAACATTACGGCTTTCAATATACTGTAGGTAAAACAAAATTTCATTTTAACCACAAGAAACAGAGCAAACTTTATATAAATAAATCATCTTTGACTCCAGATGAACGTAAAATACAAGAAAATTATAACTTGCCTAAACATGTGAAATTTAGCATAATAACACCTATCTATAACACGCCAGAAAAATATTTAAGAGATATGATAGAGTCAGTTCTTAGACAAACATACAAATATTGGGAATTATGTCTGATTGATGTCAGCGATGTTAGGCACAGTTACGTTTCTATAATTTGTGAAGAATATAAGGAAAAAGACAAACGTGTTTTGTATAAGAAGCTTGATGAAAACCCTGGAATTGCTCAAAACAGTAACTCTGCTATTGATATGGCAACCGGAGATTATATAGTTTTATTAGATCACGACGATGTTTTATCCGAATGTGCGTTGTTTGAAAATGCGTACGCTCTTCAAAATATTGAGGCTGATGTTATATATTCAGATGAAGATCGAATTGATAAAAACAATACACGCCATTATCTCCCGTTTTATAAGCCTGATTGGTCTCCTGATTTATTATACAGTCAAATGTACATATGTCATCTGTTAGTGATAAAAAAAGAATTGTTGGATTTCATAGGTAAATTTGAATCTAAATTTGACGGAAGCCAAGATTATGATTTGATGTTGCGCTTGTCTGAACGTACAAAACTTATCTATCATATTTCCAAGGTGTTATACTCGTGGCGAGAATCAAAATTGTCTGCTTCTGTGAATGCCGAGTCAAAACCATATGCACAGAATGCCGGACTAAATGCACTAAATGCACATCTTTTGCGAAAGTACAATGGCATGGCATATGCAAATAACGGCCCTTATCCTTTCACTTATGACGTTCGCTTCAATACCATGGGTAATAGACCTCTTGTTTCAATTATAATACCTATGCGAGATAAATTCGAATTGACCGCTCAAAGTATTCGCAGTATTATTGAGAAATCAAGCTATGATAATTGGGAAGTACTTGTTATAAATAATCGCTCAAGCCAACAAGAATCTTTTGAATGGCTTAAAAAAATTACTGATCAGGATTCCAGAATACATCGTGTAGAAGCTGATTTTGATTTTAACTGGTCGAAGTTAAATAATCTTGGCATGCAATATGCTAAGGGAGATGTGTACATTTTTCTGAACAATGGCATAACAGCAATTACGCCTGACTGGATTGAGAGATTATCCGAAAATGCTTTGAGAGATGACATTGGAATAGTAGGTCCTCTTTTATTGTTTGAAGATAATAGGATTCAACATGCTGGAGTTATTGTTGGTATGGGTGGATGGGCAGATCACATTTTCAAAGGCATGGAAGCCATACATTTTGGCAGTCCCTACGTTTCACCAATGGTGCGACGGAATGTTTTGGCTGTAACGGGAGCGTGTCTTGCTGTTTCACGCAAAACTATTGAAAAAATAGGCATGTTTGATGAGAAATTTACCGTTTGCGGTAGTGATGTTGAGCTATGTTTAAGAGCCTATGATTCCGGGTTGTACAACTTGTATGAGGCAAACACAAAGCTATACCATTTGGAATCGAAAAGCCTTGATACCTTTATCCCTAATAGTGACTTTGAATTGTCCCAAGAAGTATACGAACCGTATCGTGAGAATATAGATCCTTATTTCAACATTAATCTTAATATCAATGAGGTCGTCCCCACTCCTGCGTCAGAAGAAAATATTGATTTCAAACCGTTTATAAACTACCTGAAAAGAAACTGTTTAATTAAGAACATAACTCCTAATGTGCATTTTGAAAAATCACAAAATATCTAACAATATAAACGTGACTTTTGAAATCAGACTTTAAATTAATTAAAGTCTGTATTATAGTTGCAATTCAGTTCAATATACTTGAAAAGCATAGACTATTGAAAATATTTCTGCTAGATCGAAAAATGCACATTAGGAGAACATAGTAGATGCAGAGAAGACAATTTATCCTTGATGTTGTATGCACTTCTGAGATTCCTGAATAATGTCAAAAAGATAGTTATCTTGAAGATGAATTGCAATGAATATACCAGTGGATATGCTAGAATGAAAAGAAGATGAGAGAGAAGTATAAAGAAAAAGAGAACCGTTCCTCGGTTCTCTTTTTCTTTTCAAGTGTCTGGAACACTGTTAGAACGCCTAGAAATTTCCTAAAATATCGAATGCGTCAATATAAATGAAGCGAATACAATCGAAACCATCGAAAGCAACTTGATCAAAATGTTAATCGAAGGCCCGGAAGTATCCTTGAACGGATCTCCTACGGTGTCTCCAACCACAGCCGCTTTATGCTGATCCGAACCCTTGCCGCCGAGGTTTCCGGCTTCAATATGCTTTTTTGCATTGTCCCAAGCGCCTCCGGCGTTAGCCATCATAATGGCCATGACAAAACCGGTGACCGCTGCTCCGGCAAGAATTCCGATGACTCCGTTTACGCCAAGTATCAAGCCGCCCGCTACAGGGGCTATGATTGCGATGAGGGCGGGAAGGATCATCTCTTTTTGGGCGGCCTTTGTGCATATGTCAACGCAAGCGGCGTAATCGGCTTCAGCCGTGCCTTCCATCAAGCCTTTTATTTCTTTGAACTGCCTTCTGACTTCCATGACAATTCCTTGGGCTGCGCGTCCGACAGCCTGCATAGTAAGGGCGGAGAAGAGGAAGGGAAGCATTCCACCTATGAATAAGCCAACCAGTACTGTGGGGTTAAGTATAGAAGCATTGATGGTAAAAGCTATATTGCTTTTTTCAGCTATGTTCTTGATTTCATCAGCGTAGGCGGCAATGAGAGCTAGTGCTGTAAGAGCGGCGGAGCCAATGGCAAATCCCTTGCCAGTGGCGGCGGTGGTATTTCCCAATGAGTCCAGCGCATCGGTTCTTTCTCTTACTTCTTCAGGAAGATGAGCCATCTCGGCGATTCCGCCGGCATTATCAGCAATCGGGCCATAAGCGTCTGTTGCCAGCGTTATTCCCAGTGTGCTGAGCATTCCGACAGCTGATATTCCCACTCCATACAAGCCTGCATTGAAATCCGCTGCGCCTCCAGATACGAAGTAGCTGAAGAGCACGGCTACGCCGACTATTATGACAGGAATGGCTGTAGAGAGCATGCCTAAGGACAGGCCTCCGATTATGATGGTGGCTGGGCCTGTAGCTGATGTTGCGGCCAAGTTCCTGGTGGGCTTGTAAGTGTCTGAAGTATAGTATTCAGTGGTGAGTCCGATGAGGTTGCCCGCGACAAGGCCGGCAAGGATGGCGAAGTATACACCGATATTTTCGATGCCGAGAGCACCCCAAACCAGGAAGAACGCGAGTACGGCAATCAGTATCGAAGAACCGTATGTGCCTTTTCTAAGAGCCTTAAGGAGCACTGACTGATTGGCTTCCTCACCGGATTTTACAAGAAATGTCCCGATAATGGAAGAAAGCACTCCAACCGCCGCCATGGTCATCGGCACTATAATTCCCTTAAGCCCTAATCCCGCAGCGACTGCAAGAGCGCTGCTGGAGACGATGGAACCTACATAAGACTCGTAAAGATCAGCGCCCATGCCGGCAACGTCTCCGACGTTGTCGCCGACGTTATCAGCGATAACGGCTGGATTTCTTGGATCGTCCTCCGGTATCCCGGCTTCAACTTTGCCCACCAGGTCGGCGCCGACATCGGCGGCCTTAGTAAATATGCCGCCGCCTACGCGGGCGAACAGGGCCATGGAGCTTGCGCCCATTCCGAATGTAAGCATGGCGCTTGTTATGTTCTGGTAAAGAGCCGGATCAGAAGGAGCTATTCCCTGCACTCCTGTATAGAACCAGTAGAGGAAATAGAACCAGAAACTGATGTCCAGAAGGCCTAAGCCCACAACAACCAAACCCATTACAGCGCCGCTTGAAAAAGCGATCCTCAATCCTTTGTTCAGCCCTTGGCGGCATCCATTAGCGGTGCGCGCATTAGCGCTGGTTGCCACCTTCATCCCTATGAAGCCTGACAGGCCGGAGAAGAATCCTCCCGTCAGAAAGGCGAAAGGCACGAAGATTGTGAGATAGTTAGCAAAAGCCAGTATAAGAAGTATGACGAACATAATTCCAAAGAACAAGCCCACTCCTGTGTACTGCCTCTTCAGATATGCGCTGGCGCCCTTGCGTACGGCCAGAGATATCTTCTTCATTTCATCGGTGCCCTCGTCATTCTTCATGACAGTTTTGATTAGATAGCCGGCAAAGACCAAAGCGATGATCGAGCCGACGGGCGCTAAAATAAGTGACGCCAAGCTGTCCATGTTACTCCCCCTAGGTAATAGTTTGATGGCTGGGGCCATCATATTCAGACTATGTTATTATAACACATTTTTAGAGTTTGGATCTTTTTTTTGATAGAATTGATAACCCTTGGTCTCATCACAAGGCTGAAAAAGACAGGTTCTCCACACGACGAAATATAGAAGGCAAATACACATTAAGTTGAGAGAAATGTCATGTCGTTTGTACAAATTGATTAACATCACTTAGCAAACCTGCGCTAGATCATTTTCTAAAATACGCATGGATTCGTCGGTCTAGCCGAATCACAGATAAGTTTGTAGCAAATTCCGGCTTTACCGTGGAATTTTGTATAATATCCACAAAAACATCATGAAAAGGAAGCTTCGGCAATGTACAAGGAGTGTGGGGGCGTGCGGGGGCTGGTCCCTCAAAGCTGAGAAGCAGGCCTGCGAGGGGGGTTCCCGTGGAAGCGGAGGCGCTTCCGGGGGAGCCGGGCGC
This sequence comes from Clostridiales bacterium, assembly GCA_031269465.1. Taxonomy (GTDB): domain Bacteria; phylum Bacillota; class Clostridia; order Lachnospirales; family WQUN01; genus JAISWZ01. The sequence goes on along the minus strand of JAISZB010000133.1, from coordinate 2,360 downwards.
CGGAATCTGTGTTTATTTGGAAATTTCAGCGCAACTTAAGGGCAAGGAGGAAAATATATAATTCCTGCTCCAGAGCTGATGGGCCTGGTGCAAAAGCATGTCGGCGAAATCAAGCGGGACGGCGCGGATTTCGCCGAAGTAGCGACTAATCTCAGGGAAAAAGCCGAAGAATTGAAGGATCCAAGGCAAAAAGGCAAGGCCGGGCGCAGCCTGGCGTGCATGACCGCAATCGCCATTTTCAGGGGATGCCGCGGCTTATCAGGCTTCGCCTCCTTCGCGAAAGCGGACGGGGCCTGGCTGGAGCGGTGCGGCGTCTATTACGGAACCTGCCGGAGAACGCCGTCCGGAATCGATTCGAACGGGCTGATGGAGGCGCTCGGCGGCTTTTTCGCGGAGAAGGCCGGGATCCTCCCAGCCGCTCGAGGATTCGCCGCGAGAAAGCGAAGGGTTTTCTCCTGCTAAACGGCAAGCGGAGCGCCCCGTCTGGAGCGGGCGGAGCCGCATAAGCCGATATACCGGGCGCATCCGGCTCAAAAACCGGCACTGTGGCGGCGAAGATCCTGAACATTGAAAAAAACAATGAAACTGCGGAGACGCCCTCTCCCTTAAGCAAAATCGGATCCGATGCGGAAGGCTCAACCGCCGCGATCGATGAGCCAGATGCGCAGAAGGTGGCCGCAAAATGCACCGAAGAGGTGAAGGCGGGCTATTTATTGGCAATAAAAGCCAACGTAGGCTAAATATTCGGCGATATAGCCGTATATTTCGACATGGACGCAGTGATCGAAATCGGAACAGGGTTAAGTACATGCAATCCTTCCGGTTATAGCATTGAACAATTGAGATTTCATCATATAGATTCTGCATGCGGAAGAGTGCATGTGCAGATGTATAAAGTTGCTAGTTCGCTGAAAATCGCCGTCTTTGATACAGCAAAGGATTTATCTCCCGAAAAGGTTAATTTTAACGATAAATACAAAACCGACTAATACCTCGAAAGCACGCCGTCGGATTTGCGGCTAATGCGGCATATTCAAAACTACGGACTAACATAAATAGGCATATTGCTTACACCGAAAAATTCAGCAAAATGATGAGGATTTCCTCTCAGAAGCCATGGACAGCCTCGCCGACAAAGTGCTCGACGGAAGCGCATTCGACGCTGAAACTTTTCAGCTGGAAGGGCCACAGTAGCTTGCAGCGACTTCCGCAAAAACCTTCCGCCATGGATCTGCGGAAGGTTTTTGCGGAAGCGGCGAAATTGAAAGTCCAGAGGAAGCCGAAGGCCAGATCAGGAAGCCCGGCGAGCAGGCGGAGAAACTAGAAACCGCTATGCAAGAAGCGAAAAACTCGTAAGAACCAACATTCGGCAATGCCAATCAGAAGAATCAGACGCAGAATCAGCAGAATCATATGATAGCTCTACAAAGCCGAACACAGAGATCGGCAAAAACACCGATGAATCTCTCGCAGGCGGCGGGGGCAAAGGCGCCGCGTGCCAGGAGATAAAGAGTGGGACGGCTAGTGCTGTAAGTCTCAAACAAGTAATATTACATTAACATAATAATGATTTCTAAATTTGCAAAAACCCGACCCCAAAATCACTTAATGCTCAGGATATTTTTTAATTATATTGACAAAATAGTTTAATTCTGTTAATATATTTTAATTCTGTTAATATATTTTAAAAATCGGGGGGTGGCTGACATGTGGGCGGCAGAGATTATACTTCTTACTGACGCTCAAAGAAACATTTTGAATCGGATGGCGGACGGAACCCATACCCCGCTGCTTTTCAAGGCGCGGCCAAAACCGTCCCCTTGGCCGGCGACAAGGCGAGAAGTTGCGTGATCGCGGAAAAGCCGCCCATAAGCGTCCGCGCCGTTGAAAAATGGCGCGGACGCCTCCTCGACGCCGCCGGCCCCGCCGCCCTGATTATTCCTGATTTTGCCTATTTTTACGAAACCAGGAAGCCGTCGTCTAAAATGGCGGGCGGCCTCCCGCTTTTTTTTGAGGAAATTATCTTGAATATAGGCAAACTGGGAAAACGCAATAAAAAGGCTGGGATGTTTTTCCTTAAAAAATAGACTGAGGATTCTGCATTTGCAAATTGATTATTATTTGGCGTCCTGTCATACCTATACAAATAATTTTTGCAATTTGATGAATATTTGACTGAAACCATTTTAATCACGCCAAGCGCCACGCCCGAAAAAGCCAAAAACGCCTCTATCGCCCTGAGAGACTTGAAAATGCCGCTCTTCGCCTTTTCGTCCAAGCCGGCTTCCAAGGCGGCGGCGGCCTGAACGCCTTTATAGTCGAGGCCGCGCATTTTCGGCATGAATTTGCTCCAAAAGTGG
>JAISZB010000095.1 GCA_031269465.1 Clostridiales bacterium | reverse complement strand
CGAGGCTGTCCATGGCCTCCGCAAGGGAATCCCCTTCATTTTGCAATAAACTGTGAAAATAATGGGCGCCGCTGAATTTTTCGGCCTCGGCGACATGTCGGTTTATGTAGTCCATAGTTTGGGAATATGTCGTATTAGCAGCAAATCCTACGGCGCTTTCGCGAAACGGGTCGGTTTTGCATCTTTCATTGAAATTCGCCTTTTCGGGAAATAAATCCTTTGCTGTATCGAAGACTGTGATTTTCAGAGGGCCGGCTACTTTATACATCTGCACATGCACTCTTCCGCACGCAGAATCAATATGATGCAGTCCAGATTGTTCAATGCCATAGCCGTCAGGCTTGCATAAATTAATGTAATTTTCTAAAGACCTCTTGCATATTATGCCAAGATAAAGTGCCAATAGTAAAGCCGCTTTTTTGCGGGACCAGCCTTGTATCAATTCATCGGCCATATTTATTGCCTCTTCTGCATGGCCTGAAAAAAAACCGTCCATTGGCAATCCAATTTCGCCAGCTATTTCATCATTTCCATTCATGTTGATTATCGTCATAAAGCGCAGCCCTTTCAAAAAAATGTCGTGTGCACTTTATTCCATGCCAATTTCCGAAATTTGCAATAGGGAAATCAAAAATTAATGTTCGATGCTCATTGGATCTTTCGCAATGGATTGCCGCCGTTGCAAACATTGTTTTGCTATTCTTATAATTTAATATATAAAAATCTTTTTTTCATGATTTCTGCATTATGTAAATTTAAGTTTTAATAAATACATTATATGGTTAAATGTGACAGATTAATCAACAAAAATATTCATAATAGCTGTCGCTTTGCAAGCCGTCGGAATAGCTACATTTTTTTCAAATAAAGCACAACATCTTCTTTTTTTCTCCCTATTTCTATCATTATATTTTTCGCGCCATTAGGATGGCTCATGTCGTTTTATGACTAAAACAAAAATTATCCCAAAACTCGGCATAATCAAGTCTGAACCATATAAAAAATTGTATTGTGAACAACAAAATGGAGAGCAGTCAATGCTCCCTGTTTGCCTTGATAACCATATTAATTATGACTATGCTATCATTTGTTCAAATACTGCAATTCGCAGAGTGTTTTACCCGCTTCTGTTTTGAACACTTTATCATACGCCGACTGGATAGCCGCTTCCGACATTTCTTCCTCAAGCATATTCACAAGGAAGTCGGCTTAGGCGTTGAATGGGCGCTTCGGGCATTCCGCCATGAAATAGTCCCCGGTTTCAATATTGGAGCCCCTCTTTGAAACCCATCCGGGGCTGCGCATGCCTTTGCTGAGGGCTTCGACGCGCCCCGCTCCGATTTCGATCGCCGCGCCCATGTAGAAAAATACGGCTATATCGCCGAATATCTCGCCTGCGTTCGCTTTTATCGCCAATAAACAGTCCGCCTTCGCCTCTTCGGCGCCTTTTGCGGCCTCCTTCCGCGCCGGATCCGATATTGCTTAAGGGCGTTGGCATCTGCCAAGGGGGTACTATGCCCTTTTTCAAAATTGCCCTGTTAAAGTTTAAAGATCCAAAAAATTTACTTGCAGTTTGTCTTTTCGCTGGTTATCAAGGACTTTTTTAATGGTGATAGTCGGAAACAGACATGATTCGCTATAGGAAAAGCAGGTTCGAGTTCTGGGTTGAGCTTATAGATGAAAAGCCTGCATTGAATTCAAACATCAGATTATAAATATCGTCTACTATTGAATCCGGAGCCCTGAATACCGCCGAAAACAGAGCATTGGTAACGGTTAAGATATTTAGTGGCGAAGCCGCGAGCGGCTCTGTTCCGTTCCTTGATCAAGCTGTGGAAGCCGTTCACGGCGTTTATGTTGTTAAGGCCCTGCTTCGCGTGAGCTGCTGCGCATTTTCCGCCGTGCCAAAAGCCTCTCCGTCGCTCTCTACTGCGGCGCAAATGCAGATATCAAGTCTGTTTCCGACTATCTCCTTTTTAATAGCCAACAGGGCAGAAATAGCGGGACTTGATTCAAGAAAGGCAGATGCAGCGCCGTTTTAACACTGCAAATTGTTTTTGCCGTTCTCTTGTGTTATGCTGCCTATCAGATGAAGAGGCGAGCTTTGCCGTTACGGGCGGGGGAGAGTGTATTTCCTCCCGCCCGTAACGTTTTTAGAGGGTTAACGGTCTGCTTGAATAAAATACTCAAAAAAATGAACCATCCGCAATCTCGCAACTATTCACAAGTGTAAGGGATTCGGAGAGGAGGGCAATATTGATTTGGATATATTGCGAGCAATAAAAACCAGCGAGTCGGCCACTCGCCCGGTGTTTGCGGATTTGGTGGACGAGCATGGCACTTCGGTATATAAGTTTTGTCGGAGTCTTGCTTATTCCAAGGAGGATGCGGACGATTTGTTTCAGGAAACGTTCCTGCGGGCGTTTGAGCAGCCGTCCAAAATAAACGCTTCGGACAATCCACACAGTTTTCTTTTTTCCACTGCGCTGTATATTTGGAAAAGTTGGAAACGAAAATACGCCCGCCGCAATCGAATAGCGCCCACAGAGCAGTTTTACGAAACGACTGCGGGTGACGACGATTTGGAAAGAGATGTAATGGAGCGGGAAGAAATCCGAGTTGTCCGCGAGTTGGTTGAAGCTCTGCCGGAAAAATTCAGAATCCCGATTATCCTGTACTACACGATGGAGATGAGCGTGCCGGATATAGCGCTGACATTAAAAACCCCGCTCGGCACGGTCAAAAGCAGACTATTCAAAGCGCGGAAAATTGTCGGGAAAGGATTGGGTGACGCCCTGTGAAAAACAACAACTTCGATGTGGACTTTTTGCTTCGGGAGGCCATGAGCAGCGCTGCGATGCCCGATGCGGAACTGGTACAAAAAGTGAAATGCAAAACATTCAGGGAGGTATCTGTTATGATAAAAAAATCTACTGCGCGGCGCTCTTTCGGCACGGCCGCTGTAATTGCCGCCGTACTCTTGGCCGCCACGACTGCGTTCGCGGCTTGGCACTTCTTGAAACCAAGCGATGTTGCCGACAAGGCGGGCAACCACGTGCTAAGCGCGGCGTTTGAAAGCGAAACCGCCGTTAATATAAACGCTTCGGCCACTTCCGGCGATTATACGTTTACATTGCTGGCAGTCGTAACGGGCAAGGATATTTCGGATATGCCGTATTACAGCAATGGTGCGTTGCAGAACGATCGTACTTACGCAGTTCTCGCAATTCAAAAAGTTGACGGTACATTTTTTGACAATCAAAGCGTTGATTATTTCTTTGCCTCGCCGCTGATAAAGGGTACTAACCCAGCGCAGGTCAACGCTATGAGTATGGGCGGCGCCTACTCCCAAAACATAGTGGACGGCGTTTTGTATCGCATAGTCGAGTGCGATAACGTCGAGATGTTCGCTGACCGCGGCCTGTATTTCGCGGTATGCTCCGGCGTGTTCTACAACAGCGACGCTTTCATCCGGGACGCGCAGACAGGTGAAATTAAGGCCAATCCCGATTCAATCGAAGCGAGCGCGGTCTTTGATTTGCCTATCGACAAAAGCCTCGCCGACCCTCAAAAAGCGGAGCAATACCTGAAAGAGCTTCTCCCATCCCCAAGCGTTGATTATGACGAAGGCGAAACAGGAGATTCGGACAATAACAGCATTACGGATTCGCAAAGCGAAACAGGTAAGGAGATAACCGCGCCCTCGCTCTTAGAGATTACGAATTAGCATTAAGCAAAGGCAGCAGGGCAATTCGCCATGCGGCCTTTGCTTTATTACGCAAGTGTCACATAAATCCGGTCGCTCTCACAAATTCGCGCGAGCGGCGTTGTAAATCACCGTTGGTTAGGGTGTGAAATGACGCTTGTTGCGGGATTACCCCATTCAGAAAGTAAATTGGAGGTGGTATTCGCGGTTCGATTGTGCCATAATAGGGCAGCGGCATTTACTGCGTTGCCCTATGCAGTGCCGGGATGCCGGAACCTCGTCCGAATAAAAATACGCCTTCGTCAACACAGGCGCTGAAAGAAAGATTGGGAGCGATTATGAAACACAGAAAGACAACTCGAACCGCGATATTAACATCGGTTGCGCTGATTATCGCCGTAGCGCTCGCGGCGTGTGCTTTGGACGCGGGGAACGGGGATGGGCAAATCGGCGGCACGGCATATCCGATTGACTGGAATGGAGAAACACAGCGCTCCTATTATCTTGAAGATGCGCCGGACGATACGCTTATGGCCACCAGAGTAATGTCCATAACGCTTTACGCAGACGGGAAAATTGAAATTCCTGAACCGATATTCAGCAGTTATATGTTTCTGCCTTCGCATTACGTAATTGACGGATATGACATTCTGGTTTACGAGGACGGCAACGCCGATGATTACAGCGTCCGCTTTAAAATGACAAGCGCTGAAGCGATTGAGTTTGCTGAAAACAATCTCGGCTTCGGCGTTTATATGGATGTCGGGGCAAGATATGTATATGCCGCCTCTGCCGGAACCCCTTTGCTCGGAACTCCCGCGCTGGAAATCGGAATAATCCCCGACAACCTTGACGTATCGCAAACTGTGCTTGACAAGGCGGTGGAGCGGGCGAAAAATGAATGCGGGACCGGAACAGTCGGACTTGAAGGGCAACGCGAGCTTGGCGAGGAATTTGATAATTGGAAGCTCGCAAAGCTTGAAAAAGTGTATGGCGCCGCAGCTGAGAACCTTGCCTCATATTGCTTTGAGGCTATTGCTGCGCGAGAAGTTGTATTGCCGGTTCCTGGATGTGGCGAGTGTTACACTGTCTTTGCCGATGCTGTCCTCAGAAAGCTGGAGTCCGCTGATACTTGCGACAGGCTCTGTATTGGCCGGGCTTTGTTTCTGTTCCCGGCCTTCAACAATATCCCGGACAAGTGCGCCAAATTCGTCAGATTGCGTTTGAGAGACTTCGTTCGTGAACATTGTCGCAGCATAGAGTATATCGCCAGTCTCAACAGGCATATCGCCGTAAACTGCGACAATACACCAAGCGTTGGGATATGCGTCCAAAAACCAGTTGTGCGAGTCAAGTTCCTGGGCGCTTCCGGGGGAGACGGGCGGTTCGAAGTCCTCAACAAAGACACGGAGCCCCGGATGGGTTTCAAAGAGGGGCTCCAATATCGAAGCCGGAGGCTATTTCATGGCGGAATGCCCGAAGCGCCCATTCAACGACTCCAGCTGGGAGGGGCTGAAGTCGATAGCCGTGGAAGCTGAGGATAAAATAGACTAATTCGGCAAAACTGCTGATATGCTACAGGACTCTATATTTCGTCGCTGGACGGCATGCGGGAGGCCGCGCTGGCATCTGGACGCCGTCTTCGGCGCCGACAAATCCAAGGAAGCCGGAAAAGGGGATCATGTAATTTCAATGTCATAAACATATTATCATTTTGCAATGTGCAAACAAAATGTTCATAACTCTGCCAAAAGGGTGATCCGCCCTTTATTGTATAAGTGTACTATGTGCGGCATGTCGTTCCCCCTTCGCTTATTAGGCGTCTTAAGTTGAGAAAATCATGACCGATCATCAAATAATTACGTTCACTTATTTTACGCATTCGATTTTGCATTATGTATATCATATACCCATGATAAAGTCAAGAATCAATTGATTTTTAGGGAAAAATTAAGATCATGGGTATACATTTCCGGGAATTTGGGACTTAACGGACTCTTTTGTTGGTAAGAGAGATGCAGAATATGGTGAAATCAACCGGCAAAAGAGGGCCATCGCCCCGAACGGCAAGCTTACGCTTGCGGATTTTGCGGCGACCGCATTCAAGAAATCGCGCTTACGGAAGCCCGATTGCCATTCGCTTCAAGCGTGCGACGATAAGGCGGTGACGAAGCTAATCGAGAGCGTCAAGCGATTTTGTGTACTTAAATCAGGTATGGATGGCGTGAATTCGCGCAGAGGGGGCTATGAACTTCTATGCGGCAATAGTGCAAGCGCGACTGCCAGCTTGGCAGGCTGAGGTCAATGCCCTTAATCGTGTGGGACTCGACGGGTTCGCGAGCATTCTTTGTTTTTCAGCCGTATCGGAGGCCTCACACCAAATCGTAGAATTTCGCACCCGCCACTGCCGCTAAATCCCGTGGCGCAAGTTCAACTTGCAAGCCCACGCGCCCCGCGCTGACGCAAATCGTTTCGCTAAGCAGAGCCATTTCGTCGATAAACGTTGGGAACTGCTTTTTCATTCCAACGGGCGAACAACCTCCGTGAATATAGCCCGTGAGCGGTTCTAAATCTTTGGACTTAATCATTTCAATATACTTATCGCCCGCCGCAGTCGCCGCTTTTTTAAGGTCAAGCTCAAACTCCACGGGAACAACGAACACATTAAGCCCGGTGGTCTTGCCCGTGGCCACAAGGGTCTTGAACACCATATCCAGCGAACGCCCGCACTTTTGGGCGACACTGATACCGTCGATTTTGCCGTCCGATGCGTCGTATTCGTGAACTGAAAACACTACGCCCGCCGCTTCCAATATTCGTACCGCGTTTGTCTTTGCCATAATCTACCCGATTATCTTAACGTAAAATTTTCGGTTTCGCGGCGGATCAAACTCACAGAAATAAATCCCTTGCCAAGTACCTAAAACGGGCTTGTCCTCGTTAATAATTACCGTCACGCTTGAACCAATCGCGCTCGCTTTCAAGTGCGCCGCGCTGTTGCCTTCGCTGTGCCTGAACTCCGGTCGATCGGGAAATGTCTTATCGAGCGCAAACAGCAAGTCTCGCACTACATCAGGGTCGGCGTTCTCATTTATCGTAATGCCTGCCGTGGTGTGGGGGCAGTAGATTACAACAATCCCGTCTGTTGCGCCACTTTTACTCACGGCTTCGCGCACTTGCGGCGTTATGTTGTAAAAATCCTGCTTCGGTGCGTAGAGTTTATATTCTAATAGCATTATAATTCCTCCGTTTCTATTCAAATCGCATGGCGAACGCCGCACCAAGCGCAGTCCGCACGATAGCCGTGCGTGCTGATTGCGCCGTCGTTGCCAACGAATGCGGCGTGACACCACGAACTAAGTTTTCCTTGGAATAGCGCAATAAGCTCCGAGCCGCCTGCAAAATAGCGCGCCGACTCTTCAATATCAAGAAGAAAGCTCACCTCCTTATATGCCTAGAGCGTGGATTTTTCCCGCGAACTGCAGAATCTGTTGGCATTGCGTGGGTATTTCTCAATGATGTCTTTAGTGATTAAAAACGTCTTGCCGTCGTCCAAAACAAATCAGTCAATGTACGCGAAGCTGGCAACAGGAGCGTCATATCTCATCAAGTCTCTCGTTCAAAAAGCCAATAATTTCATCAGTCGCCTGCTTCCCTTCGCGAATGTCAGTATAGATCGGGAATATATGAAACATATGCGGCACGACCTTGTGCGCTATATTCCAACCTTCACGCTTTGCTCTCTCCGCGAACGCCTTAACGCTTGTAAGCAGAGTTTCACGTTCGCCAGAATATATAAGTATCGGCGGCATGCCCGCAAAATCGCCATATATAGGTGAAATCAACGGATTCTTCGGGTCTGCGCCGCCCCTGTAGCGCGCCGAAAACATCAAACAGGCGCGGTGCGGCAGCATAGGGTCGGTTATTGTTCTGTCAAACCCGCTATCCTCGCCGCTGACGCACGGGGAGATACAGACGGCGGCGGCGGGAAGCGGCAGTTTCTGCTCTTTTAGTTTCAATAGAAGCGTGAGCGTATAGCAACCGCCCGCCGAATCTCCCGCAACGGCGATGTCTTTCGGCTTTGCTCCCTTGTTCAAAACGTGCCTGTATACCGAGAAGCAGTCATTAAGCCCGGCGGGATATGGCTTCAGAGAGTAGTCAATGGCTATAACCCGCATTTTCAGCCTCTCTGAAAGCATAGCGCAATAATTTAAGTGCATTGGCGTTTGACCGTAAACAAACCCTCCGCCGTGGATATACAGCAGAGTTTTCTTGTCCGGCGAGCCGATTGCGGTGAAGACGTCACAGCCAACGCCTCCGATAACAGTGCGTTCACGCTTCACACCGCCCTCAAACTTGAGCTTAGCGTTCATTCTCGGCAGAAATTTGTTGCCGCGCTCAGGGCTTATCATAAGCATTAGCAGTTTGGTTGCAACGAATGTAATTTTATATTTCAGACTGATAGAGCTTGCCATCACCGTTGCCTCGCATTCAGTTTCTTTATACTCAATAATCCTCGAACACGCAGGGTTCACATTTACGGCTTCACTCTGCCCGCAAACCGACCTTTGACGTTTAGTAAGTTCATATCCTCACTTCTAGTCGGCCTTCGCTAAGACCTTGCCGACAAACTCATTCACCATCGAGACCTGCTTATCCGTAAGCATTACAGGCGATTTGCCGCCGCCAAAGCCAGCGTGGTTTTTCAAGCCGAACTTAACCGCAAGCCGTTCTTTGGCTGCGGCAATGCCGTTTTGCTCTGCTATAGCGGCTATGTCCTTAGTTTTGTCCATGCCGCCCGCCGTTGTGAACGGTACGATTCTCTTGACGTTTTGCGGCGACAACGTTTCAAGGTACGCCTTGAAATCTTTGTCAAGCCCCCAAGCATAGACGCCACCGCCGACAAACAGCAAATCGGCTGTGGCATCAAACGTCTTGCCGATAGGCTCGGCGAGAACACCCGCCGCTTTTGCTATGGCCTCCGCGACCGCTTTTGTGTTGCCGCCTCGCGACTGATAAATTACCGCGATTTTCATGGTGAACGCTCCTATCTGATAATGCTTATCGTGCTGTCTTTTCGATGCAGAGAGGCAGATTCTCTCTCTATGAAACCCGACGCCTATGATGTGTACCTTTGGTATGCTGAGTTCGGCGAAATACTCGCGAACACCCGCATCACGCCTCAGCTTAAAAAGCTGATTGTCCCTCTCTCCTCAACTGGATAAAATCTGCACTCAATTTCATAAATATACCGCTTTTCATCAAATGTTCCTTTTTTGGAGCTTGATTATACATTGAAGCCTGTATAATCAAGCTCCAAAAAAGGCAATTTAGTACGAAACCACTTAAGGAGGCGCCGTTTGCGCAAAGTTGCGGTTTTAGGTATGTAAATTTGCAAAAAGCCAATATTT
>JAISZB010000054.1 GCA_031269465.1 Clostridiales bacterium | reverse complement strand
ACGAAAATACATTTTATGGACATTTGTACATGCCTCAAACACACAAATGGCTTAATATTTTCATCCTTAGTGGTGAAGCGAAGCTTCATAGGGGTTTATATGAAAAGCAGTATATCTACCTATTTTGGAGCTTGATTATGAACTTTCAAGGTGCGAAATGCCGATATCAGCATTACGACCTCGCTGTACAATCAAGCTCCGAAATAGGATCTTTCGCATGCAAATCTGTATATCCTTTGATCGCTTTCGCGAGAAGTCTTATGCGATTCCTGTAGAAGCCATAGTTGAAGCTTCCGTTTACTATTTGCATTCAAATGAACCTATTCTGGAGCTATCCACAGATACTCTTTACAGTCAAGCTCCAAAATAGGCAGTTTCCTATGCAAATCATTATAATAAAGAGCTTTTAGGCGAGGTTGCTCTTTGAACATTCTGAGCGTACGCTTTTTCCAAGCTTTGTTATTCATTGAAACTCCTCTCTGGGCTTTAAAATCGGAAGCGTCAACGCCCATAGGCGATAAATACAATCATTTTGGGGGGAATATGAATGGAAGAAATCCTGAGCTTCATAAAGCAAAACAGCATCGGCTACTTAGCCACCTTAGAAAGCCTGCAGCCAAGGGTTAGGGCATTTGGATTCGGTTTTTATGAAGAGGGCAAGTTCTGGTTCTGCACAAGCAATCTTAAAAAAGTATATGCTCAACTCAAAGCGAATCCCTATGCAGAGATCATGTTCTCAAAGCCCGATTTTTCTCAATATCTCCGCCTAAGCGGGCATGTGGTCTTTGACGATGGCATTGACTCCAAGAAAAGGGTTATGGATGCCATGCCTGGCGTAGCAGGGTTGTATCAGAGTCCGGAAAATCCAATTTTCGAGGTGTTCTATCTGGAAAATGGCGTCGCCGTCCTTGAGGTGTTCCCGCCGCTTTCTCCTGCGAAGGAAGTGAAGTTTTAGCGGCATAAGGCGCCGTCTGCAAAGCTTGCGCACCTGTTATTCTTGCTAATCCTTGTCAATGCGCACTGTTTGCCGCCTTTCTTTGATGTTGATCTTCCTGGCGCGGCTGAAGTTTACTGTGCAATTTTATGAGACAGCGCCAACCATGAAACATGCTGTTGGCTGCAAACTGGCTGCATGCTCTCCCCGAGTGAGCATGCAGCCAGTTTTACTGTCGGGTATTAAAGATGGCTTGCCGCCTTGGAACGTCCATAAGCGTTTCTTTGGGGCGGGCATCGGGCTTCGTCGGCTCCATGCGTATCGGAAAAGCTTGAAACCCATGGCAAAGCCTCCTTCTTAGAATCGCATCCATATGAAGATATATCGATTTGCAGCCATACGCACCTATATAATTCTTATAGATGAAGTATATGGATAAATATGAAATTACAGTCGCTTTGTAAACCGTCGCAATAGCTATGAATATTTCAGTCAGTTCTCCGCAGTTGCAGTTGAATTCTTAATTCATCATTTTCATCTAAGAAAGTTAGTTTCGTGCTTGTGCAGACAGTTGAAGGCTCTCAAAAGCTCGCATTATCCGATCCTATTTTCTCCAGTTCAACCGCCGCCCTATTATCGCGTTCAGACTCGACTCAATCCGGTCATAGACGAACTGATTAATCCTATCAAAAGCTGAGTCAACGCGCCGTTGCAGAAGGAGTAGGTAGTGCGATCAATCTCAAATACGATCCATAAACTATACCTTAAGCCTTAAGTATGTTTCCCGTAAAATTCCACTTAAAAGGTTTCTTCATATTGCTGTTGTAGAAGTCCGCGAAGGCTTAGATTTTGCCCTCGAGATCCCCGGCCGAGGCGAAGCTCGCCCTCCTGTCCGGCAGCTGGCGGCCGAGCATGCCGAACCAGCATTCTATTTGGTTCAGCCGCGAGCAATGCCTTGGCGCATTTTTGAAGACGGCCCGATGGGAGTCGCCGCCTAAAAACTCCGCCCTCGACGCCATGCTCTTCAAGATTCCGCATTTTTCCCCGACTCCGAGAAGTCCGCGTCTATTTTTTCATCGTCGGCGACGGGCTCTGCGAGGGTTTCCGATTTATGTGCGTTTAAATTGCCGGATATTATTATGTATTTATCTCCGGGATTCACCGCAGCAGCGCCCTTTTTACGCCTCGCAAAATCTACTTCCGTCCTTTTCGGCTGGAAGGGGGGGAGGAGGATTTCGCCGGCGGCCGCATTCCTTGAGGCGGCGGTGCCGGATGTTCCATGCCTTTTGCATTCCGGATCGATCCTTTCCTGAATTCCCTTCCGCTGCCATGCGGAAGGGCGGACTGGAGCCGCAGCGGCGGCGAGAGCCGGAATTTCGGCTGCGGGAGTCGCCGCAACCGTTGGAATTTCTGGGGCTTCAAACGGAATTTCAGCGGCATCAACTGTAATTTCAGCGGTTTCAACCGAAATTTCAGAGGCTTCAACTGTAATCAAGCTCTAAAAAATGTAATTTAATATGAAAAGCGGTGTAGCAAATATGTTATTATCAAACTATGCCAAAGGAGGCGAGCTTATTGCCGATAGCTTGCCAGTGAAGCAATTAAGGCTCTTTCAAGCGTGAGCAGCAATCCACGAAGAGGAACTTTACGCTGCTTGGAATAACTCAGTTAGAAACATCCCGTTTGGTATAATCGAGCCGTTAAGATAAGGAGGATGGATATGCATATCGTAAACGGCATCGCATACACAGAGGAACAAACTCCTGCCATATCTGTCTGCGGATTGCGCCCAATGGACGACTACAGATTGCGGGTGCGGTTCAACACTGGAGAAGCAAAGATTTTCGATTTTAAGCCACCGCTTAAAACTCCAGTCAAAACGAAGAATATTGCAGAGACATGGAAACAATTCTTCATGCGTGATATAATATGGAATCATAATCATATGACTTTATTGAATAGTAATCATTCGAAATGATAGATACCTATTTGCAGTCAGTTTGACTGTCCACTTTCACACTATAAAGCGAGTTCCAAGATAGGAACATCAAGTGCAAATCATTATAGCTAGCTCCGCTGTATTTTAAATGCTTGGCATATTTTGATGATAAGAAAGGGTATGAAAGCATGATTATCGAAAACAAGTTGAAGGAATTAGGGATCGAATTGCAAAGCGCTTCTACGCCTCTGGCAAACTACGTTCCTTTTGTTCAGGTCGGAGACCTGATTTTCATTTCCGGACAGGGACTCGTTAAAGACGGAAAGGCGACCAGCAAAGGCAAAGTCGGAAGAGATCTGGATAAAATCGATGCATACAATGCAGCTCGCGAAATAGGCATTGTGTTGATTTCACTTCTTAAAGCCGCCGTCAGCGATCTTGATAAGGTGGAGAGGATTGTATGCCTTCAGGGCTTTGTCAACAGCACCGCTGATTTTACGGATCATCCCTTCGTAATAAACGGAGCGTCCGACCTGTTTGCTGAAGTGTTTGGAGATAAAGGCAAGCACTCACGCTTCGCGGTCGGAGCTAGTTCCTTGCCTTTAGACATGTCGGTTGAAATAGGGATGATTGCTCAAGTTCATTCATAAACAAAATCAAGCAGAATGCATCATACAATGCTCCCAGGCTTGAAGCGCATGCGCCGGGAAGCCTGAAAAAGACTTGGCCTTTGAAACGCCTGCGATTGAGGCGATGGCGGAATTCGTCGAGGCGCCGCCAGACGCTTGCGTCCAAGGCCGTTGAAGAGAGCCTTTGCGTTGGATGCCGCGGCATGCAGCCATTTTAAATGCTCAGGCCTCTCTACTGCGCCGAATTTGGACATCTCAGCGCTGTACATCCCTTGCGGCTTTTATAAGGGCTGAACCCATCGCTTTTTATTGTCGAGCCAGGTGCGATGCCCCCCTGCGGCGAATTTCAGCGAGGCCTCGCCGCCTGCGCCAGCCGAGGCTTCAAGCTTGGCGCAGAGCGGACGGTCGAGGGCGTCCAGCGAAAGCTCCGCCAAAACCGGGATTTTCGTTGATCCCCCGCTACGAAGCCTAGATGCGAGCGACTTCTCGGCAATCTTGGTTAAAGGCGGCGCTTCCAGTTTGCCTGACATGCGCATGTCAGCACCCTATGCCGCGCCGATTTATTTGCATATGATATTTCCTGTTTCCGCGCCTATCCTTATAGAAGCTGCGAGCTATTTCATAAATAATGCTAATGTTGCATTATAAGCCATGCTAGGATGTAAAGGAAATAAATGTGAGCGGGGTAGAAGATATAGAAGAAGTATTTGTTGCCTCTGCCCCTCTCTCCATTATACATAAGTATCGGCACGGCTGCGAAAACCATCATCCACTGCCACTCATTGCCAGGCAAAAAGAATGTATAGACAGAAGATGCAATAAGCGAAGCGATTTGCAGATACGGCCATTTTCTCGTATAGTAGAACGCGGCGCCGAGTCCAGCCATGAAGACTCCTCCTTCCAGCGCGAAGAAATTTGGAATCGCCGTTATAGCCGTAACTGCTATTTGAGTCGCCCCCATCGACATTGCGCCCCTGCCCTCAATCAATAATCCTAGACCTATAAGGCAAATAAAGCCTATAATCACAGGCAGCAGAATCAACCCCAGCGATGAGAGGATTTTCTTCCAATTGTCTTCCCTAAATCCATCCTTAAGCCTATCTATCAAATAGATGTAAAGAGCCATCATGAAAAGGGTTCCGAAAACATTGTTGATAAGCGCCGCTTCGCTGGGCATGGCTCTTGAAATGACGGCATTTAGCACAACCATTGCTTCATATCCTATAAGAAGCTGAATCATGTACTTTTTTCTGCTATGGGTATAGAACATTCCCTCAGCGGCGGCAAAAAGAAACAGGGGCAGAACCA
Organism: Clostridiales bacterium; assembly: GCA_031269465.1. Classification (GTDB taxonomy): domain Bacteria; phylum Bacillota; class Clostridia; order Lachnospirales; family WQUN01; genus JAISWZ01. The sequence goes on along the minus strand of JAISZB010000054.1, from coordinate 17,065 downwards.
GCCGGCCCAGCATGCCGAACCAATCAGGCATTATTGCAGTTCCATCCACTATAAACATCTGCCGCACATGATCAAATACCATCAGAACAACAGCTAGGAGTTTCAGCTGCGTCATTGTTAGAATCTTCCATTTAGGCTTTCTCTTTTCTTCCTCCATACTAAACTCCCTCTCTTCTGAGCTTTTACTTTTCAAGCCTTGCCGATTTGCCCTGGAATCTACCTAATTCAGAGCTTTATTATCCACGTTCACCTCTATAATCTTGTTCCAAATCATGCAGTTATACCGATTTTCATCAACTGTTCCTTTTTTGGAGGTTGACTGTACATTGAGTGTTGCGAAATGCCGATATCAATCGCACCCGCTGCATAGTCAAGCTCCAAAAAAGATAATTTTCTATTAAAATCAGATTGCATATAGCATACAAGACTCCAAAAAATCTCTTTTGCAAAACAGCATTGTCGCATGTCCTATTTTCGGCTGTTGGAAACCTTTTTCCACCTTATATGCCTCATGTCTCCCTAGATAAATTCAGTCAAAATTCATCAATTTATTTTTTCCATTAAATCATGAAATAATGACTTTGAGTTGTATCGTTTTCAATTGTGCTGTATACTCAGAAAGTGTTCGCGTTATTCAGCCAAAATTTGCCCTTCTGCTTCTATAGGCGAAGGCGAATCGGCAATGTCATAAGATTGCGCGAACGCGCTGCTTAGACGCGCAGGTTGCGTAATCGCTTACGATTGCGTCGGTTTTTAGCTCCGCAAGAGCCTCCCAAGGGGCGGCTGGCGGGAACTGCCGCCGCCTTGCGGAGCAGACGCGCCATCGACAAAGCTTATCCCGGGCTTGGCGCCTTAATCGCCAGCTACGCGCTCGGAGCTTCTTGGCTGCAAGGTTGCGGATTAGGAGAGTCCGCAGCCGCCTGTACATTCTTGTATACTGCTTAGCAGTCAAATGTACCGATTTTGAGGCCTGATTATCCATAGAATGGTGCGAAATGACTATATCCACATTTCGCGCTAATTGTATAATCAGACCTTCAAATCGGAACTTTCCGGTGCAAAAAAGTATATGCAAAAACACCAAAGGGGTTGGGATAAACCCCCTCGGATGCAAGCCCCCGCTACAAATGCCTTTGAGCGGGCCGGCGGCTTCATGCGCAATGTAAAATTCCGTTTTTATGGCTGGGCCATTGAACGCTTCCATGGCTAATCCAGCCGCAAAATCGGCGCATTTGACTGCGCCCGTATAAACCGCCGCTAATTTCAAAGGAGGCGCGCATATGCCTGAAAAACTGATAAAGCCGCCGGTAGAGCTTATGTATAAAGATCAACTGGACATTTTGGCGGAAATGGACAAAGGCAGCGACAAGCCCGACAATTGGGCGCTCAGCCCCAAAGCTGTGAGAACTTTTATATTAGGCCATAAAGACAAGACAGTCAAGCTTAAAGTAAGCATACAGCAAAAATACTACGGGGATGACGCTTTAGTCGAAAGATGCATTATAGCGCTCGCCGGAAATCGAGGGCTGATGCTTGTAGGAGAGCCTGGAACCGCAAAGACGATGCTCTCCGAACTCTTGTCCGCCGCCATATCAGGTACGAGCCTAAACACTGTCCAAGGGTCTGCGGGAACAACCGACGACAATATAAAATACTCATGGAACTACGCTTTGCTCCTGGCAAAAGGAGCGACAAGGGAGGCGCTCGTCCCCGCCCCTCTTTACATCGGCATGGAGAATGGCATAATAACCCGGTTCGAAGAGCTGACCAGATGCCCTTCTGAAGTGCAGGACGCCTTGATAAGCGCCATGAGCGACAAAGTTCTTTCAATACCTGAACTTGGCCCTGACGGCTTCATATTCGCGAAGCCGGGATTCAATGTCATAGGAACCGCAAACACCCGCGATCGCGGCGTCAACGAAATGTCCAGCGCTCTTAAGCGCCGATTCAACTTTGAAACCGTTTTTCCTATAAACAGCGTTCCTCTGGAGTCGCGTATAATAGAAGAGCAGTGCCGGTCTCTTCTTGGAGCGAAGGCCCAAAGGCTTATAGATAAAGACATTATAGGGCTTATCGCCTCGGCATTTCATGAAATGAGAACCGGGCAGAGCGCCGAAGGAACCAGAATAGACTCGCCTTCAGCCGCAATGAGCACGGCTGAGGCTGTTTCTGTTTACTATCAGACCGCTCTTTCAGGCTTCTACTATGAAAATGGGAAAATTTCGGTTGACAGCCTAGCTCAGAACCTTCTAGGCGCTATAGTGAAAGAAAACCGCGAAGACGCTGTGAAGCTGAGAAGCTACTTCAACTCCGTGGTCAAAGCGAGAAGCAAAACGCAAGGCGGGGCTTGGGAAGCTTTTTATGAGGCGAGAAAATGGATAAGGTAGAAGAAGTTTTGAGAAAAGCCTTTTCCCCGGATAGCGGCGTGTCCTTCTTTCCGATCAGGCATCACAGCCCGGCGTGCGCCTTTCATGTCCAAAGGGCGATAGAAATGATAAAGCCAGACTGCGTCCTTATAGAAGGCCCTTCGGATACAGACTCCCTCATACCGTTCATTGTGGAGTCCGAGCCTCCGATATCAATATACTACTCCTGCAAAAACGGCGAGGAGCGGCAGGCCTGCTACTATCCCCTTCTGGAATATTCACCAGAGCTTGCCGCGCTTAAGAAGGCGCTGGAAATCGGCGCAGCGGCGGCATTTATAGATCTCCCCTACCCCAACTTGGCCAGTTGCGAGGCGAAGGCGGAAAAGAAGCCGAATTCTGGAAAAGAAGCCTATTACGACGACTATTTCCTTCAAAGAAGCAAATATATAGGCATACTCTGTGAAAAAGAAAATTGCAGAAGCTATTCTGAGCTATGGGAGAAGCTCTTTGAAATTCCCGCAATGAAGCTTGAAACCAAAGCATTTGTAGGCAATATGATCGCCCTCTGCCTTCACTCCCGCGAAGGATATCCTGAAGAGCTCCTTCTCGAGGAGCAATGCGCGGCCAGGGAAGAATTCATGGCTTCTCAGATACGGTTGCGCCAAAAAAGCTTCAAGAAAATTTTGGCTGTGACAGGAGGTTTCCATACATCAGGCATCATCCGCCTTCTTGAAAGCGAAACCCTCAACCCTCAAACCCCCATTTCCGGAGAAGCTTACCTCATCCCCTATTCCTTCGAGGAGTGCGACATGCTTTCCGGATATGAAAGCGGAATGCCGTATCCATCGTATTATAAAGCAGTATATGACAATATGCGCCTTGACTGTAAAGACTCTTTCGAAAAAGCCTCCATGCTCTATATCGTAAAGCTCGCAAAAGCCCTTAGGAAACGGAAGGAGGCTGTATCTCTGTCAGAAGAAGCCGCAGCCTACTCAATGTGCCTTGGATTGTCTCGGCTCAGAGACAAAATACAGCCAGGCGTCTATGAGTTCCTGGACTCGATCCGCTCCTCGTTCGTAAAAGGAGAGCTGAATCTATCCACATCCTTTGTGATGAATGAGGCTGAATCTCTCCTTCAGGGCGAAAAAATAGGCTCTGTGGCAAAAAGCGCGCCCACTCCCCCGATAGTCTTGGATTTTTCAGAAAAAGCCAGGCTCTTGAAGCTGGATCTCTCTGGCGCCGCAAAAACATCGGTCTTAGATATAGCCTCAAATCCCAGGCATAGGATGATTTCAGCCTTCATGCACAGGCTTGCATTTCTTTCAGTCCCGTTTGCAAAGAAAACATATGGGCCGGATTACGAACAAAGAAAAGGGGCCAGCATCGTACGCGAAAAGTGGGACTATCTCTATTCCGGCAAAACGGCTTCTTCGCTCATTGAGATTTCCCACTTGGGGGGCGCCATCGAAGAAGCTTGCGAAAATAGGATTTTAAAGCTTCTTTCCTCAGAGTGCCCAACCGCAAAGGATGCGGCCGCTCTCGCCTTGAAATCAGGAGTAATGGGTCTTTTTAAGAATCAGAGCGTCATAATGAATGCTGCCTTTCAAAGGATAGCTGCTGATAATTCATTTGACTCTCTGGTACTGGCGGCAGAGTCCTTCATATATATGAAAGGCCTCTCGGCGTTTTTGGAAAAAGACGCCTCTGACAGCATTCCCTCTGCAATCCGCGAAGCTTTTATGAAAGCTTCCGCACTCATACCGTCTCTTTCAGCCTCAGATGAAAAGCAAGACTTCATGCTGGCTGAGCGCTTGAAAACGCTTTCATTCGCTTCAAAAAGCTCAGCGTCAGCTTCTGACAGGGAGTTTTTTTTAGAAGCTCTTGAAGCCCTGGCCTCAAGAAGCGGCTGCCCGCCTTCTCTTGAAGGCGCGGCGTCAGCCCTTGCTTATGAATCATCCATCATAGGCATGCCTGAGCTTATCTCGCGCGCAGAAGCGTATTTCAATTCCACCGGAAGAATGCTTTCAATGTCCGGGCGATTCCTTCGAGGACTCCTTCTGTGCGCTAAGGATGTGATATTCTACAGCGATGAGTTCCTGGCAGGCCTGGATCAGATTGTAAGAAGCCTTCCCTACGATGAGTTCATATCTCTTGCGCCGGATCTTCGACTTTCCTTTTCGGAATTCACGCCTGTAGAAATAGATCAGATAGCGAGAAAAGTCTCTCTTGATTCTAGAAAACTCAAAATAAGGCCCGCTTCCGGGGAAAAAGAAATAAAAGCGGCTGCCGAGGCTGATAAACTCATACATTCCTACCTGCTTGAGAGGGGATTTGTCAGTTGAATGATTTGGAAGCTTTGAACCGATGGAGGCTGATACTGGGATCCTATGCAGATGACTCTCTGTCGGATGCCATGGGTGGAGAATTCATATACCAGAGCGTAGACGATTTGATGGATTTCCTCTATGGAAGGGAGTATTCCGATGAAAGGGGCATTAGAGGAAGCCTGGGAAAATCATCTCTCACAGTCCCCGAATGGCTGGTTAAAGTAAAAGCGGCATTTCCCAAGGAAGTCTCAGAAAGGCTAGAAAATGACGCCTTGGACAGGTATGCTCTCAATGAAATCCTGACAGACAAATCTGTTCTCGAAAAAATGCAGCCCAACATGAATCTCTTAAAAAATATCCTGGCCTTCAAGGGCAGGATGAGAGCTGATGTTTTGGATGCGGCTAAAAGAATCGCTGGAAGAGTGGCTGAGGATCTCGCGAAAAAGCTTGAGTCCGATATCATGCTGAGCTTTTCAAATAGGCTTGACCGTTCCAGAAGCACAGCATTCAGAACTTCAAAGAATTTCGATTTCAAAAAAACCATAAGGAAAAACCTGAAAAATTATGATTCCAAAGAAAACGCCATGGTTCTGGAAAAAATATACTTCAGTCAAAGAGTGAAGCGATTCATACCATGGGAAATAGTCATGTGCATTGATCAAAGCGGAAGCATGCTGGAAAGCGTCATCTACTCCGCAGTCATGGCGTCTATCTTCTCCAGGCTCCCCGTATTGCGAGTCAAGCTTGTCATCTTTGATACAGATGCAGTTGATCTTTCAGGCTATGCGGACGATCCCGCCGATGTCCTGATGAGCGTCCAGCTTGGAGGAGGAACGGACATCGGAAAGGCTCTCAGGTATTGCGAGGGTTTGATTGAAACTCCGCTGAAGTCCATCCTTATTCTTGTCTCGGATCTTTGCGATGGAGCGGGCTCTACTCCCATGTACAGCGCCGCCAGGCGGCTGATTGAAGCCGGCGTAAAAGTTTTTGCGCTGACGGGCATGGATGAGGCTTCGCAAGGCATGTATGACAAGCACGCTTCCGCGATTATGGCTGCATTGGGCGCTAAAGTCGCTTCAGTTACACCTGGCTCCCTGGCAGGATTTATCGCCGAAGCGATAAGGGGGTGAAAAGGCATGGCTTCGATCTCGCAGCAACTGAAATCATGCGATGAAAGCTATCTTTTAAGCATATCCAATAAAGGGATTTTAAACAGGGCGAGGAGGGAGCTATCCGAATCAGGAATCTCAGTCGAAATAGCCGAAGAAAGGTTTTCAGCTGTTTTTTCTGACGGAACAACCGTTCTATTTTCCGGAAAACTGAGCCAGTATGATTGCAGTTGCCCTTCGCGATCTGTATGCAAGCATGTTGTCATGGCTCTGATAAAGGCGTCAGAGGAGGTATGGACTTCTGAGAATGCTGCGGCTTCTGGTGATGTAAAGGCATCTGAGGATAAAAAGGCATCTGAGGATAACAAGGCTCCGGCAGATAAAAGGCCCATTCAGGATGCAAGCGGGGAAGGCGCATGGTCTTTCGGCAAGGAAGCGTACGGATATATTCTTAAAGAGACCCCGGAGAAGCTCCAGAAGGCTTTCGGCAAAAAAACCTACTCCGATGCCCTATCCATTGTCCAATCAGGAGATCCTGCTGTTTTTGAAGAAGGCGCGAACTTGAGGATAAGGGTTGGAGAAGCTTTTACAGCGACATTCCTGCCTTATTCCGACATAAAGGATTCGCTTTGCACATGCAAGGCAAAAACCTGCAGGCACCGCCTAGAGGCAATTCTGCACTATTTAAGCCGAGAAGGCTCGTGGGCATCCTTAACGCCGCTAGAGAAGGAGCCTGAAGCTCCTCTTGATGAAATTCCAGGCATCATGTCATTCGTTGAGGAAATATTCATGGCTGGACTCATGCATCTGCCTTCCGGCTTCGCGGACGCATGCGAAAGCTACGCTTCAGTCTTTCATGGCGCAGGGTTTGCAGATCTTGAAAGGCTCTTTCAGTCCTCAAGGAAGGAGCTTATGCATTTTGAGCAAAAAAGCGCCATGTTTGACAAGGGCATGCTCCTATCAAACCTTACGAGGATCTATGTTTCATGCAATGCGCTTTTACGCGGCAAAACAGGCAATTATGGAAAATTCAAAAGGCAATACTCTGAGCTTCCAAAACTTGAAGCCTTTGGGCTGGGCGCTTACCCCTGGCACGCAAAATCAGGATTTGCAGGAGTTACAGCTCTTTTCGCAATTCCTCAGATGAAGCGCATATTTACATTGAGCCATTCCCTCCCAGCGTCAGAGGAACAGGAAGCCTCAACCATGATCGCGGGATTTTGGCGCGACGCGTCTGCGCTTGGGGTTTTGAGCAGCTTTGAGAGCCTCTCAACCAGCAGGGTTGAGATAAAATCAGCAAAGGCGAGCATTGACGGCAGGCTTTCAAAATCGAGAGCCACTTCAGCCTCAATCATTTCACAGTCTTCAATTGACTCTGAAGAACTGAAGCCATGGATTCTGGATAATTTTACAAGCCTCACCAAGTTCTTCTCAGCAGAGCAGGCAGACTACGGCGAAAGCCTGCACCTAATAATCAGAATCAAGGGATTTGTAGAGATAGGATTCAATAAAATAACCCAGATATACTCCGCTAAGATTTTAGACGATGATGGCTCCAGCTTGAATCTCATGATTCCTTACTCAAAGATTAACGAGAATGCCATCATGTATTTCGAAAAATTGAAAGATGAAATTCCTGAGTACATGACTGCCAGAGTCGACATTCCAAAGGAAGGGCGCGAACTGTCAATTTTCCCGATCGCTGCTTGGACAGGGGGAAATATTGAAAATGTCTCCAAGCAACAGTTTTCGCCTCATTCTGTCGACTATTCCAAGTTCTTTATGCCTAATTAAGCCGCCTTGATAAAATGCGGCGCTTCTTGCGCGAAGGAGGCCAATATATGGACGAACTTTTTGATCATATAGAGCAGGTGAGATTCATTTTTATTCAGATGCTTGACAGCGGATTTCTCAGCGCTCGCTTGGACTTGGCAGGCCTCGGCGAGTCAAGGGAGGCAGCAGCTGAGCTCGGACTGGAAAAAGGTTCAGAGCTTTTAGGCAAGCTAATTGGATGCGCAGCCGCTTTCACAGCGGGCCTAAAGCCAGCTTCCGAGGCGGCGCTGGCATTTTCCGGGGCGGTGCGGTACTACGAGCTTCTCAGGAAAGCTCTAATCGTGAAAAACATCAATGCAAGCGGCTTTCCGGCTTTGGAAAGCTCAGAATCCATTTGAATGCCAAATATGCTGATTGCTATATTTTGGAGCTTGACTGTAGATTGCTTGGGTGGATATGACCATTTGCACCCAAAAGATCCGGGCGAATTATATGCCGATTTCATCAAATGTTCCTTTTTTTGTTGATTATCCATTGAACAGTGCGAAATGACAATATCAATCGCGCTTTGAAAGTGGATAATTCTACTCCAAAATCTGTGCATTTGTCTTCAAATCGGTCGGTAAGGTCGGCCTGCTCCATTCTCAAAGGAGGAATCCATCAAGTGGAAGAATTGCTTCAGCTTTTAAATGAGATGTCTTTTCGTGCATACTCAGATTCAGAAAATGCCAAACTTGCGGCATATCTATTGGGAGAGCATGATTTCAGCCAGATAGAGCCTATCATTGCGAATAAAAGCTGCTATTCCATAGATTTAAACAAAATAAGGAATCTGGCTTCGCTTGCCGCGTCGGATGAACAGTTGCTGCAGGCGCTCGGAAGGTTTTTGAAAATTGCGCGCATTCAATTCTATAATCCCCATATTTTCAGCGCATGCATCGGAAAAATTCTCAACGCCGGATTTTCATGGCATGATTTCTACTCAAGGTCTGGGTTAGGCGCGGGTGCATTCGCCATAGACCTTCTGGATTACTGCCAGAACTGCAATAATTATTACTTCCATGAATATGACGCCTTATTCGCGGAAAGCGGCTGCGCCGCCTTGTGTGAGGATATATGCCGAACGCATCCTGAAATTCTCGAAAAGCTGGCGGAAAACGAGAAGTTCGGGCTTTTCGGCATGGCTTTCCTTCATGCCAACGGTTGGAATTATAGCAAGCAAATCATCAGTCAGATCGTGCGCTTGATAGATCTATCGGAAAAGGACTTGAAGGAATTAGCGGAACGCTTCGCTTCAAACCCCCATTTTGATGAACTGGCTAAAGCTTGGGGCAATGGCGTCGTCTCGGGAGAGACTCAAAAAAGCAAGATTTTCGCCTTCACTCTGGCTTTCCAAATGAACGCCGGCAAAGACGAGCTGCTTGACTTGCTTTACTATTCTTTGATGAAAGAGCCTCTCAACTTGGAAATAATGGAGGACGCGGCAGCAGCGCTTGGTTATGAAAACGCCTTTGACTTCTTCCAATACTCCACTGCTCTATCAAATAGCGGCTTTGTGCCCAAGGACAGCCTGATATGCCACTGGGCTGGAAAACTATCCTATAATGATAGATGGGATAATGAGATTAAAGAAAAATTCTCTTCATTTGTCTTTGCCAATGAAACGGCCTCGCTTTCAACAATATACATGGCATTTGATCATGCTGCGGCTTATGTGGCTGATATTTTCTGGACGAGTGGAAAGCACCTGAATTTGACTGGGGAATTCGAAAAAAGGATTATCGGGGATATTGCTCCAGATTCAATTGCCATGGACAAAGTCAAGGAATGGCTTGAAAATCCGAAATGCCAAGCTTTTCCCTTCGCGCTTGAAATAGGGCGCGATATAGTTATAGTCCTAGCCTATATGACTAATGCAAGCGCCCTCCCTGGAAAGCTTTTATCAAGCTCCGCCCAGCCAGGCGGGATCCGCTTTGCAGATGACTTTTTCAACGCTTTTGCCGCAATCAGAGGCGTCGACGCTTTGCCTGGGTTTATAAAAACTCTAAATATTGAAAAGCCGAAGTTGATTTTCCTGCTCCTCGAGGCTCGCATTACATTATACAACGATGAGCTTAAAAAGAAACTCAAGGAAATAGAGCAAGCAATATCAGAAGATAACGCAGCTTTGTATGAAGAAGCCTATAAATTCTCTTCAGCAAAGGGAAGGCTTGATATTTTAGAAACAGTTTTCGAAAAAGATCCCCTTGTTAATGATAGATGGCTTATTTCCGTTTTGGAAGACTCGTCAAAGACAGTCAGAAACTTTGCATTGGCCGCCTTGGAAGGCAGAAGCGATCTCGCTGAGTCGATTGCGCCTCTGGCAAAGTCGGGCAAAAAGGTTCTGCGAGAATCGGCGGATAAGCTCTTGGCTTCATACGGGCTTAAAAATCCTGAGGAAAGCTCGGATGCGCTTTCATACTGCAGGAAGCACTGCTCCAACGCTCCGAAGGCAATCGGAAAATGGGTTGATTTTAGCTCCTTGCCTAAAGTTAGGATTGAAAGCTCAGAGGAATATGCGGATGATCTCATCCTTCAAAGCTATATCTATGCATTCTCCTCCAGAACAGAGATGACCGTGCCAGCTGAGGCCAAGATGCTAGGCGCCGGTCTGGACAAGGATGATCTTCGCGCTTTCTCCAAAGCGCTGTATTCAATCTGGAAGGCCGGAGGAGCTCAGGCAAAGCTCCGGGGCGTCATTCTTTTGGCGGCGATAAATGGAGACGACGCCTTTGTGAACACTCTTAAAGCCGACATCACGCAGTGGGCCGACAATTCCAGGGGCCAGATAGCTTCCGAGGCTGTTAAGGCGATGGCTCTGCAAGGCGGGAATTACGCTCTTATGACGGTTGACGCGATATCTTCTAAATTCCCTAACAAGCAAGTAAAGCGCGCCGCAGAGGAAGCCTTCGGCTACGCTGCGAAAGAACTCGGCGTCGATCCCGAGGCGCTCGCTGATAGAATCATACCCAACCTGGGCTTCGACTCCCGGGGCAAGCAGGTGATAGATTACGGAAGCCGGCAGTTCACCGTCTCCTTGACGCAAGATCTTCAACTGGAACTGAGAAATCCTGACGGAAAGTCTATAAAGTCCCTTCCCTCTCCTGGAGCTAAGGATGACAAAATCAAGGCTCAGGCTGCGAAGGAGCAGTTTTCAGCGCTTAAGAAGAGCCTGAAATCCGTTGCCTCCATGCAAAGAGCCAGGCTCGAGCAAGCGCTCTCCCAAAACAGAACGTGGAGAAAAAACGAGTGGATTGCCATATTCGTTGAGAACCCGCTGATGAATATGTTTGCCACAGGGCTTGTATGGGGTTTGTACGACGAGGGCGGAAACCTCACGGAAAGCTTCAGGTACATGGAAGACGGCACATTCACAAACCAAGACGAAGAGGAGGTTGAGCTATCTTCAGATTTCTCTTTAGGTTTGTGCCACCCGCTTGATCTGGGGAAAGAACTTAATGAAAAGTGGAAAGCCCAGCTCGAAGATTATGAAATTGCACAGCCGTTCGAACAGCTGGGCAGAACAGCCTTCACCCTTTCTCATGAAGAAGGGGGCGAGCAGTCTTTAAAGGCATTCGGCGGCGCAGTACTTCCAATTGCGGCTCTTGCGGGAAAGCTTCAGGGTTTCGGATGGCGCAGAGGCTCAGTCCTTGACGCAGGCGGATACAGCTCATTCTATAAGGAGATCGCCAAGCAGAATGTGGGCGTTCAGCTTAATTTCAGCGGAACGTACATCGGCGCTGATCCCTCTGAGGAAGTCACGGTGTATGATGCCGCCTTCTACAAAGCGGGCACAGTGGAGCGCGGCTCTTATGTATATGATGATATCAAGAAGGAAAATCTGCTAAAGTTCTCGGACGTCCCGCCCCGGCTCTACAGCGAAATCTGCTATGATTTGGAGCGTGCGCTGGCAAACAGGGCAAGGACGGATCCCGACTGGGAAAACAATGAGCAACAAGGATATTAATGCAAGAGGGGCCTGACGCATGTCAGGCCCCTCTATTTTACTTCCTTAAAAATGTTCTGGGATAAAAATCAAAAATATGAAAATAATGAAAAGAGGAGGCAACCATACTTATGCTCAAAGTATAGTTCAGATTATGAGGCTTGATAATGCATTGTGAAAGGGGATTAGAAATTTGAAATGGCATGCTGATTTGCACTGGAAAGCTCGGATTTTTAGGCCTTATTAGAGAAATAAATAATCCCGCCCCAAATCTTAGAATTCATCTGCAGATCATGGCTGAGCGACACCAGCATAACTTTATTTCGGGAGGTGAAGCATGAATATAACTGCATTTACAGAAAGAATAATTAGGGATAAAGAATTCGCCAGCAAATTTTACCACGTTAATTCTCCTGAACAGCTGCTGAATATAGCCAGGCGGGAAGGTTATCGCTTTACCCTGGATGATATGAGAAATGACGCGGAATTTATGAACACGGAAATAGGGTCAATCGCAGCTGACGAAGCCAGTACATCCCCGCTGTTGTCTTTAGTCTCGGCCTTTTCACTCAGCCGTCCAATGTAGCGCTTATATACTGATTTTCATAGAAAATAACCTTTTTTGGAGCTTGATTATACACAGGCTAAAATGGATAATAAGCTCCAAAAAAGGAACATTTGATGAAAATCGGTATAGCGCCGCTATGACCTTTTAGTCAAATGCACCTATTGGGGAGGATGACTGTCCAGCTTAAAAAGGACGCTCAAGCTTCAAAATAGGCGCATTTGACTGCAATCGACATGAAAGGCGCATGTGGATAATCCTGCCATCAGCATTTGACTAAGCTCCATATATTAAGAAAACCATTCTTCCTAATAATTTCTAACAAATTTTATCCCTTTCTACTATGACCATATGCAATTAAATGCTACTTAATTGTAATATTTTAATGATTGCGCATGGCTTCCATTTCATGTTATAATAATACTGCATAGTCTCTTATGCAAAGCTTCCTGTATTTTTAGAAATGCTGCTTTAAGAACGCCGTTTTAGACTTTTAAGCTTAGGAGGTGGCTTATGCCGCTTGCAACCGATCCAAAGGTTCAGAATTGGGTTGACAGCTACGGTGATTGGTTCAAGGATGAGAGCGCATTTAAGCATGCGGAAATGAGCAGCGACCTGTATCCGTATGATTCATTGTTCTCTCCCATCTCAATCAACAAGGTGACCGTGAAAAACCGAATTGTCATGGCACCCATGGGCAACATCAGCATGTGCGATGAAACTGGACGGCCCAACGAAAAAATGCTCCAATACTTCTTTGAACGCGCGAAAGGCGGAGTCGGACTCATAACCACAGGCCTGGTTCCGGTAAGCCACAAGCAAGACAACACCATCACTGAACTGGGAGAGCTCAGCTACTTCCCGCGCATAGACAGAAGCCGAACTGTATACATGGGCTGGCGCAATCTGGCGCAAGGAGTGCATGCCTTCGGCGCGAAGATCTTCGTCCAGCTGACCCCTGGGCTGGGGCGTGTGGGCAATCCTCAGTGTCTTCTGACAAAGTTCAAGCTCCCGCAATCCGCATCGCTAAACCCAAATTTCTACATGCCTCAAGTTCCAAGCGTCCCCATGAGCGCTCGCAAGCTAAAGGCGATTGTAAAAAACATGGGGCAGGGCGCAGCGGATGCGAAATCCTTCGGCCTTGACGGCGCATACCTGCATGGCCATGAAGGGTATCTTCTAGAGCAGATGACCAATCCCGCATATAACCGCCGCAAACTGGGCCGCTATTCGGATTGGCAGGCATTCGGAATAGACTGCGTCAATGAGATGAGAAGGCGCGTAGGCCCTGATTTTCCGATAATGTATAGAATCGACTTGTCGCTTGCGTTGAATGAGACTTACGGAGAAGGCATGAAATCATCATCCCTCTCTAAGTTCACCAACGGACGCACGATAGAAATGACTCTCGGCTTTATGGAGAACCTGGTCAAAGCGGGGGTAGACATCTTTGATGTGGATCTCGGTAGCTATGACAACTGGTGGCTTCCCCATCCGCCTGCTTCAATGCCTCCAGGATGCTTTCTCGAGGTAAGCGTCACGGTCAAGGAGCATTTCAAGAAAATTGAGCTTAAATCAAACGCCGGCTTGGAAGTCCCCGTTGTAGCCGTAGGCAAGCTGGGGTATCCAGATCTCGCTGAAAGCGCGCTGCGAGAAAATAAATGCGACATGGTGATGCTGGGCAGGCCTCTTCTTGCAGACGCCAATTGGGCCAACAAGGCCTATTCCGGAAAAGCAGCCTCCATCACTCCATGCATTGGCTGCCAGGAAGGCTGCATAAATGAATTTGTAGAAGGCGGGCATCCGCAGTGCGCAGTCAATCCCAGATCCGCTTTTGAAAATGTGTACCCCGACCAAATCCCTCCGGCGAACGTAAAAAAAAGCATAGCGGTTGTAGGCTCCGGACCCGCCGGAATAACCGCCGCCGTTACGGCCGCAATGCGCGGCCACGCTGTAACGCTCATTGAAAAAAGCGGAAGGATAGGCGGAAGGCTCATAGCCGGAGGGGTTCCCAAGTTTAAATATGAAATAGCCAACTACTTGAAATACCTAGAATGGCTCCTCAAAGATCACAGCGAAATAAAGGTGCTTTTAAATCAGGAAGCGACAACCGAGTGGCTTAAAAGCAAAAGCTTTGACTGTGTGATCTTTGCCTCAGGGACAAAGGAGAATATTCCAAACCTGCCCGGTATAAAAGAGGCAAACGCAGTTCTGGCCACTGATCTCCTTCTTGACGAGAAACTCTTGGGGCAATCCAAGAAAGCTGTCGTCGTAGGCGGCGGCATGGTTGGATGCGAGGCTGCCTACTGGCTCAAGTTTGAAAAAGGCCTTGATGTTAAAGTAGTTGAAATGGACAAGCATATCATGAACCATGTCTGCACGGCCAACCGCTGCCACCTCATCCACTATCTCCAGAAAGCCGGCGTGGAGCTTCATAACTGCACCAAGGTATCGGGATTTGAAAAGAACTCAGTTAAAGTCTTAAAAAACGTCTCAAAGACGGTGCCTAACCCCTACATAACCTGGCATCCCATTCTTCCAGAAAACATACACAACCCCATGGAGCCGAAGCTTATAGTCGAGGAGAAGGAGATGTCATTCGATGCCGACTTGGTAGTCCTGGCTACTGGTGGACGCCCAGACAGCGCCGCTTTCTTCGCGGCTCAGAAAGAGCGCGTAGCGCCTGAACTCCACAATATTGGAGACAGCTTCGAAAGCGGATTGGTTCTTCAGGCAACCCGCGCAGCTTACAGGCTGGGCCTCACGCTATGATGCGTCATTCATCCAGGCGCGCCTTTCCAACAATTTCAGGCAAGCGCTGCGACTGCTTGCCTGCGGCTCGCTTTCATACGGTTTGCATCTTTCAATAAAAGAGGCAGGTGGCTTATGAATCTTACAGCACAGCAACAAGCGATTTTGGACGGCGAAAAAGGCGAAACTCTGTCTCGCGTCATGAAGACTCTCATAATGTACGGCGAAGCTTTCGGAGCTGAGAAAATGGTTCCGGTGGACAGCAGCTACGGACATCTTGTTACTAGTTTCGGCTTGTCGGTTCTAAAGCCTGTATACTCCCTGATGGACAAGCTTATAGATGCAGGCGCTCTATCCAAACAGCAGTTTTCCGTCGATCCTCAGCCTTTGGATAAAAATGTGCCTGCAAATCTCATTCAGAATCTGTTTTTCAAGATAATGTACTCCAAGCAGGACTTTTACAATGAACAGCTTAAAAAGCTCGGAATAATCGACAGCCAGTCCTATACCTGCACTTGCTATATGGATGAAGTCGGCAACATTCCCAATAAGGGCGAAACGCTTTCATGGGCTGAAAGCAGCGCCGTCGTATATGCAAACAGCGTGCTTGGAGCTCGTTGCAACCGCAACTCTGGGATAATAGAGCTATTCGGAAGCATTGCAGGCTTTGTTCCCTACTTTGGGCTTCTTACGGATGAAGGAAGGAAAGCGACATGGATAGTCGACGTCAAAACCTCAAAAAAACCTGAGGCTCAGATTCTCGGAAGCGCCATAGGCATGAAAGTCATGGAGGAAGTGCCTTTCATCAAGGGTCTTGATGCATGGCTGGGGCATGAATTGGATCAAAAAGCTAAGGACTATTTAAAGGATATGGGCGCCGCAACCGCCAGCAACGGCGCTGTCGGCCTTTTCCATGCAAGCGGCATAACTCCTGAAGCAAAGGAAAAGGGTGAAGAGCTTATTGCAAGCGGCGCCAAAATCTACATTATCGACGATGCGGAGCTTGAGAGGGTGAAATCCAGCTATCCATGCATTTGGCGAGATAAAGGCGCAAAGCCGAAGCTTGCCTTCATCGGTTGTCCCCATTTGTCATTTGATCAATTGAATGACTGGACTGAAAAGCTGGTTGAGTCCCTCTCTAAGCAAAATAAGCGCAGTGTTGCCATACCCGCAGTATTCACTGCCGCGCCGAAAGTGCTTGAGAGGTTCAACGCCACTTCAAACGCCAAAAAGCTAAAGGAAGCAGGCGTCACCACAAGCTCCATCTGTCCGCTCATGTACATGAACAATCCCCTGTGCGGAAAGATGCCGGTCATAACCAACTCCAACAAGCTTCGCACATACACGTCGGCAAAATACCAAACCGACGGCGAAATCCTTCAAGCGATTGCTGGGGAGGCGATATGATGAAGACCTTCAAAGGGCGCGCTATAGTGCCGGGAACCGCAACAGCCGAAGCGCTTGTTTCGCGCGGCGGCTTCAACACTCTTGCAAGCTTCCAGAAAAGCCTTATGTTTGGCGACAAGACCGCCAAGTGCTCTGATCAGAACAATAAGGAACTTTACGAAAAGCCCATGGCGGGCAAGGCTCTTTGCCTTCCCCAGACCATCGGCTCCACAACTGGAGGGATGGTGCTCTTTTGCGCTGTTGAGATGGGTCGGCAGCCTGCATGCCTTCTGTTTTCAAAGCCGATAGACTCTCTGGCTGCAGCTGGGGCTATCCTGGCAGGAGTTTGGTCGGAGAACAAAATGCCCACCATCGATACGCTGGGCGACGAGTTCTTGGAGGCTGTAAAAGAGGGTTCCAAGATAAAAGTCTATGAAGATGGCACAGTTGAAGTGGACTAAAAAAAGGGATCCTTGGGATCCCTTTTTCCTTTATGCCGATTGGCGGTCAATTGAGCCCATTAAGCTTGACTGGTTGCTCTCAAGGGGCAAAATGCCGATATCAATAGCGCTCGCTGTACAGTCAATCCATAATAGGCTCTATGCAAATCAGTATATCATGCTCTTTTATACAGCTTCCTGGGATGAATTCAGTCTCCGGTAAAGGCCGTTCATGCTCATTAGCTCATCATCAGAGTTGTTATGCGGCGGATACCCCCGCCTTTAGGCATGGGGAGGAAGCCGCATGCTCCTTTCCGTCAATATTGTTTTGCGCTTCTCTAAAGGCTTGAGTTTTTTGCGGCC
>JAISZB010000043.1 GCA_031269465.1 Clostridiales bacterium | reverse complement strand
TGCAATAATATAGTGGATCAATATTGAGTTCTCTTATAATTGAAGTCAATCCTCCGGAATCCGAAACTGCAATGATGCCAACAACAAAAACTGCAAAGTATCCAAAAGTAGCTTTGCGGCTGAAGCAATCTCGAAATTCATGAAGAGTATCGTTTATAAAGTTCAGCGTCATCCGATTCTAGGTTCGACGGATCCATCATGCCGCATCCGGGCGCCGGCGCCGTCGCTTGCCTAGCCGACCCTCCTTAATAATAATCCCCATATTATGCATATCGGGAATATAGGAAAATAGGCAGAAATTCAATAGTTTTATGACATTGACTAAATTAGATGTAATATACCATTAAATGTAAATAAACTCATGACTGTCAAGTTTTTAGCAAAGATTGTTGAAGCGCCAGCAAGCACCAGCATACTGTTGATATGAAGAATAATTTCGGATTTTCACGCTATGATCCTGAGAGCGAACAACTGAAATTTCCTAAAGAATTGACCATTATTCAGAAATTTGAACTGCGCGCATGAGGAAGAAAGGCTGTTGAAAATATCCGCGCTTCCCGAGGCAGCAATATCGCCGCGCATCGGCAAGCTTAAGCCCAACTGCGGCAAACGACAGAAAACCCGCAATTCCACCCACATCAAGCGCTTCCTTCCCGGCTTGCCCTGCGCCTATACTCCGCAGGCGACATGCCTGTCCTCTTCTTAAATACCTTAGAGAAATAATTGCCGTTGTCGAAGCCTGCCAGCTCCGCTGCCTCCCGCACCTGTATATTTGGATCCATAAGCATTTCCAAGGCTTTTGAAATCCTGTAGTCGGTTAAATAATTGACGAAGGTCTTGCCTGTATATGCCTTGAACAATACGCAGAAGTATGCGTTGGACATATACAGTCGGGCGCATGCGCCGGCAATGCATAGGCTTTTGTCCGCGTATTCCTCGAATATTATTCTAACGGCTTTTTCCATAGGGTTTACTTGAGAGCCTTGACATACTATCAACTTCCCGTTCTTGCAGGCGCCGCGTCCAGAAACCTCCCGGTTGAGAGCGGCTTTGACATGTTCAGCGTTTTCAGGACACTTATCCGGCGAAGTCTCTTGTACCGTGCACATATATACGGCGTATCCTGCCAGAAGGCTCTGCATGATACTGTATACTTCATGGTGATCGATTTTGCTGAATATGAAGATGAGGATGTTTTTTTCATCTAATGTCGCGGCGAACGCCTCGCCTCGCTGCTCCAGCGCTTGAGCGACACTTTTCATGCATGCCAGAATATCGGGGCGCTCCAGCTCCATGTTGTTCTTAAGAATGCGAAGCGGCAAACGGCCTTTGCAAATCCGTAGTTTCACCTGGGTAAAGCTTGGCTTTAAGAGCGTTTATTTTACCTGCGTCAGCGACTTTTTGACTCAGCAGGAAGCCCAGCTCGTCTCGCAGCAAATCCCTGCGTTCATGCATGCTGTCCTGTTCGGCAACAGCCAGCTGCAACTGCTCATCAAGCTGGGGCAGCTCTACCGGCTTGTCCACGAAGTTGATCGCCCGCAGCTGTATAGCCGAGCGGAGGATGCCTTTTTCAGGATACCCGCTGATGATCAGCAGACTGCAGTAAGGGTTTAGCTGGCGGATCTGCTTAGCAAGCTCTATTCCGTTCATCTTAGGCATTTTTATATCGGTCAGAAGTATGTCAGGGGCGTTTCGTTCGGCTTGTTCCAGCGCGTCCAATCCGTTGGTGGCGGCGTCAACAGGCGCGATGCCCAGCTTTCGCCAGTTCATGCCGCTTAATATGCCTTCCCTTGTCGCTCTCTCATCGTCCGCGAGCATTAGCCTATACATGGATTTCCTCCAAATCTGCAATGAATGGCGCGGTGATGCATATAGCCGTACCGCGCCCCAAACGGCTTAAGAAATCTATTCTCGCCCGTCCCATGTAGGTTATCTCCAAGCGCTGAAGCACGTTTTTAATGCCGTAGCCGGACTGCAGCTCCGGCTGCTTCGGCTTATAGTCCGCCAGATTCTCCGCGTCCTCCATGCACATGCCTTTTCCGTCGTCAACAACCGCCATTATAACATTCCCTTCAGCCTTCCAAGCCTTTATTAGGAGACGCCCAGCGGCGTCTTTCTCGAAAATGCCATGGATTATCGCGTTTTCTGCAAGAGGCTGCAAGATAAGCTTCGGCAGTATGCAGTTTTCACAACCGTCCTCTATATCTATTGTCAAGTTTATGCGGTTGTCAAAGCGCATATTTTGAATGCGTACATAGCTCATCACATGCTCCGACTCCGCCTTTAGCGTCACCAGCGGCGCCCCGCAGCTTAAGCCTTGCCGATAATACGATGACAAGGCTGATACAAGTTCCTGAATCTCCGCATTGTGATCCCGAACGGCCTTCCATCTGATCAAATCCAAGGTATTGTACAGAAGGTGAGGGTTTATCTGGGCCTGCAGGGCTTTCAACTCCAAATCCTTTATTTGCTGGCCATACATGAAACGCTCGTCAAGCAACATGGATATCTTGGTCAGCATGTAATTGAACGTCCTAATCAGCATGTTTACTTCGTAATCAGAGACCTGAGGGATAATTTCAACATCAATTTCACCCTCGCCCACCTTCAGCATGTGATTTCGCAGGTGGTCTATAGGCTTTGTTATAGATGCGGCCGTGAAATACGAAAACAGCATGACGACAGGCAGTATTGCCAAAAGAATGAGGCCTATGCGAGCCAGATTTTCGCGAAAGGTGTCTGCAATCATTTCAGACGCCGCGTAATCGTATATCAAAGTCATATCTGTCCCTGCAATTTTGCGAGAACCGATAAAATGAGCTCCGTTTGAAAGGCTTATCTCCCTGACGCGCATGGGGGAATCCGTAGCGTCCTGCCAGCGCCTGACTGCGGCGTTTACCATGTTGAAAATCTCCTCGTCATATTGATTGCGACCCATCAAAAGAGTATCAGCAGAATTTATGATGTAATACGAAGTATATACGTCACTGATATTTCCGCTTAACAATTGCTCGAAAACCTGGCGTTTTACAAAGCCTACAAAATATGTCGGATACGCATTATAAGTATACGTCAGATTCCTGGTGAATGCTATGAATCCTGAGCCTGGGTTTTCCATGCCTAAATCCTCAGTCTTGTCCCAGAAGTATGTCTCATGCTTGGATAGAGCGCGAACGCGCCAAGGTGTGTCATCCATGTTCATCAAGGGCTTGATCATTGTAGATTCATCAGAGGCCAGCGCATTATCCGTCAAGATCTTGACGCTGGAAATCTTGGATAGATATATAGCTTCGCCGACGCTTTCTTCAATAAGGCGCCGTTCAAGGCCCCATGTAAGCATCGACCCTCTAATCTCCATGTTATCGCGATTGAGACGGACTATATTTTCCGCATTGAGAGCGGCGTGGTCAATATCGCTCTTTATAGCAGCGGTGTTTCCGCCCATCAGATCGGCGGTCTGCTTAAGGTCGCTCTCAGATGATAGAATAATCTGATCTGCGGCGCGATCCACTGTAATCTGCAAATGGATAATTGAAAAAAGCAGGAATGCTCCCGCCGTCACTGACAGATTGAAAATAAATACCTTATACCGCAGGCTTATGCGAAAACGCTTCATTTCAAACCCTCTTTTTGTCTATTTTTCCTTTAGAGCTCTTTCATAATCTAAAGATTTTACCCTTATCAATAAATATAAGTCATTTATTTTAGCATTCAATCTGATTATACTATAAATTGTATTAAAGGCCAACCCTCCTGGCTTTGGCGCTGACATTATTCATAGCGCCATTATGATGACGAGCATAGGAAGCTGCAGATATTTTAGGGCGCAATTAATCAATGTTTGCGTGGATATACTGATTTGCACATGAAAGTTCAGGTTTTAGCTTGATTTTACAGTGCCGCAATGGATAATCAAGCGAAATCGGAACGCATATGCCTGCAAATCAATATTCTGATCTGAAATCGATGCATTCTGCAGCGCGTCATTATAGCCGGCCGTTGCGCAGCCGAATTGGTCAGGATTATATGCCTATGCTGATTTTCATAGATAATTGCCTTTTTTTGAGCTAGATTATCAATTGAGTGGTGTGAAATGCAGGTACCTGCATTTTGCACTCGCTGGATAATCAAGCTCCAAAAAAGGTAATTTAGTACGAAAATACATTTTATGGACATTTGTCCATGCCTCAAACACACAAATGGCTTTATATTTTCATCCTTAGTGGTGAAGCGAAGCTTCATAGGGGTTTATATGAAAAGCAG
>JAISZB010000002.1 GCA_031269465.1 Clostridiales bacterium | reverse complement strand
ATATTATGCATATCGGGAATATTATAAAGGAAAATAGACAGAAATTCAATAGTTTTATGGCATTGACTAAATTAGATGTAATATACCATTAATTGTAAATAAACTCATGACTGTCAAGTCAAAGGTAGACGACTACATCATTTGATCCGTCCTTGAGCTTGTCAAACGGTATGAAACCAGATTCCAGCTCATTGCCGTTTAGAGAAGCTTTTTTTACCCCTTTTTGGCTTCCCGAGGAATTTATGACTTCCACCTTCAGCACTTTCCCCCTGAACACTTTCTTCATGCGAAATCCGCTCCAGGAAGATGGAATGCACGGATCAATCAAAATTCCTCCGCATTGCGGATGGAGGCCGAGAATGCCTTCAACCGCGGATACCATGACGGTAGATGCGGTTCCGGTGAGCCAGTGCACATGGGCTCTTCCAGCAAAAGGGCTGTCGTCGCTCTCGATGAACTGCCCATGCGCATATGGCTCAAGTCTTCTTATGTCCGCCCTGTCGTTCATTGCGGCGGGGTTTGCCTTGTTGTAGTACTCATATGCGCGATCGCCGTTTCCGATCATTGTTTCTGCAAGAATGGCCCAGCCTTGCGTTTGAGAAAAAATCCCCGCGTTTTCCTTCGTTCCTGGATTGAATAAAGTCATTCTGGCTACAGGGAGACCAAATATTCTAAACGGCGGATCAAAGAGCTTCACCCCGTATTCGGTGTTTAGCTCAAGGTTGACGGCATTAAGAATCGTTTCGGCTCTTTTTCCTGACGCAAAGCCCGAGATGACGGCCCAAGACTGGGGATTCAGCCAAAGTCGGGCCTCCTGCGAATCCTTGGATCCAATCCTTTGGCCGTCTTCGGTTATAGCCCGAATGTAGCGATCATCTTCCGCAAGATGAAGGTCGATTGCCAGCCCTAGTTTTTCTCTAAGCTCCAAAGCCTCCCGCTTAGTTTCTAAATCGCCCTTCATGCCCGCGATTTCGGCAAGTATTCCTAGAGCGAGGAAAAGCTGGAATGAGACGAAAGAAGACACCCCGAATTCTCCGGTGCGAAGGCAGTCGTTCCAGTCCGCCTCAAGACCTGCGGGAAGGCCGCTCTCAGTCATGTTTGAATAGCTAAAGCCTATGGCGCGCTTTAAATGCTCAAAAACTGTGCCCTCATCCTTTTCCGCAAAAGGTATGACTTCGTCATAGAAACTTAAGTTCCCGCTTTCTTTTACATACTTGTCGACTGTGGGAAAGAGCCATAAAGCGTCGTCTGAACGGAAATAGGGTTCTTCGCGGCTTTCATCAAGAGCGTCCTCATGCCCCGCATTGTGGTTGAATTTGACCAAAGGGAGGCCAGCTCCGTTTGAAGCTTGGGCTGAAAGCATGAATCTCAGCTTTTCGCGCGCCATCTCAGGCGCAAGGTGAGTTATTCCCTGTATATCCTGGACTGTGTCGCGATAGCCGTACCCGTTTCTCAAGCCGCAGTATACGAATGAGGCTGCTCTGGACCAAATGAAGGCAATGAAGCACTGATACGCGTTCCAAGTATTTACCGAATGGTTGAAGCTGGGATCCGGAGTGCAGACTTCCAGATTCTTAAGCTTCCCGTGCCAGTATTCTTTCAGCTCTTCAAGCTCCGATTCCGCCCTTTCAGGCGCGTCATACAATGAAAGCGTTTTTGCCGCCTCGTCGACGCCGCCTTCCCCAAGTATGAATAGAAACGACTTCTCTTCCCCAGGCTCCAAAGAAACATAGACTTGCAATACGCCCGCGGCGTTTCCGTTGTAGCAGTCCTTGCCACCCGCCCATCCTCTCTCCACGCAAATGGGATTGGAATACCCCCTGTAGCTTCCGAAGAATTCCTCCCGATCACCGCAGTGCGAAACAGCCTCTGCTCCGGCCAAACCCAGGAAGCGGTGGGTTCCCTTTGTTTCATCCTCGTTAAATACGTTTTCATTGATGTGCTGGATTACGGCGTTGCCACTGCGCTCAGTGCGGCTGATGAATGATGTATACTGTAGATTGACGGCGTCCTGCTCATAGTTTCCCGAGTTCGTGAATTCAGCGTAGCTGAAAAAGGACAACTCCCTTGCGCCGGAGCCGATGTTTTTCACTTTGACCCGCCACACTTCCCGTTCGCAATCAAGCGGAACATAGTAGGCTGTTTCGGTTGCGATGCCGGAATATTCGCTTTTTATCACAGTGTAAGCGGTGCCGTGCCGGCATTCGGCTTTAAAGTTGGATAGAGGCTTGGCTGCCGGCTGCCAAGAGTTGGTCCAGCAGTCAAAGGATTTGCGATCGCGGATGTAAAGGTAGCGCCCGGGAACATTCACGGCAAGCTCGTTAAAACGATAGCGGATTAATCTGCCGTCGGCGCCGGATCGAGCGAAGCTGTATCCCGCCGCGTTATTGGATATGACGGCGCCATACGCAGGCGAACCCAGATAGTTCGCCCATGGCTCCGGGGTGTCCGGACGGGTGATGACGTACTCCCTTTTTGCGGAGTCAAAATAGCCGTACTGCATGAAAACACTTCCTTTTGCTGTGAGATATACTGGAGCTTGATAATACAGGCATACTGATTTACATATTAAAACTCCTGCTTAAATAGATAAACTTGACGGCAAATCGTATGATAAGCGGGAAGATGCCGATGGCATCAATGCTTATCCGCAAACGCTTAGATATTGAAGCGGGATTATCCAATGAAGCATTGTCGCGCTTCTTGCATATGAAACCTCCTAGGCACATTTGGCAATGCGGCCCAAAATCCGAACATAAAACTCGATGGGCTTATGCAAAACGCCAGCATCATTTTAGATCGCAGACGTGCGAACGTCAATAGGAGTCGCTATATTGCTTTAAAGCCAGATGCGCTTATACGGATTTGCATCTGAAAGCTCCTATTTTTGAAGATTGATTATACAGCGAGCGAGATTGATATCTGCATTTAGGATCTTGAAAGTGGATAATCCAGCGCCTAAGTACTTGCTTTGTTTGCGAATCGGTATATTTTGGATCTTCCGACGCTGGATGGGCATGATAAAATCAGACCTTAAACGCTGATATTCGTAAAAAATAAGACAATGAGCTTTGAGATGGCCATTTGCATTTGAAAGCTCCAAATTGAGTCCTGATTATTCAATAAATATGGATAATAAGACCTCTCAGTATATTCTCCTGCTTAGAAGGTACGAAACGCCGATAGCAGCATTTCGTACTCCCTGTATAATCAAACTTCAAAACATGCAGTTTCACATGCCAAGCGGCATAAAAAGCTTAATGCCAGCATAATCAGAATAATAGCGAATTGTTATAAAATTGAAATGAAAATAAATAAAAAGAGCAAAAAATTCTGATATACTTCTATATGGAGAAGCCTTTTCACCGCAAACTCATTTGCGCTTTCCAGCGCAAACGCCCATTAGCGCTTTTCAGCGCAAACTCCCATTTGCGCTTTTCAGCGCAAACACCCATTAGCGCTTTTCGGCGCAAACACAATAGCGCTTTCCAGCGCAGGAGGAATAGAATGTTTGAACTTCAGGGGAAATATAATTCAGCTAAAATATTTTCAGATAATATTGAATCCGGAGCGATTGCGCAGATCATAAACCTGTTGAACCAGGAGTTTGCGCAAGGAAGCCAAATACGGTTTATGCCGGATGCTCATGTGGGAATGTCAGGCACGATAGGAACCTCTATGACTATAACTGACAAGGCGGTTCCAAATTTGGTGGGGGTGGATATAGGCTGCGGCATGGAGACAGCCATCCTGCAAAATGACAGGATTGAGTTGGAGAAGCTTGACAGGGCGATACACGAGAACATCCCCGCAGGTTTTTCGGTAAGATCCACGCCGCATCAATTTACTGGGGAGATCGATCTTTGCGAGCTTCGCTGCGCAGAGCATGTTGACATAAGTCGAGCAATGCTGAGCATAGGATCACTGGGAGGAGGAAACCATTTCATCGAAGTCGGAAAGGACAGAGACGGGAGGCTGTATCTGATAGTGCATTCTGGAAGCAGAAGCCTGGGAGGCCAAGTGGCGAGATTCTATCAAGATCTGGCGGCAAAGCGATTTGAGCCGCCAAAGAAGCTTATAAAAAAAATGATTGGAGATCTTAAAGCGCGGGGAAGGCAGCAGGATATTGAGGAAGAGGTGAAAAAGCTGCTGCCGCCAAAAGTCGACAGGCATCTAGCCTATTTGGAGGGAGGGCCGCTAAGCGACTATATTCATGACATGGCTTTGACCCAGCGCTTTGCTGATCTGAACCGAAAGGCCATAGTGCAAGTAATTGCCAGTAAGATGGGATTTAAAGTGGAAGACAGCTTTACGTCAGTTCACAACTACATAGACACGGAATCCATGATACTTAGAAAAGGCGCCATCTCGGCAAAGGCTGGAGAACGCATGCTGATACCTATAAACATGAGGGATGGATCCCTTATCTGCGTGGGAAAGGGAAACCCCGACTGGAACTTGTCAGCGCCTCATGGCGCGGGGCGCTTGATGAGCCGCAGCGCAGCCAGGGAGTCGATAACGCTTGCTCGGTTTATGAAGGCCATGGAAGGCGTCTACACCACCACTGCAAACAAAAGCACTATTGACGAGGCGCCGTTTGCCTACAAACCTATGGATGAGATTATTGGAAACATAGGAGATACCGCTGAGGTGAAAAAAATCCTAAAGCCTATTTACAACTTCAAAGCAAGCGAATATTAGAGCTTAGAGCGCGGCATAATGAGTTATACTGATTGGCGCATATTAAACTGCCTGTTTTGAAGCTTGACTGCATCAAGCCATAAAACTTACTGCTAAAAGGTATACCGCCTTTCATCAAATGTTCCTTTTTTGGAGCTTGATTATCCATTGAATGGTGAGAAATGCCGAAATCGGCATTTTGCACTCGCTGTATAATTAAGCTCCCAAAAAGGTAATTTTATATGAAAAGCAGCATATATGCTGACTGCGAGCCGACATATGCAAATATTGACAAGGGGTGCATCCATGGAATTTATTCGCCAGCCGAACAGGATCTACGCGCAGGACTCGTCAGGCGCGATAGTGGCAGAAGTGACCTTCCCAGCTATAAAGGAAGGCGAGGTTCAAATCGATCACACTTATGTTGATGCCAAGCTGAGGGGGAGGGGAATTGCGGCCATCCTTATGAATGAGGCGTACGAAAGCATCAAGGAGCAGGGCTTCAAGGCTGTTCCAACTTGCTCGTACGCTGCCGCATGGTTTGAGAATAACCCTGGCAAGATGGATATTCTAAGCTGACGTGCGTCGGAAAACTCGGCGCATTTGACTGCGCGACGCGCATACGCAGATTTGCATATGAATATCCTGTTTTAAAGCTTGGCTTTACAGCGAGCGTGATGCCCATATCTGCATTTCACGCCTTGAAAGTTGGCAGTCAAGCTCCAAAGCGGTGTGATATGACTGCATTCGGTATAAGAAGCGCAGATATAGGGACTCTAATTTCCAGACGCTGGATATTAGAGTCCCATTTTCTGTTCTTCCTTCAAAGAACTGCGCGTTTTGCTCGCAATATGCATGCTGATTTGCTTAAGAAACCGCATATATTGATCTAGACTATATGAGAAATGCCGATATCGGCATTTCTCACTAGCCGTACAGTCAACATCCGACGCGAATCAGTATAATTAAAGCTTGCAGGCTTTATGCCTCAAGCGCGAAATCTGAGGGAATGAATGATTGATAATTGATGGATTGCCTGCTTCCTTTGTGATATACTCTGCTATGCCGATGCGAATAGAAATGGTTCGAGAGCGCCACGGCTTAAAAGAAAGCGAATTCGAAATTTCGGCTTTATGCCGAATTTCAGTCAAACGCGCCTGTATTGGCGCTTGAGCGTCCATAGGGACGCAGTTTTGTCAAGCGCCAATGAAGGAAATTTCATATGCAAATCAAAATTAATGAAAAGATGAAGGGAAAAGGGATGGATTCGAACAAAGCGCTCTACTTAACGCTTCTTGCTGGGGAAATCATGCTTTCAAACGGCGCGGAGACATATCGGGTTGAGGATACAATGATAAGGCTCCTGGACTCCCTAGGACATCCGGGAGCGGAGGCGTTCGTCACCACAACAGGGATCTTCGCCAGCTTGGAAGACAGCAACGCGTCATGCAAGATCAAGCGGGTAAAAACTAGAACCTATCACTTGGAGAAGCTTGCCAAAGTGAATGAGCTTTCAAGAAATTTGGCGGAAGGCAGGACAAGGCCGGAAGAGGCGCAGGAGCAATTGCTTAAGATAAAAAGCCTGCCGCCGTATCCGCCCGCGCTTCGCACCGCCGCTTCAGGGGTATGCTGCTTCAGCTTCTGCTGGATCTTCGGAGGCTCATGGAGAGACTGCCTGCTGTCATTTTTAATCGGGATAGCAGTTCATCTTTTCCACAGCGTCCTTGAAAAAAGGAACATATCGGGCTTTCTGTCAAACCTCACATGCGCCGCGCTTATCTCCGCGCTGGCTATAGCCGGTATAGGCTTGGGCATAGGCATAAACATGGACAAGACAATAATCGCCGCCATAATGCCATTTGCCCCGGGAATTGCCATGACAAATGGAGTTAGGGACATTGTCGAGGGGGATTTCATCTCAGGCGGAAGCCGCATGACGGAGGCGCTTATGACTGCGCTGGCCATTGCCGTAGGCGTGGGTTTTGTGATAAGGATGCAGATGATTTTGACGGGAGGGATTTAATGATGTTTTTGCAGACTGCAATGGCGTTTATAGCCACCGTGTCGTTTTCCTGCCTCTTCAATATACCGCGCAGCGAGCTTATCTACATTGGGCTTACGGGAGCTATGGGATGGCTTTGCTATCAGATTTTCATGAGCTTCTTTCCAAGCGGGATTGCAGCCGAGTTCGTTTCTACGGTGCTGGTTGCGCTGTCATCCAGGATATTGGCGCGCTGGCGCAAAATGCCGCTTACCGTATTTTTGCTGGGCGGCATTATCTGCCTTGTTCCAGGCGCGGGGATGTATAATACCATGTATGCGCTCATCTCCCAAGGGCAGTCCGCATTCGAGACGGCGGTGGAGACGGCCAAGATTTTAGGCGCCATCTGCATTGGAATAATATTGACGCTGTCGCTTCCTCCTGAATGGTTCAGCTACGGACAGAAGCCGAAAAGCCTCTCTTCGAGCCAAAAGGAAAAAGAAAAGGAGCTTGTCTATGATTCGGTTGAAAACTGACAGATGCGTTTCCGAAGGAAAGATTGCGCGCGGGTTGGACATCTGCACTGAAAATGGATGGATTACAGATCTGGCAGAAAGCTCCTCAGGGGGCGAAGAGATAGATTTAAGAGGGCTTTACGCCTGCCCGGGGCTTATTGACATCCATGTTCACGGAGGAGGCGGATTTGATGTCATGGATGCGACTGTAGATGCGATTGAATCCATTTCCATTCACAAGCTGAAGGAAGGAGTGACGTCATTCTGCCCGACGACGGTCACAGCGTCCCCCGAAAAGACGCTTGCCGCCGTGGAAAATATCAGGAAAGCCTATGAATCTGGGGTTCCAGGAGCTAGAATAATAGGCGCCTTCCTTGAAGGCCCTTATATCAGCCGCCAGTATAAAGGCGCCCATCCGGAAGAATGCATTAGGCGGATAGATCTGAAGGAGATAGAGGATTTGATTGAAAAAGGCGGCGGCGCAATCAAGTCTTTCGCCATCGCTCCGGAGCTTCCCGGAGCGCTTGAAGCAATAAAGCTTCTAAAAAGCAAGGGAGTAAACATCCGCCTTGGCCACTCAGCTGCAACAAGCGAGGAGACCTTGGCAGGCATAGATGCCGGAGGCAGCATTGCGATCCATACCTTCAACGCGATGAGCCCGTTCTCCCACAGGGCGCCGGGCATGGCGGGAGCGGTGCTTGGCAGCGGTATCTATGCTGAGCTGATCTGCGACTTCATACATGTCAGCCCTCAGGCGGTGAAGGTCTTGTACAAATGCAAGAGCGACGGAAAGCTGATTCTTGTGACCGACTGCATGGAAGCGGGTGGAATGCCGGATGGATTGTATGATCTCGGAGAAATGAAGGTGGAGGTTCGAGGCGGCATAGCAAAAACGGAATCCGGGTCTTTGGCGGGAAGCACGCTGACAATTCTCAAAGCGGTTCAGAATATGCATGCAGGCTTAGGCATGCCTTTGCCCGAGGCTTTAGGATGCGCATCTGAGATTCCTGCAAGGGCGATGGGGATTTCAACCGAAGTCGGAAAAATCGGCAAGGGGATGAGAGCTGACATCATTGCTTTGGACGATGAGTTGAACTTGAGGTTTGCAATGGTTTCAGGGGAAGTCAAGATTCCGCTTGAGTAAAACTCAGGCATGCTGATTTGCAGCCAAACGCGCCTATTTAGCTTATACCGCTTTTCATCAAATGTTCCTTTTTTGGAGCTTGATTATCCATTGAGTGGTGCGAAATGCCGATCTCGGCATTTTGCACTCGCTGTATAATCAAGCTCCAAAAAAGGCAATTTT
>JAISZB010000372.1 GCA_031269465.1 Clostridiales bacterium | reverse complement strand
CCGCCGCGCTGTCCGAAGCCGCGCTGCGCGTCATTCCCAACGGCGGGCATCTGCCGTGGTTGGACGATCCTGTTCGCTGCGGGGAGATGGTTTCAGAGTTCTTGAATGGATAAAAATTTGTTTTGTTTTGAAGTTTTTCCCCGTTGTTGATAGGGCTGTATATTAAAGTATTTAGCATGATTCGACAATAGAGATTTATTCTAATTGGGCAAATCTGTAATCTGGATACTGCCAAATAACGGTTTCCACATTATGTAATGCTAGTTAAATCGTCCTGCTAAAAATAGCAAAAACTCTCGAATTTGTTGACTTCATTTTACTGTAGTGTTACAATAATTATGAAAAAAATACCAGTGATCACTCAAAGAGGCGTTCCTATTATCCGGAACCCCGCTGAATGGTACCGATGACATCAGAATTGAAATGTCCTGCTTTGCAACGACGGTTTGACCAGCGCAGTGCCCACAGAAAAAATAGAAGAAGCATTCGCGTTTATCGCGGACGACAAAGCTTGCGCGATTGAACTTATAAATATGGCGTTGGACGGTTCAGACTGCGACCAAGATAGTATAACAGGCGTGCGCTCCTTTTTTTTCTTTTGCAACAAAAATATGTTGCGCAACTCTAAATTCCAGTAGTTGAACATTGATTGAAAATGATAAGGCTAATGCTCAATTGTCCAACTGGATTCAACTGGCTTAGGTGCTAAAAAGCCATGCGACATTTCCCGGCTTATCGGGATTTTGACTGATCATGGAGGGGCATATGCTTAAAAAAACTTGGATTATAATCGCCATGACGTTAATATGCGCGGCTTCGCTCTCTTTTGCGATAGCTTCATTTATATATACTGCTTATAGAAGGACTTTCCTGCAACCGGAATTCTTATCACGAAAAACTATAGAACTCGAAGTATCGCAAGTGAAGATTCCGTCCATTGAGTCCACGAATTTTTATATAGGGGAATTGTGTGATATGCTCGTCAATTCCGGCGCGAGCATATCTGTCTTATATGATTTGGACGGTAGGAATACTGCGTTCGCCATTTATTTCTCTGACATGAGTGATCTTTCGCTTAGGCTGATTTCAGGCAGAGTCTTTACTGACCAAGATGTCAGCAATAATAAAAACACTATAATCATATCCGAAGCATTTCTTCAGAATTGCCGTCAGATTGAGGGCAGGTGGGTATATTCTTTTAATGGCTCTGACTATGATGTAATTGGAGTTTATAAGAGATATGGAAATGATGTAGATTATTATGTGAATTTATCCTCTGAGAATTTGAGGCATAATATTATTGTTGGAAGGTGTTATATCGAGGGGCAAGACAACAAAAAATTTATTGTTGAAAACCTTAATAAGGAAGGGAATTTCCTTATTGAAACAATCAAAGACTATTCCGAGCTTAGCGCGGTGGATTTTGTGATTGGGATGAAAAGCTCGTTTTTCGTGTATTTCATAGTGTTTTCTCCATTGTTGACTTTGATTCTGAGTCTTGCTGCGATAAGCAAATACTTGGTCAATGTAAACAGAGAGGCCCTCTATGTTCACGTTATATGTGGAGCAACATATAGAAGTATATACTCCTCTTTTAGAATAAAGACATGGTTCGTGGCTGCTGGGGCATTTTTAGCGGTTCTTGCTCTTTACATTCTGATCAGCATAGGTGATAACTCAATCTTTTCGTTTAATTACTATGCCGCCAGCTTGGATGTGGTTGTTGCGGGAATGGCGATGACCGGCATGGTTGCCATGATTCTAATAACTAATGTGAAGACTTGCATATGCGGGAGGAAAACGGCGTGAAAATAGCGTTGATGCTCGCAATTAGTCAATTGTTTAAAAATGTCAAAATAAACGCAATCCTTACATTGACGCTATTTGCCACGTCGTTGTGTTTAATGATCGTCGTCAATTATTTTTCAGATTTAGCAAGGGTTGATTTGTACGTCAACGAAAACAAATCACTATACGACAAGACGTATTCCATGATTCGCACATCAGAATTGAAAAATTACAACTTCAGTAGAATTTACTCTCGGGAAGAGCTTGAAAAAAATGTGAAGATGCACCGCTTTATCAGCGGCAATTTTACGAATTATTGCGCGTTTAGGCGCGGAGCTAATCCTTCCGACCTTATATTTGGCGGTGATTCAGTTGAGTTTTACTATTGCAATGAAAGTTTTTCCGACTTGATTCTCACAGGGCGGATCATGGGTGGTCGGTCGTTTGAAGAAAGCGATTTTTCCGCGTCCAGCTTGACGAGTGCTGTTGCCGGCTTTGGTTTCGCTGAAAAATACTCAGTGGGAGATGTTGTGGACAATAGGTATCTAATTGTCGGGATACTAAAAAAAGGAGCCAATTACTTTAACCTGCAACACAATTACTATCCGATAGACATGGACAACATTGTGTTTACGCCCCTTATTCCTGATGACATTGATAACGTAAACTCCGCCTTTTTGATTGACAATGCCAAGGTGGTGCTGGAAAGCCGCGAGGATTTCGAGAGCATAAACAACTATGCCGATCACATATCAATGGACAGATTCAACTTTGCCAATCAATGCGAGCTCTTGCGCTTAATGAAAAGCGACGACAGGGTGTTGGTGGGCAACGAGATCTTTTTCTCAGCGACAATGTTGCTGATATTGCTTTTTCTGACTTTTGTTTTCCAAAAATTGAAGTTTTGGGGCAGAATGAGCGAATTGAAGGTTCATTGTATTTGCGGCTCATCACTCTGCAACATTTGGCTGGCTGAGTTTTTGGAGATTGCGATTATTTTACTGCTTGCAGCCAGTCTGGTTTTTGTTGTAAACATTCGGTTTCTACACATGAATGCTGTAGCGATAGCCGCGTTAATCATATGCTTGATTACGTATGCTTTGTTTTGCGGGTTGATGATTTATAATGAAGTGGCGGAGATCTGATGAGCGAACTGATTAAGGTGGCGTCATTAACTAAAGAATATGTGTACAAAGGCGGCTCGACATCGGTTTTCAATAACCTGGACATTCGCGTGGGATTTGGTAGTTTCGTCGGCGTGGTTGGAGTCTCTGGCTGCGGGAAAAGTTCCTTTCTCAAAATACTTGCCGGCCTAGACTTGGGTTTTAAAGGTGAATATTTCCTCAACAATATAAATATCTCCACACTTACGAATAAGAAGCTAGCTTCGTTTCGTAATGAGGTTATTGGCTATATACCCCAAGAAATCCTGCTGATCAATGATATGTCTATAGCGGACAACATTTTGCTTCCCGCAAAATATGCTGGGCTTAAGAAATCACCGAACGATTATCTGTGGTTTCTCGCAGAAAGGCTGGGGATTAAGACCCTGCTTCACAAAAAGCCCACTGAGCTTTCGGGAGGAGAACGGCAGCGCGCTTCTATAGCAAGAGCTCTTATCAATAGGCCCAAGCTAATAGTAGCCGATGAACCCACAACCAGCGTGGACGACCAAAACATTGAAATTATCATGAAACTGTTCCGCGAGATTTGCGTGGATGGCGGCAGCGTTATAACAGCTACGCACGACGCCAATGTTTCCTCGCGTTGTGATATTGTTCTTGATTTCAAAAACATAAAGTAACTTTTGAGCGGCAGAAAATTAAATTGCACATCAGAAAATAAGGCTCAATATAATTGCCAGACATTGAGGAAGATTCATATCCAGCAGAAGCTTCATGCGATTTCGATTCCGGTTTCAAGCGCCTGAACCGACCACGCGGCATATTGAAGCGCTTGAATGATGTCTTCACGCTTTAGGTAGGGATAATCGCTGATAATATCTTCGGTATAATCAGCCCAAATACACCAATATAAACCGACAAGCGGCTGACAGTACATGGCATGCGACACAGCTGCAACAGATAGCCTGTTTGAAGAATTGAGCCGCAGATTCAAGAGCTTGGATCAGCATTCAGAGAGAAACGGCGCCGTCCTGCATTTCAAAGGAAAAAGGCCCGGCCAGTCCGGCGGCAGTGGCTGCTGCGGCGAAGCCGCGTGGATCCACGAATGCATCGCGAGGACTGTCCTTGCGGGACTCCCCATCACTGCAGGTCCGCGCAGATAAGGTTCAAACGCCCCGCCTGCGGCCGCACTTTCAATGAAGAAATTGTCGGGCTGGATTCAAGGCGCAGAATTTCCAGCGAAATGGAGCATTTTATTAAGGAAAGCTTAGGC
The DNA here is from genome assembly GCA_031269465.1 of Clostridiales bacterium. GTDB lineage: Bacteria > Bacillota > Clostridia > Lachnospirales > WQUN01 > JAISWZ01. The sequence continues at coordinate 22,227 of JAISZB010000372.1, read as the reverse complement.
GCGATCACAAAGGGCGAGCTTGCCAGGCAGACCGGCATAAGCGTTGCCACTGTAGAAAATATTGCGGGCTTTTATTCCGATTGCACGAAAATCAGCATGATTTCAGAAGAATTCACACTGCTTTCGATGGACGGGCTGCACATATCAAGAGGCTATTATAGGTGCTGAACGGCATAAGCCATCCCGATGGCGCGAAAAATATAATGATAGAAATAGGCTAAAAAAAGAAGATGCACTGTTTTATTTGCAAAATTTCATAATTTGGATTCAGTGGAAGCAGTTTGCATAGATATGTGGGAGCCGTATAAATCGCTTTAAATACAGCTATTCCGAACGCAGACGCATGCATAGATCCCTTCCGCGCAGCGGAAAACGCATCCAACGCTATGAACGACATTAGAAAAACTTCCGATTTCGGCTCGAAAGAAGAGGGCGGGAAGGCAAAAAAAGACTCATATCTCTCTGCAAGCCCGCTCTTCAAGCTTTCCGGCCCAGAACTCACAGGCTGGAATGCTGCTTGAGCAAAAGCGCAGTTTCGGCCGACGCATATTTCGCCTATCAGGAGATTTTGGGCTTCTATAAAATAGACAGCTGCGATGAAGCTTCAGACTACATATTAAATTGGATTAAAGATACATCTGAATTAAACATGCCTGCTTTTAACAAGGCAGTTGCTACAACTGCCAAGTGGCTTTTTGAAATGCCGAGCCATTTTAAGCGTCAATTTCCAGCAACAAGACAGAGGGCTAAAACCGGCCCGTAAGAATGAGCGAAAGGATGGGCTTCCACATCGGACATAAAACAATGCAAGCTGCAATCTGCGCCCATGCTTCGCAGGCATTTACATAAATATTAATCTATTTTCAGGAGGCTGTCAAGAGTTCAAGCGAAAGAGTTGAGGCTTAGCAATATTCACTAATTTACCGCATAAAAAGCTAAGTGGGGTAGTGCAATATTTTGCAATGCCAAGGGGCACTATGCCTTTTTTCAAAATTGCCCGGTTAAGTTGAAAGACCCTATTTTTCTTGAGATTTGGATTAAGGCAGAGATCACCCTCCTTGGCAGATATTATTTACTTAAAATACCTGTTTTGGAGCTTGACTGTACAGTGGCTGTTTCATTGCATATCAAAAAGCAAAAGAATGAGACTGGAGCATCATCCATATTTACCTGTATAAAGCGCCGCTATCCAGCTCATTCTCGGATTTGGCGACCAGCATGGCTGAAAAAGCATCCGAATCGACGTTTAAAATGGTTCGAAGCATCCCGACAAACCATTCGACTCCTGCGAAAAGCGCTATGCTCTCAGACGGAAGCCCCATGGCGGGAATTACGATAGAAAGCGAGACAATGCCAGCGCCCGGGGCAACCGCATTGGCAAGGGAAGCCATTGCCGCAAAAACCGCTATATAAACAAGCTGGCCCGGCCCATACGCCACCTGATATATCTGAGATATCGCTATGATTGTGATCGCCATGTGCATGGCTGAACCGTTGCTGTTTAGCGACATGCCCAGAGGCATGGCGAATTTGGCAATCCTCTCGCTTACGCCCAGCCTCTGATGAGAATCGCTCATAGCAGTCGGCAACGTAATAGCGGATGATGTTGTAGCAAGAGCCATTATAGACATATTCCCAATGCTGAGGCAAAGCTTTGCAAAGTTGACCCTGCAGTAAAGGCAGACTGCGGCGAGCCACAAAAGCATGAACGTCAAGGTGGCAATTGAGTAGGCGCCCAGGTATTTTATCATGGGAATAATAATTGAGACTCCCATTCGTCCAATTGCGCAGGCAATGATTGAAAAAACGCCAACAGGCGCCATTTTCATAATGATTGAGACCATTTGGATAATGACCTCGTTGAAGCGGCGGATGGCGTCAAGCAATGCGCGGTCTTCGTTCCTGGAGTTGCACATGTTAAGCGCTACGCCGAATAGCAGCCCGAAGACTATGACATGGATTATGATGCCCTCAGACATCGAAGCTATAATGTTTGAGGGAAAGAAGCTCAAAATAGTTTCGGATACGCCGGCTGGCGCGCCTTCCTCCAAGCTTTGGACGGCTTTATCGCCTGCGTAAATGCCGGCTCCGGGCTTGAGCGCGCTCCCCGCAAGCACCCCCCAAGCTGATGCCAGCAAGGAGGATGCCATAAACACAGTTATTGTCTTGGCGCCGATCTTTCCCAGATCTTTTCCGTTTACGCCTCCTACGGCTTCTATGATGTGTCCGAGCACTAGAAGTATTATATTCATTTGGATAAGCCGCAGGAATATGTCTCCGATAATCTTGACGCTTTGAATCCTATCGCCGAAGGCGATGCCCGCAAGCACTGCAAGCACTGCAGCTATGAGAATCTTCAAAGTTGAGTTGAGTTTGCCCATATACGCCTCCCAGATGAATCGCATGCTTAAGCATGCTCCTAAATATACTTGTTTTCATATAAACCCCTATGACGCTACGCTTCACCGCCAAGGGTGAAAATATTAAGACAATCGTGTGTTTGAGGCATGGACAAATGTCCGTAAAATGTATTTTCGTACTAAATTGCCTTTTTTAGAACTTGATTATACAGTGAGCGCGAAATGCCGATATCAATCGCGCTGCACAATGGATAATCAAGCTCTAAAGAAGGAACATTGAATCGGAATATCTCCTATATAACGATTTGCAGTCAAATGCGCCTATTTTATATTCAGCTCAGCATAAGCGCGCACTATACCGTTTTGCATGGGGCCTGATTATCCATAGAAGCTTTGTATAATCAGACCCCAAAATCAGAACCATCCGATGCAAATCAGTATAGAAAGTCTGGATAAGGCTTAACTAATTGAATGAGGTACGATTACCGTGCCGTCGAAACCCTTCAAAGCTCTGTGCAACTGCTCAATGGAAGTGATGATGACATTTCTGCCTCCATTTCTGATGTATTCTATCGCCGATTGAATTTTCGGACCCATGCTTCCAGCTGGAAACTGCCCCTCCTCCAAATACGCCTGAGCCTCGTCCGCAGTCATCTTATCTATCTCCCTTTGATTCGGCTTGCGAAAGTTGATGCATACCCTGTCCACTCCGGTAAGTATGATGAGCCTGTCGACATTCATCTCCAGCGCGACTAAAGCCGTCGCCCTGTCCTTATCTATGACCGCTTCAACCCCCTTTAACCCTCTCTTGCCGCGAATAACCGGAATTCCGCCGCCGCCTGCCGCAATGACTACGCTTCCCGCTTCAAGAAGCGTTTTAACACTCTCCTTTTCAACCATCTCAATCGGCTCAGGCGACGCCACAACTCTTCTCCAGCCCCTGCCTGCGTCCTCGCGAAGAATCATGCCCGGGTTCTCGCTCATAATCGCCATCGCCCGCTCCTTGCTGTAAAACGGCCCTATTGGCTTTGACGGAGCTTTAAACGCAGGGTCGTTTTCCGAAACAACCATTTGCGTGGCAACCGTTACGACATTAGCGCGGATTCCTCGCTCAGCGAATATATTTGACATGCTTTGCTGGATCATGTAGCCTATTTGGCCCTGAGTCATGGCGCCGCATATATCCAACGGCTGCTGCGGTATCTCCTCAAGGGCCTCGTTCTGAAGCAGGAGATTTCCGACTTGAGGACCGTTGCCATGCGTCAGCACCACACTGTAGCCTCTCTCATACAAGTCCGCGATATATTCGCAGCTTTTCCTGATTTGCGCAAACTGCTCAGAGGCAGTTCCTCTCATCCCTTCCCGCACTATTGCGTTGCCGCCGATTGCAACAGCGATGGATGTACGCTTGGCCCTTCTCATAACTCTGACGTTTTCCGCCTGAAGCAGACTGGTCATATCTGTTCCTCCTCCGGCAGCACTTTTTTTGCGAAAGCTGCCAGCGCATCGGTAAAGCAGTCCATCGGAGCCCTTACAATGCCTGCGCCTACCTGGCCGACACCCGCCTCTTTATGCGCGATTCCCGTATTAATCACTGGAAGCAGGCCAGTTTCTACTACCTTTCGTATGTCAATGCCTGAAGGGACGCCCTGAAAATCCATTGACGGCATTAAAAGCTGGCTGCTTGCGCCTTCGCAGATTTCCATCATGTCATTGGTAAACTCTACAGCCTCGGCAGCTGATTGCGCTCCTACAAATCGAACGACCGCAGGAGCTCCTCCCATGGCGAATCCGCCTATTCCATATGTCTCGCAGATGGCGCTGTCTCCTATGTCCGGATTTCCATCTTCAGCGGTAAAACCCGGAAAATACAAGCCCTTTGGCATCAGGCAATCGGCTTCAAACCAAGCGTCTCCCAAGCCGCTGACCTTCACTCCAAATTTCGTCCCGTTCCGGCTCATTGCAGAGACGATGGTGCAATACGGTATATTCTTTATGGCGTCCGCCGCAGATTTGCAAGCTGCCATTGCCAAGTTCAAAAAGAACTGATCATTTCCGGTTATGAACTCCATTATTCTAACAAGGCTTTCCTTATTGTCAGTCACTGCGGCAAGAGCAGGCGCGATTTCCCGCACGAACAATGAAGAAGCGGCTGTGTTTCGCTGATGCATCTCATCGCCCATGGCAAGAGCCTTTGTCATAAGCACTTTCAAATTGACGGGCCCCCTGCGATCCAATGCCTTTTTAAACGCAGGCGCCAGCTCTTCCTCTATCCACTTGAGCCTTTTAATAACTTCCGGACCATTCGCTCCAAACCTCATGACCTTTCCAAGCCCCTCGTTAAAGGAGCAATACGCCTTATTGCCAAAGGCGAGGTTAGAAACCTCAAAAAGCGGCATTGAGTAAGTTATCATCCCCGTCATGGGGCCTACGCAGTCTACGCTGTGATTGTGGCGAAACTTGATCTTGCCGCTTTCAACCATCACGCCTGCTTCCACGTCCGTTTCGCACAACCCCTCATACCTTATAGCGCCGAGAACGGCGCCTTTAAGCGGTCCACACATATCCTCCCACTTAATCGGCGGGCCGGCGTGCCCTATTGTATATTTATCCATTTCAGGCAAAACGTCTTTCGCGTATACTATGCCCGTAAGCTCCGGATTTGATTTGTCAAGCCTCTTGAAAGCTTCGCGGTTGGCGTTGTCTATGAGTCCCATTCAATATATCCTCCTCTTTAATCTTGCCAAAAATCTTAAAGTTTTTTCAGCTTATTCAGTATCGCAATCAACCTTTCGCTTCCAGCCGCAGGTGGCTTCCATTCGACATGGACGCTTTCTGCTCCTTGCTCCCTGGAAGCATCCGCGAAAGCTGCGATTCCCGCGTTTACAACTGCTACCTTATTAGAAAAAAGCATGTTTATCGCCTTTGACATATTGATTCCTCCCAGTGTCTCTACAATCATGAAATCTTTCTCGCTATTTCAGCTCCAAGCCTTGCGGCGTCTCCATTGCACGCCGCTACAACAGCTCCGGCTTCCCTTAAGATATTCTCTTGGTCTCCGCGTTTTTGCGGATCGCCCTCAGTGCCGCAAACCGAGGCTACAACCGTCAGGTGACGGCCCTCTTGTGCGGCAAGCCGCTTTGCCTTCTTTATGGCGCCGGCTATCGCCCCCGCAGGGTTTTCATGCGATCCATACCCTCCCACGCAATCAAGAAGTATAACCGCAACGGACGGATCTTCCGCTTCCTTTAAAACGCGCTGCGCTCTCTGCCGCGGATCAATCATCGGATGCGCCATCCCGTTCGTGAAGTAATCATCCCCCATGTCAAGAAGCGTATGTCCGACGCTCTGCTCAGGATCTTCAAGTTGGAGCTTTTTGTCCTGCGCTATGTTGGAGCGGATTTCCAATCCAGCCTCCCCTAGTGCCAGCATGCTTTCATAGCAAAGAGTTCCGCCAGAATACAAGCCTCTAAGATGAATCTGCCCGCTTTTGTACAAGGAGGCTTCAGAAGAAGCGAAATCTGAAACGGCTTCCTCTTCCTTTTCCCTATTTATGCCTGTAGACAGCGAAACGGCGATTCTCGCCGCGCTTTCTATGTCCTTGGCCCATATTGCGCCCGATCCTTTCAAAATCTCTGGATTTCCTCCAAGGAAGCACGATACGACCGGCTTCTTGAACGCGGAAATCTGCTTGGCTATCTCAGCCATTACCGTCGGATGCGGCGGTTTGGAAACAATGACTATTGTATCAGTGCCAGGGTCGCTCTCCAGAGCGTTCAGGCACAGTTTCATCATCAGACCTCCTACAGCTTCCTTCAAATCCCTGCCGCCAGTCCCAAGAGCCTGGGAAACGCCCCCGCCAAATCTCTCTATAAGAACCGTCGCCTCCTGCAATCCTGTGCCCGCCGCAGCCGCCAGTCCTATTCCGCCCCTGCGCACTGCATTTGCAAAGCCAAGTGCAATTCCGTTTATTATAGCCGTTCCGCAGTCCGGACCCATCATCAGAAGGCCTTTTTCAACAGCCTTTTCCTTCAGCTTTATTTCATCTTCTATTGTTACATTATCGCTGAAAAGGAGCACATGCATCCCCATATCCAGCGCCTTCTCCGCCTCAGCGGCGGCAAATCTGCCCGGCACTGAAATAATCTCCAGATTTGCTTCCGGCAGAAGTCGCTTGGCCCCTTCAAGCGTTTTAGGCTTTATATCCTTAGCCCCTGACGCCGCCTTTTTTGTCAGAAACTCATCAAGCGCCGCCAAAGCTTTGTCTACAGCAGCGTCTTCTTCCGCTAGAATGCCGATGACGGCGTCATTAGGCGAAAACTGCAAATCTCCATCTATCAAACCTGCCGCTTTCATCAGCGCTCGGTTGTGATCCGTGCCCATCATCGCAGCCGCGTTTTTGACGCCCGGCACATCGCACATCTTGCCTGATGCCAGCATCAGTGTAACAGAATCATAGTAAGCATCTTTTCTTATTTCACATTTCGAACTCATATCGCAATCCCCCTATTCCTTTTTAACGAACTGCCTATGCCTATACTGATTTTCATAGAAAACTGCCTTTTTTTGAGCTTGAGATAAGCAAGCTTCAACAAGGAGCATTGTATGAAAATCGGTATATTCGCAGTCAAATGAGTCTGTTTTGAAGCTTGACATCCATTGAAGCCTGCATCAAGCTAAAATAGAACCTTCAGTGCAAATCAGTGTATCTCAGGCGGGAGTAAGTTCCGCGCTTTTTGACGCAAGTTTTGAAAGCCACAGCATGCCGCCCAGCGCGTCGCTTCCGGATGTATGCCCGCATGAAGCGCCTTGCGCCGCGGCAAGCATCATTTCCGTTTTGCCTCGCGCTTTGAGCACTCTGATTATGGACGGGGCGAACTCTCCGCAGGCCGCGCACTTAAGAAGCTCCGCGGCAAGCCATGTCGTGCTCTCGGGATGAGCCAGAACCGCTTTTTTAAGGAGCTGGCCCATCCGTTTTGAAACCTCTCGCCCGTCCCATCGCACGCAAGCCGCAAGCACTCCTATCAAAAAATCATCGCCGGCCGGCGTCAATCCAGGTCCTAATCCCGTAAGCATTTGCAGGTCGTCTGCCATATCGCTCCAGCGAAGCTCTGAAAAATGCCTTTCCGCTAAGACAAGAATGTCAATCGCCGCAAGCTGAGCCGGCGACAGCTGATTTTCTTTCCCGCCCATCACCGCGAACGCCAGGCTTGCCTCACTGGCGAAAAGCTCAGCCGCCCGCTCCAATTGCTCAGCAAATCCCGGAGGCGGAGCATGAGCAGGCTCAATATCGCACTCAATGCTTGAAGGCTTATTAAGCCGCACGCCGCTTAACTGCATTCCGGGCTTCAGGATCTGAGCCATCCGTGAAAATTGCACTTCATCCACCATAGCCGTCAGGGGGGTAATAGCTGAACCCGCTGTTTGCACAGCGACGCTTCCGGCCTCTGACATCAGGTTTATCACTTTTCCGAAAACCGACCTGACCTGAAAGGGAGGCTTGCAGCTGAACGCTCTCGCGGCTTGCGGGCCTAGGCAAGCGCAGTGAAGCTCCACGATGATGCCTCCTCCAGCATAATAGCTTTAAAATTTGAATTCTAGTAACAGTATAGCTTGCATCCATCCCCCATTCATCGGAGAGGAATACAAAAAACGCCTCTCGACTTATGCATATTGCACATCCGCATTAATTTACGCTTGCTTTGAGACTCATGTTTGGGTATACTGATTTGCATATGAAAGTTCCTATTTTTGAGCTTGACTGCGCTAAGGCAAAATGGACGGCCAAGCCCTAAAACAGGTGCATTGACTGCAAAGAAGCATATTTGCAGAAGCATGCGATAATCATACTGATTTGCATATGACTGCCGGCCGGCATGCGCGCCGGTTTTGGAAGAGGGTGTGAATTTTGCGCTTCACTGTAGCAGAACTCCTGAAATTGCCGGATATCAGCGGAATCCGGCTGGCTGCGGGAGCTTCTGGAGTTGAGAATGAAATATCAAGGACTAATATAATGGATAATCCGGATACGTTTGATTGGCTGATCGCAGGGGAGTTTCTTCTTACAACCGGATATATCTTCAAAGATGACGAAGACATGCAGCGAAGCATCGTCCGCAGGCTTGCGGAAATCCACTGCGCAGGGATGGGGCTTAAAGTGCGGCGGTATTTTGCAAAAACTCCCGACTGCATGGTAGAAGAGGCGGATCGGTTGGGCTTTCCCCTAGTTGAGCTTCCATTCGGGCATTCACTCTCTACCGTCGGCTCAATGATAAATGAGCGCCTTTACATCCGAGACGACGAGCGGATGTCTCAGGCCTTGTCAATACATCGCGATTTGACAAAAGCGGCTTTGAAATCCGGCGGACTTTCCGAGATAGCCAGAGTCGCAGTCGGGTTTATCAGAAACCCTATATTGATTTTCGACAGCGGCTGGCATCTGCTTGCCTGGCAGGAATACCCTGGCAACCCTCTGCCGCTTGGAAGCAATATTCCGCTTAAGCGCAAAGAAGCTGCGCTTCCTAAAGAATTCACGGATTCCATGCCGCCTGAATTGGAGATGTTTCGCAAGCCCATAGCAAGGCGCCTGCCGCTTCCCGGAGGCAGCCAGCCGCTTTGCCGCGTCATGCCTGTAGGCGGAGGAGATGGAAGCCTATATGGATACATTGTCATTTGGGAAACGGTTCATACTATGGATGCCGCCGATTACGCCGCTTTAGAGCACGTTTCAATCAGCGTCGCCATGGAACGCGTCCGCGCAAGGGAGATAGAGGAGATAAAGCACCGGATAAGCCGCGATTTCTTTGACGATCTGCTTTCAGGAGCAATCGAGTCCATCTCGGCCGCCCGCTCGCTTGCAGAGGCTCACGGCCTTAAATGGAACGCCAAGTACAGATGCGTATTGGTCAGGCATACGAACTCTGATAAAGAAGATCAGTTGATAAACCACCAAAAATACGCCGACTGTTGCAACCTGGCCGCCGAGATCTGCAAGAAGGCAGCCAAAGCTATAAAAATTCACATAGTGATGGTTCCGCACAGCTACCAGACCATTTTTCTTGCAGAGCAACCTGAGGCTTCAGGCGAAGCTGTAGACGCTATAAGGCAATTTGCTGAAACGCTTCTAGAGGAACTTGAAAAGGCCTTCGACCCCCGTGAAATAATCATAGCTATAGGAGCTTCCTCTCCTGATATCATGAGAATCACGGAATCATACTCCGACGCTCAGAAAACAATGCGGCTTGCGAGAGGATGGGATAATCCCGAGCGAATCATATATGCTGACGACTATGCGGCATTTCGCCTATTGGACAAATTTGTGGAGCCTCAGCAGCTTCGTGAATTCACCCGCAAAAGCATTGGCAGCCTAATAGACTGGGACAAGGAGAACGGCTCCGATCTGGTTCGCACTCTGAGCTGCTATTTCTCTTTTTCAGGCAATATGAGCGAAGCTGCAAAATTCATGTTCATACATCGCAACACTTATATTTACAGAATGGAAAAAATAAAGGGGATTTTGAAAAACGACTTCGCCAACCCCCATAAACTCCTGGAATATCAGCTGGCTTTGCTGGCAATGCGCATAGCGGGGCAGGAATAGCTTTGAGATTTCCCGCATTTCATTTATGCACTGCGCACAGCGTCAAACGCGTTTTTCTGGAAAATCATCTAAAGACCTCCGCGCCTTCATCAGATAGAATGTATTCAGGACTTAAATTTCTATGGGATTGAAGGGAGGCAGGGACATGCCGCTAGATGGCATAGGATCATTGGCCGCAGCCGATAGAAAGGCTGCCCCGTACTGGACTAAAGCTGTAGCGCTGTTCTTTCTAGGTTGGATCTTCATCTATGCGACGAGGAACATATTCAGCGCATCAATGAGCGCCATCCAACAGGAATTCGGACTTACCGCTTCGCAGTTGGGCTTAATCAACAGCGTTTTCTTCTTCACCTACACATTCGCTCAAATTCCCAGCGGAATGCTGGGAGACAAGCTTGGCCTCAAGCGGATGCTTGTCGCGGGATTTCTCGTCTTTGGGATATTTACAGGATTAACGGGAATTTCAGTTTCATTCGCCCTTCTTCTTGCCATGCGGGCTTTTGTAGGCATAGGGCAAGGCGCCTACTACGGCCCGCAGTACGCGCTCTCTTCCAACGCGCTTCCCATGAAGCACCGAGGCTTCGGAAGCGCCATAATCAACAGCGGAATGGCTTTCGGAATATCTTTGGGGCTTATCGGCGCGGGCTTTATCATGAATACCTTGAATCTTAACTGGCGCGCCAGCTTTTATATCTTTGCCGTGCCGACTCTTATAATCGGAGCCCTCTTCAGATTTTTCGTAAAAGAGCATGCCGCGGCTGAGGAAATCGGCGCAAAGACTGCGCTAGGTGATGCCGCTCCTAAGGCAAAAGCCTTTAACCGCAATATTGCGGCCATTTATATAATGGTTTTCTGTTCGCTTTTCGGTTTTTTCGTAATTCAAACTTGGCTTCCCTATTTCCTTCAGAACGAGCGGGGCATAGATGCCGGAAAGGTCGGCTTCATATCCTCATTGATAGCATGGGCTTCAATTCCTGGCGCTCTGATCTTCAGCCGGCTTTCGGATAAGCTAAAGCGGCGCAAAATGTTCATGCTGATTCTCGTTTGCCTTGCGCTTCTATCCATTATCGGTTGCGTTTACTTCAGCAACTTCAACCTTATGATTGTCTGCCTCATTATCTACGGCTTGACTGGCAAATTGGCGCTTGATCCAATTCTTGTAGCCTCAGTAGCCGACAACAGCCCGTCAGGAAAGCGCGGAACGCTCTTTAGCATATACAATTTCGTCGGCATGAGTTCTTCAATCTTGGCGCCTTACATTGCAGGGGCTCTATCCGACAGCACCGGCTCTCTTGTCTCAGCGTTCTATCTGTCGGGCGGACTTCTTTTCATCGGATTCGCGGCGGTATTCCTGCTGTTTAAGGACACATTGAGACATGCTTGATATACTGGCTCGCATAGTGAAGATAATAGTTTGAGGCCTGACTATATACTGATTTTCATAGGGAACTGCCTTTTTGGCTTGACTGTACAGCGAGTGCGATGATATCGGCATTTCGCACCGCTCAATGGATAAACAAGCTCCAAAAAAGCAACATTTGATGAAAACAGGATGCAATGCTAAAGATGATAAACAGACATCAAAATAGGTGCATTTGGTTGCAAATCAGCATAAAAAGAATCGGGGTGAAAATCGCTCCGATTTTTTTTGTTTTCAGCATAGGCCTTAAATATGATTGCGATTTGCCAGAGGCATTTCACAAAAAAAATAAACATCAGTTTTTTATAAAGTAAAATGAAAAGTGTATTGACAAGATATTCAAAGAAGTTAAAAGTTAAATTAATAGGAGTGCTTGTTAATAATTCTGAGGAGTTCTATAAACAGTTTTACGCTTTATTGATAATTTGAATACGCTCTCCCATCTAATTGCAGCTAGTTTAATCACAAGCAATATTCGACAATATTTTTGCTGATATTCCGAGCCGTGTTTCTGCGTTCTGAAGCCGTTTTCCTCGACAGGACCGTCTTCTCCTGCCGAGGCTGGCGGGCGCCGGGGCGCTCGGCAGCTAAGCTGGACATCGCCAATATTCGGCAAAAAACAGCTTGCAAAACAGCCTTCTTTTTTCCGCAACTGCTATAATGAAGGTTCCCTCAGCTCTTCCAGCTCCTCAATCCTTTCAAGTAATTCAAGAAAATATGCGAAAATTAATTTGATCAGCTGTCTGCTGTTGTCTATTTCCTTGTCTCCATCCAGATTTTTAGCCAAGGCGCGAAATCGAATCTGGAATGCATGGACGCCTCCACTGCGCTGGCCAAGTTTCTATACCGCTTTTCATCAAACGTTCCTTTTTTGGAAGTTAATTTTGTATGAAAAGCGGTATATCATCCGGCATTTCCAAAGAAAACATCGACTAGCTGATTGAAGGGGGCGGCGCTTTGGAGCCAGGGAGTCGCGGCGCGATATCCGCTTTACTTATTTGCGATCAAAAAGATTTTGAGTTCTGTTCACTATGAGAAATGGGTAATCCGACCTTAAAATCGACGCATATGACTGCAAATCAGTATTTCACGCTCTAAAACCAAGCTCCAAAATAGGAGCTTGCAAATCAATATGTGGCTAATCCCTCTTATGCTTGATATCGCCCTTCACACCATTTTCACTTTCAAACATTGCAAATCTAGCGGCAAATGTGTATACTGTAACTGCTAAACCAGAAAATCACTGTGCCACCGGCGGCAAAAACAGCCAAGCTGGCTTTTTTAGAAGGGTGAAAATGGCAAACGAACGAGAATTGGCCTTATCTGTGCTTTCGGATATTGAAAGGAACATGGAAAGCGAAAATCAAATTCTAAAGAGAGCCCTGGACAAAGAAAAGAATATGGAACCCAGGCAAAAGGCATTTATCACAGAGCTCACAAACGGATGCGTAAGGCATAGGCTGCTTCTGGACTGCATAATCAGTCAGAGTTCAACAATCCCCGTTGAAAAGATTGAGCCCCTGATTCTCAACATTTTAAGATGCGCCGCGTATCAGATGCGATTCATGGACAAAGTCCCGGCAAGGGCCGCTGTATTCGAGGCTGTAAGCATTGCCAAGGCTAGAGGCTTCGCGCATCTTTCCGGATTTGTAAACGGCGTCTTAAGAGGCATCGATCGAAAAAGGGAATCCTTGAAGCTTCCTGATGAAGGCACTCCGGAACGCCTTAGCATTATGTATTCATTCCCTATGTGGATGGTTCGCTACTTCATCGAGCATTTCGGAATGGATGCCGCGATTTCTATATGCAAGGCCGGCGCATGCCGGCCTGCCATAAACATTTGCGTGAATACGCTTAAAACCTCTGCGGACGCGCTTGCGGAAATTCTTAAGGATGAGGGCATGCAAGCGCTAAGTGTCGGCGCCTGCGGCATTCGTATCTCCCACGCGCATGAAATGGCTGCAAAAAAGTCCTTCTTGGATGGACTGTGGCATGTAATGGACGAGAGCTCCATGATGGCAGTGGACGCTCTGGATCCTCAAAGCGGCGAGAGAGTGCTTGACATTTGCGCCGCGCCCGGGGGAAAAACCTTTTACTGCGCCTATAAGATGAAAAATGCCGGAAGCATACTTTCGCAAGATATAAGCGAAAAAAAGCTGAAGGAATTGAAAAAGTCCGCTTCCAGGCTTGGCATCAGCATAATTGAAACGAAAGCGATTGACGCGCGCATGGCAAGCGGCATTGCTGAGGATGCAGACCGCCTCCTTATAGACGCGCCCTGCTCCGGTCTGGGCGTGGCGGGTAGAAAGCCTGGAATCAAGTACACTAAAACGATGGACGACATCAGAAGCCTATCAGAGCTTCAGCGGCAGATTCTGGAATCTACATGGATGCGCGTCAAAAAGGGCGGAATTCTTGTCTACAGCCTTTGCACATATACCTCCGAGGAATGCGAGGAGAATACGGATTGGTTTTTACAGCGCTTTCCGTTTAGGCTTGTCTTTAAAGAGAAGAATCTTCCTTGCAGTGACGGGCGCGACGGCTTTTTTATCGCTAAGCTTGAACGGATTTGATTCGAATCCTATGTGATTTTCAGTTCCTATTAGAGCTTGATTGTATCTGTATCTATACCGCTTTGCAGTCAAATGTACCGATTTTGATGCCTGAGAGTCCATTGAAGGGTGCGAAATGACTATATCCACATTTCGCGCTAATTGTATAATCCGACACCAAAATCGGAACTATCCAATGCATAGCAGTTTATCAACTGATAATCAAGCCTCAAAATAGGCATATTTTAATAGGTATATTGTGCCAATTAAGCCTTGAGTCCCAATATGTGTGAAAGGCGCTGTTTTATGGAAAGAATAGATATAGGATCCATGCTCCCTCAGGAGCTTTCCGATTTGATGAGCCAACTGGGAGAGAAGCCTTTTAGAGGCAGGCAAATTTTCCAGTGGATCCATGCCAAGCAAGTTGAATCGTTTGAAGAGATGACGGATCTGCCTCTTATGCTTAGATTAAAGCTTTCTGAGGAGTTCGATGTTTCTGAGTGGTCTAAAATTCTTCAAGTCAGGCCTTCTTCTGACGCGCAGTCGACAAAATACTTGTTGCGGCTTGCAAAGAATACTATAATAGAAAGTGTTTCAATGTCATACTCTTATGGAGCGTCGGCATGCGTGTCAACGCAGGCTGGCTGCGACATGGGCTGCTCCTTCTGCGCATCTGCGGAAGGACTAGACAGAAACCTGTCTGCAGGCGAGATGTGCGGCCAGGTTTATTCGATGCAGAAAACTTCGGGTGCCAGAATCTCCCATGTCGTTCTTATGGGAAGCGGAGAGCCTATGGCCAACTATGACGGAGTTGTCAAATTCATCAGGCTGATTTCAAACGAGGCTGGGCAGAATATAAGCCAAAGGCGGATTGCCGTCTCCACCTGCGGCATTGTTCCGGGAATATATAAATTGGCCGGGGAAGGCCTGTCGGTAACTCTGGCTGTTTCGCTCCACGCTCCGAATGATGAGATAAGAAGCCGGATCATGCCTGTTGCAAAGGCCTATCCGATGGATGAACTCCTCAAGGCCTGCAGGAGCTATGCTAAAGCCACGAAGCGGCGCGTCACCTATGAATACGCAATGATAAAGGGAGAGAACGACAGCGCTGAGAATGCGGAAGAACTGGCCAAGCTTATAAAAGGATCATTGTGCCATGTAAACCTCATTCCGGTAAATGATGTTGGAAAAAATTTCACCAAAAGCGGAAAGCGGGAGATTGAAGCCTTCGCTTCAAAGCTTGCCGAATATGGCGTAGAAGTTACAATAAGAAGAAAGCTCGGAAGCGACATTAACGCCGCCTGCGGGCAGCTTAGAAGCGAGCGGATCGGCTAAGTCGGAAGAAGCGGACGCAGCAGCATTAAAGTCTGCTTTCAGTGCGGCCGGCGCAGCAATGCCGCTTAAGGGAGTAATATTGGTATTGAGCCTCAGGCATTATACGGGGTGATGATAAAGCGTCTTCGCAACTTGGGAATGCGCTTGATTCATTCGTCATCCAACACTAGAATAATCTGAAGCGGGTGATATAGCATGAATGCATTTGGCGTCACTGACATAGGAGTCACGAGGCTGCACAACGAAGATTCAATTTTCGTGTGCGTTAAGCCGATTGGATGCCTCCCCAACTTGTTCATTGTTTCTGACGGGATGGGCGGGCATAATGCGGGAGAGGTCGCCAGCTCCAAAGCCATAGAGTTTTTCTGCGAGTATGTCTCGCAGGGAGGGAGGACTCAGGGCAAGGTGCTTGAAGTCATAGTAGAAGGCGTCAGATATGCAAATAAAAAGGTGTATGACTTATCGCGACAGGATTATACCCTGCGCGGCATGGGCGCGACTTTCACAGCATGCGTCACAACCGGCGGAAAGCTTAATATTGCGCACATCGGAGACAGCCGCGTTTATTTTGCAGCAAATGGAAGGCTCAGCCAACTGACTGAGGATCATTCCTATGTCAACGAACTGGTCAAAATGGGCGAGATAACTGAAGAGGAAGCGCAGCATCACCCGCAGAAAAATATATTGACTCGGGCGCTGGGCGTGGAGGACGATGAAGCGGTAGATGGGCTGGCTTACGATGCCAATGAGGACGGGGTGGCGCTTCTATGCTCCGACGGCCTCACCAACATGCTCTCAAACATCCAGATACTGCAGATCTTAAGCGAACCCGGCTCACTTGAAGACAGGGGACGCAAACTGATTCAAATGGCGAACAACTATGGCGGTCTCGACAACATCTCGGCCATTTTGGTTGATGTTAAGAGGTGAAATGAATGAAACTTGAACCAGGCACAGTCATAGCCGGCCGGTATGAAATAATTGAAAGAATCGGCATGGGCGGCATGGCTGTTGTTTACAAGGCGCTGGATAGAAAATTAGTCCGGGCGGTAACTGTCAAGGTAATGCGCGAAGAGCACATGGCTGACGAAGAATTCATCGCGCGCTTCCAAATTGAGGCCCGGGCCGCAGCAAGCCTTTCCAACGCCAATATAGTAAACGTCTATGATGTAGGGCAGGATGCGTCTATGAACTACATCATAATGGAATACATTGACGGGATGACGCTTAAGGAACTGATACAGGCCAAGGCTCCCTTTAGCAATGAAGAGGCTTTAGGCGTTGCGGTGCAGATAGCGTCGGCCCTCGCGGATGCCCATTTGCATGGAGTAATTCACAGGGATATAAAGCCTCAAAATATACTGGTGACAAATCAAGGCATAGTAAAAGTAACGGATTTCGGCATCGCACGCGCAGCGGGAAGCTCCACTCTGACTACAGGCAGGAATACCATGGGTTCTGTGCACTACTTCTCCCCGGAGCAGGCGAGAGGGGTATTCGTCGACCAGAAAAGCGACATCTACTCTTTAGGCATTGTAATGTTTGAAATGACAACAGGGCATCTGCCCTTTGAAGGGGAGACCAATGTAGCCGTAGCCATGAAGCACATAAATGATCCCCTTCCGGATATGAAGCATCTTAACCCGAACATTACAGACAGCCTTGAGGGAATTATACGCAAGGCCGCCCACAAAAACTCGGCGCTTCGCTACCAGTCAGCCAATGATCTGATAAGTGATCTCAAATGGTGCCTGTCTTTAGAAGTTGAAGACGCGCATCCATCGCCTTCGCAGTACAAACCCAGGCCTTCTGCGAAGATGGGCTCCGGCGAGCAACAGGTAGTCAAGCCCAAGGCTCTTCCAGAAGCGCCTTACAAAAAAAGCGCTAAGCAATCGCCACCCGCCGAGGAAAGCCTAGATATGAACGCGGCGACTGAAGAAGAAAAAGCCTACGAACGGAAGATAATAATAGCGGCTGTTATCACGGCCGCAATCATTATTGTGCTGATATCATCCCTTGGCTTGTTCTTCTACGAATCGAACAAGCCTGTCCCGGTTCACCCTCCTTTGGTGAAGGGAATGGAGGTCGAAGAGGCGAGAGCGCTCGCGTCAGAATATGGACTCAGATTGCAGACGGAGCAAAAATACGACGATGACGCCGATGCGGGGATTATCATTTCGCAGAATGAAACCCCGGATGCATTCCTGCTTCCCGGTGAAGCCTTGCACGTCACCGTAAGCATGGGCACCAACAAAATAAACGCGCCGGATCTGAGAAATAAAACATTTGGCGAGGCCGAAGCCATTCTGGCGGAGCAAGCGATTCAATATACTTACGAACGCGAATACAGTGAAACTGTGCTCGCGAACTATGTAATCAGTCAGTATCCCGCGCCGGATGAGCTGATAAGCCCAGACTCCAGCATTTCATTTGTAGTCAGCTTGGGGCCGCCGACCAAAATAAGCACAGTGCCCGATCTCACAGGCAAGTCGGAGTCGGAGGCAATAGAGATTCTTCAAGGATTGGGAATTGCAATTGGACTCTCAAGCAAAGCCCCCCATGACACGATACCGGCCGGCTGCATCATAACTCAGACTCTTAAGCCCAACTCCCAGGTCATCTATGGCAACGCCGAATGCAGCTATGTAATAAGCACCGGACCGCTTGAAAGGATTACTCCAACAAGGGCTCCAACCGCTACGCTGGCGCCGGTTGAGCTTAAAAGCATGATTCTCGTAATCCAGCAGCCGCAGGTGACGGAAGATGCCGCAACACTTCACCTTCGAGTCAATAAGATAATATCCGGCGGCGCCGGCGAAAACATATTGGACGAAGTCATACCTGTTGAAAATTTCCCTTACAGCCTCAGAGTGAGTGGAGAAGGGGAAGTATATTACCAGGTGTACTTGGTTCGAGATGACGGCACGACGCAGCTTGTGGCTGAGCAGCCGGTGAACTTTGATGAGCCTGCCGGAATTGAAGAGGAATAGCATATGAGCATTTTGAAGCTGGCGCCATCCATCTTGTCAGCGGATTTCTCCAAGTTGGGGGAAGATGTCAGGGCGGTTGAAGATGCTGGCGCTTCTTACCTTCATATAGACGTCATGGATGGACGCTTCGTAGAAAACATAACATTAGGTCCGCCCGTAATTAAGAGCATACGCCAAGCCTCAAAAATGATCTTCGACGTTCATTTGATGATAGAGGAGCCTGAACGATTCTTTGAAGCTTTCTCAGCGTCTGGAGCCGATATAATAAACATGCACTCGGAAGCAGTTAAAGACAAAGAAAATGCTGTAAAAGCAATAAAAAAGCTTGGGAAGAAGCCCGCTATGGCAATAAAGCCAGACACAGCCGCGACAGAGCTTCTCCCCGTAATAGAAGAGCTCAGTCTTGCGCTTGTAATGTCTGTCGAGCCTGGATTCGGCGGTCAGAAACTCATGCCTCAAACCCTCAGAAAAGCTGAGTTTCTTGCAAATTACGCATGCACTCATGGACTTGAGCTGGACATAGAAATGGACGGCGGATTATGCCTTGCAAACGTGAAAGAGGCTTTAAGCGCTGGGGTAAATGTAATTGTGGCTGGGAGCGCGATTTTCTCCAGGCCTGATCCAGGAAAAGCTATAAGAGACTTTCATGAAGCGTTCAAGGAATTTGAGGGAATGCAAAAACGCGCTGTCAGTAATGAAGGGGCGGGATTCACTGCCGATGATGCGCCCAGACCATGCTGACGCGCATTTGAGAGTTCGATTTTAAGAGGAATACATCGATTTGCAGTCAGGCGAACTTGTTTTTGAGCTTTACTGTCCATTTTCAAGGTGCGAAATGCCGATATCTGATGAATTCAGGCGATAAACTTAGATATTCGACTGGTGTATTCGCACTTTCATCCTTGGCGGTGAAGCGTAGCGCCGTAGGATCCATATGCAAATCAGCATATGATGATTAAAAGGCCGTCATGAAGAATTTCATCATGACGGCCTTTTTGAAGTATACCGCTTTTCATCAAATGTTCCTTTTTTGGAGATTGATTATACAGCGAGTGCGAAAAAAGGCAGTTTAGCATTTTATGGACATTTGTCCATGCCTCAAACACACAAATGGCTTCATATTTTCATCTTTAGTGGTGAGGCAGCTTCATAGGGGTTTATATGAAAAGCAGTATAGCAAGGGCAAAATTCAGGCTTAGAGCAATTTCAGCCTATTTAGGGGCTTTCGGCTCAAACTTGCTCCAATCGCTTTTCAAGTAGCAAACGCAAATGATTATAGCCGCAATCGACCATGTTATGGGGTATGCCAAAGCCACGCCCGTGATTGTATAATGCGACTTTGATATGAAAAACAAGTAGATCTGGCGCAGCCCTACGAAGCTAAGTATTGAAGCGGCAGTTGGAATCTTGACGCTTCCAGCGCCGCGCAAAGCTCCAGGGATTATCTGCGTGCCGCTCAAAATGAAATGAAACGGCGCCAGGCACCACATAAACTGAACTCCGGCCGCCAAAACATCAGCTTCAGGAGTAAAGATGCGAAGCAGGACTCTGCCGCTAGATATGACTATCGCAGAAAGGGTGATGCTCACCAAGACTCCTATGAGCATCGAATACCTTACGCCCTTCCTGGCTCTTGCCACCTGGGCGGCGCCAAGGTTTTGAGCCACAAATGTCGCGCAGGCCATGGCCATTGTCTGGACCGGCAGTGAAACGAAAGCGTCCAGCTTCTGCGCCGCGCTGTAGCCTGCCACGCTGATTGCGCCTAGGCCGTTCATGTAGGACTGCACCATGACATTTGAAAACGATACGATGGTGCCTTGAATTCCTCCAGGAAGGCCTATGCTCAAAATCTGCCGCAACAGCTTCCCGCTTATTTTCAAATCCTTGAAAACGAGCTTCGTCGGCCCCTCTGCCTTGATTAAGACCACGATTACCATGATGGCCGATATGATCTCAGCTAACACGGTAGACCAGGCAACGCCTTTGATCCCCTGATGAAAGGCCAAGACAAAGATAAGATCACCCACCACGTTTATCATGGTAGACATGATGAGAAAATACAGGGGGCGTCTGCTATCACCCAGAGCGGTAAGCGTCGCCGCGCCGAAGTTGTATATTATAAGCGCTGGCAAGCCCATGAAATAAATCCTCAAGTACTCGGAAGCGCTTGGAAGAATCTCTGGCGGAGTTCCCATAAGGCGCAGCAGCTTCGGCGCCGCGACAGAACCCGCCAACCCTAAGGCAACTCCCATGACAAGAGACATTAAGAGTGAAGTGTGAATGCATTCATGCAGGCTTTTGCCGTCCCTGGAACCGAAGTATCTGGCTGTCAATGCGCTTGCTCCGTTGAACATGCCCATTGCGAAGGCTATAAGCATATTAATCAGCGGCCCTGAAGAGCCTACTGCGCCCAGAGCTTCCGAACCTACGAAATTTCCTACGACAATGGCGTCAAAGGCGTTATAGAACTGTTGGAGAAGATAGCCCAAAAGCAAGGGCAGCGCAAACATGACAAGCGGCTTGCCTATGCCGCCGCTTGTCATATCCCCGGCAGCCAAGGATCCTCTAATCCGCATTCGCTTGCACTCTCCTTTGTCTCAATTTGAAGCCGCTTATGCTGACGCGCTTGGAAAGCTCCGATTTCAGGGCAGTATCAGTGACATACTCCCGCCGCCTAAAGAGGCGGGGGCTTCTCGCGCCATTCGCCTATCGGCGCAGGCATTCCACGAGCCAGCCCCGTGTGTCCCGCGGCTGTTTATTTTTAGGATGCTTGCAGCATGCGCAAAGCTTCGTTTTTGATGTTTGTGGCCGCATTTATGCCTCTGTCCAAGTTATTGCCGCAGCCGCAGGCACGCGTCCGCTCCGGCAAAGGCGGCCCGTCCTTTTTCGCGCCGCTTGCGGAGCGCGCTTTGCTCGATGGGAGCCATCCGCCGATTTTTATCAGCCGCTTCCCTTTCTCGTCCAGCTTGCACTCTAAAAGCCGGGCGGACGCCCCCCATCCATTGCCGCCTGCAGATTCGCCGAAATTCAAAGCCCACCGCATCGCTTTCATATCAAGGCTTTCGATTGCCGCGCAATCATAGGCGCTGGCTGTCCGCCCAGGCTGCTGCGCAAAAAATCCTTTCGCTGATTCGCTATATGGGCGTGGAGCCTTGCGATTTTCCGTTTCCGCCTGCAGCAGTTCCTGTTGCATTTTTTCATGTTAGACAGCGTTCCTTGCATTCCCGCGAGCCCGGCGGCATTGCCTGGGATGCTCGCCATGCCGCCCCCCGCTGGATATGCAGTGCTCTTTCATGGAAAGGTCCAGGCCGACAGCATTATGCATTCCTGCGGGCTCGACAGTCCCGCCATATTCATAAAGAACGGAAGCAAAACGCTTTCCGGAGGATTCCCGGATTGCTGTACATGATTTTAATCTGCAGCAGCCCGGAGCGCCCCCATGCTTCTTTATTCGAACGCGCCCCGCTTTAGGAAGCGCTATATATTGGCCGCCGGCGCGAATATTATTATTTGCGCGATTTGCCGCGCATGAATCTCGATCGCGGCGCTTGCGCTTGAAATTAGGAAATCCACCGTCCGGCCCCTGAAAAAATTTTTGCGCGCGGCGTCGAGATTCAACTGCGCATCTGTATATTATGCCGATTTGCATATTAACCGTACAATTTTATACTGATTTTCATTGAAAACCGACTTTTTGGAGCTTGATTATACAGCTATTGCTAAATGCCGATTCAATCGCGCCTTGAAGTTGATGTTGACTCCAAAATAAGTGCATTTGGCGCTGCAAACCGGCATCCAATGCTTAGTCAAACGCAGGGTGTTTTGCGCATTGGCGCGTAAGGAGCATTTATCCGTTACTTAAAACTTATACAAATCTGATCAATTCTAATCATTGATCAGATTTGATGTTTAATTCCTGCTTCGTCGAGTAGCCGGCGCGGAACTCTCCACAGGCTGGCGCCGTGCAACT
>JAISZB010000365.1 GCA_031269465.1 Clostridiales bacterium | reverse complement strand
CAAATATCTTATTTTTTATAAGATTTTCTAAGGATCCGACCTGAGCAGGATGATTATTCGCTAACCCGCCTTTTCATGATGCGAGATTGAATGCCTCGTCCTTTTCATACCCCGCTCTTTGGCTGGGATCCCTGCAAATGAATTCATACTTCACTTCGCTGTTTGCTGTGTATTGTACATCTTCTGGCGTAAAGCCCTTCGAAAGGCCGGCCAGAATCGACCGGCGGATTTGAGCGTGCGTAGCATTGCCGCTTCTGAACGCCTCCGCTCCCTTTTCAAGCAGCTGGAATATTGAATGCACGTGTTGTTCATTTAACCGGCTCCTTTCTTTCAGATTTTTGTTTTGCTTTGGGTTTAGTTGGTTGTTGTGAATCTCCCGACGCGCACAGCTCCGCCTTTGTTTAGTGTCGGAATACTTTCTGTTCGCCTTCCGATTTGCCCGGGCGATAGCGTCTCTTACTGCAACGGCACGACAGCGGGCACTCCCCGATGGTACAGCCGGCCCGGTTCCTGCGCCCGCATCTCTGTGGGACGCGTTTCCCCGCCGGTCCCTTACGCCCGCTCGTCTTGGCGCCGTCTGCGGGGCGCTCGGAGCGTTTGCGATTCCCGTAAGGGATTGGCGAGTATCCGGTGGACTTTCCCCGCTCCGCGCTTTTTGGCGCATCTTGGCAGGGAAGCCGCCCGGTATCCGGCCGACAGCTTGGGATTGTGAGAAATCCCGTCAGGAGGATTATCGCCCAATACCAAAAGATGACGGAGCGCGTTATCGTAGGACGAAACACCGAAGTTTCACTCCGATTTGAGCGCGGCATCGGCGAAGTTTATTATGACGAAACACGCCCGCTCGGTTCTTTGCTGATCGGGCTTGAAGCAGACCCGGAGCGCCAATGGAACGCCAACACCGCCATTTTGCGGGAGAGCTGCGGCAAAGTCTTTCCGTTTGACGCGCCAAGGCAGAAGCTCGCCGCGCCCGTCGCCGATTATTTGGCGCAGAAATGCGAAAGCGGCGAACCGTCCGCGATGTTCGCCGCCATAAGGACGTGGGAAGAATACCTGAACTGCTTCAACCTCAATCGCGGCGCGGATTTGCTGACGGAACGGCTCGCCGCGCTGTATCGTCCGTTTGTCCTCTACGCCGAAAACCGTCCGTGGCAGGAACTCGCGCCCGGCGCGATGTCGGCGGCGCTGCGCAATACGGACACGGAGGTGTCGCTTTGGTATCCCGCAAAAAAACGCCCGTTTGAAGTGGTCGCGGCGTTTTCCTCGCTCCTGCCCGTAATCCAATACTGTCCTTTCAAGCTGAACGAATGGGGCTGTGTGTTCCAACAATGCAAGGTCTGCTGCAAGGATTTTGTCTCCAAAAGCCGGCACTGCGAGCTTTGCGGCTATGAGTGCCGCCGCGTTCAAGCCGCCCTGAACAAGCGGGAGTTTGACGGGCGGGCGAAAGGCGATAAGCTGGAACAGCTTCACGAGAACGCCTACAATTACTGGTATAATCGCCTTCGCAAGCTGAAAAAAGGAAAAACCGCCGACCCGGAAAGGGCGGCGGCGGTGGATGCGGCGTTCAAAGAATACCGAAAAGAAGCGGTGAAGCGCAAAACCGCCGTCAAAAACGGCGAATTATCGTTCTCCGACTTCGCGACGTGGCTTGCGGAGCAACAAAATGCCGTGGACGCGCTGATGGGCGAGACCGAGACAAAGTTGGATTGAGCGTAAAATTGCGCCAAACCAAGAGGTCTCCCCAACTTTGGGGGCACCTCCGCACGCTCCGGTTTTGGGGGCTGCTGTGCTGAACTCAAAATTGATTTCAGTATGGTCGGCCCAAATTTTGAGCCGAGCGGTCGAATGCGATTTTGCGTTCAATAGCGCTTACTGTGCGGAAAATTTCCGGCACGCCCTCAAAGTTGAGGGCGTTGGAAAGCTCAAAGTTGCGCTCTCGTCAATAAGTTCATTTTGAGTTTATTAGCCAACGCGCTCAAAATTGAGCCGGTTCATTCAACAGGCGCAAAGCCGCTCCCGCTGGCTTAACCGCTCCAAAATTGGATTGGTTCATTCAATCCAATTTTGGATTCTGTTCGGACGGTTCGATTTTGAGCTTGCAATAAAGAGGAAAGCCCCAAGTTTGGCTTTCCTCTTTTGCGTCTTTGTATTATATTGTCATTTGCAGACCACTTCCGCGTGAATGACCTCGCGGGCGATTTCAGGGTCTCCGATTGCCGCGAGCCGAGCCGCCGCCGCTTCGTCCGCCGCTCTGCAAAGCGGATACAGGCGTTCGGGCAGCAACAGTTGGCTGTACAGCGCGGGCTTATGCTCTTTGAGAAACGCCTTGTGCATCATCCCGTACCGTCCGAGCGGCGGCGCATCCGGCGGGTCGTTGAGCTTGAGATTCGGCAAGTAATAATCGCCGCGCAGGATATAGGAAATTTCGTAGTTCACGGCAAATTCGCCGTCTGCCGGCGTAAGGAATGTCACTCCGTATTCGGTCAGCAAGTCAATCCACTCCGAAAAAAGCGCATAACCACGCGTTATCCGCGCAATGTAGGCGGTGATGACCGCGCCGATTTTCCCGGCTTTGATGTCCGCTGTCAGCGCGTTCATGGCGGGGCGGTCGAGCGTCGCGACGTTTTGTCCGCAATCACGGTAGAACGTTAATTCGCCGTAACCGCGCTTCTTTGCGTACTCGCGGATTTGCCGTTCCTGCGTCCGCATCGCGAGTTCATTAGCGACTGCCGTGCGGCAGTAAGCCGCCGTTTGGTTTGTGTCCATATATTCCTCCCTTAAGTTTGAAAATTCGGTTGTTTACGCTGTCAGCCGTCATATTTTGGTCTAATGCGGCGGCAAAACAACCGCGAAAACCGCCGCCGTAAACACTTGAAATCGTCCGTTATCACCTCCCCGAAACGCCCAAAACCTTTACCACAATCGGATTGGACGCCTATTAAAATAAGATAGTTGAAAAACTACCTTATCAGTATAGAACAAATGCTCCTTTTTGAACCTTGACTGTCCATTGAGTGGTGCGAAATGCCGATATCAGTCGCACTCGCTGTATAATCAATCTTAAACTCGGTACTTTCCAATGTGAATCCCCGCATGGAAGCGCACATGCCTCAATGCCGCCCATACTCACAAAGAAAAGCGGCAGGGCGCCAATAAGGCGCCATGCCGCTTCCCTGCTTTAAGCTCTACAAAAAATACTCCGGAGCCTTCCTTTCACCTACCAAATTCAGCTTCTCCAAAATAGAAGCTCGAAGCTTCATAAATCCTGCATCATTTCTATGCCTTGGCCTTTCAAATCCAACATCTATAATTTCGCTTATCCTGCCTGGCCTCGGAGTCATTATTACCACTCTGTCGCTCAGATAAATAGCTTCATCCACATCATGCGTGACAAAAATCATAGTAGCTCCGCGTTTTTCCCACAAATCCAGTATTATGTCCTGCAAAGCGAAGCGTGTGAATGAGTCCAGCGCTCCCAGCGGCTCATCCAGGAGAAGCACTTTAGGATCATTTATCAAAGCCCTAGCCAATGAAGCCCTCTGAGCCATTCCGCCGGAAATCTGGTGAGGATATGACTTCTCAAAGCCTTCAAGGCCGGCTAGCCTTACAAATGCCTTCACGTCATCTTTGCGCTCTTTATACACTCCGCGAGCCTTAAGCCCCGCTGCTATGTTCTGCTCGACTGTAAACCAGGGGAAGAGGTTAACATGCTGGAACACATATCCGCGCTCGCTGCTCGGCCCTTCTATCTTCACCCCATCAAGAAGCGCCTCTCCCCGCTGGGGTTCATCCAATCCGGCAATGAGCCTTAATAGGGTCGTCTTGCCGCAACCAGAAGGGCCGATCAAAGATACAAACTCCCCTTTTGATATTTCTAAGGAAACATCCAGCAAAGCCTCTACGCCGCCGCCGTCCGCGTCTGCGTAAACCCTGCTCACGCCCCTTGCCTCAATTAAAGGCTTGCTCATTTTACCAGCCCCTTCTGCCAACGGAGAATCCTGGATTGGATAATCCCTATCAGCTTGAGAATGGCTGCGAATTCCACGCCCATTACTACAATGGATGCATAAACCTTTGAATACACCGACCAGCCTTTTGCCCAGTTCAAATACCAGCCCAAACCCGCCTTTGCGCCCACCATTTCGGACACTACAAGCGTTGCGAATGACAATGCCAGGCCTGTTGAGACTCCTATGAAAATGGACGGCATAGCGCCGGGAATGGCTACCCGAAATATCAAATACCTCTCGTTGGCGCCCAGAGTCTGAGCTGTTTCGAAATAAGCTTTATTAATATTGTTTATTCCATTCTTAGTCATGAAGGCAACTGGAAACCACAAGCACATGGTAATGAGAAAGACTCCCACCATCAGGCTTGACGGAAAGATCCCCATTGCTATCGGGATTAGAGCTACAGCAGGAATTATTCCTATGACTCTAATTACCGGAAACAGCCAGTAGTTCCATTTGGGATACCAAGCTATAAGTATCCCAGTCACAATTCCCAGAATCATTCCTGATAAAAATCCCAAAGCGAACAGGCGGAATGAGTGGGCGGCGCTTTTTAGAAGCAGATCCCAGTCAGCGACAGCTTCTTGACAAATCTGCACAGGGCCTGGGTAGAATGGAAGAGGCATAATCGCAAGCTTAGCTGAGAACAAATCCCAAAGGAAGAATATCATGCCGAGAGCCGCGTAGAATGGAGCCTTAACCCTGAAGCTTTCGCCTCTGCCCTTGCCAAAAAGCCCTGCGGCGTAATTCGCCGCCAAATACGCTATGAAAGCGCATAAAACAACCTGATAGTATATAGGAATCAGTTTGGCTTGCTTGTTCTCAACATATAAGCTCGAAGAAAGGGCCAGCAGAAAGGCTAAGAGGCTGAGCGCAGGCCATAGTAAACTCCAGCGCGACTTTTCTTCGGTTATTCTTTTTTCTTTTAGAGCCGCAGTTGCTGTTATAGATTGAATCGCGCGTCACCTCCGCCGCAAATATTTCGCATCTCAAGCGTCCAGCTCAGGACGCTTGAGACAGTCGGAAATCAATAGCTGAAAGCGTCGTAGTACAAGTCGTCCGCAAACTTCTGAGGATCTGTATCCGCATCCAGGAATCCTGTTATGCCTCTAAGGTTCTCGGCAAAATACTTGATCTCCTCTTTCGCCTTTGAAGTTGCGTATACGAACTCATAGTTCTTAGCGAGTTCAAGAACAAGAGCGTAATCGTCAGTGGCAACGAACTTTTCCTCAATCGCTGTTCGGGCAGCCTCTTCATAGTTGCTCCTAATCCAATCATTGGCGTTTCTGTAGGCTCTCGCGATCGCCTGGATAAGCTCAGGATTTTGATCTATCTGCTTCTGCGACGCATAGAGGAAGCAGCAGGTCTTCCCTGCAAAAAGCGGATCGGTTGCAAGATCTGAAATTACGCGAAATCCTGAATCGCGCTCTGCCAAGGTTGCATATGGATCCCAGGATGCAAACGCATCTATCTCGCCTTTCCTGCTGGCCTCGACAGCTTGGTCGGCCGGGTATACAACCCATGTCACATCTTTTAGCGGATCAATCCCAAACTGCGCCAAGGCCATGCTGGCTACAGCATGAGGCGTTCCGCCCATTTCATCTATCCCTATGTTTTTGCCTTTGAGATCAGCCCAGCCTTGAATTTCAGATTCCGGCGGAACAAGCGTCTTTATGCATCCGACATGAAGCCCGCCTATGATTCTTATTTCCAGCCCTTGCTGAACTGATGGGAAAAACTGAAAATCTCCGTTTGCAACATAGTAGTTGCCGCTGGCAAGTCCGGCTTTCTGCGTCTCAAAATTTCCGCTTACCAAGGTGACATCTATTCCTTCAGCTTCAAAGAAGCCCTTGGATTTCGCTATATGTACAGGCAATCCGCAAGTTGATCCAGTGCTTGCTTGTATGTCTATCTTCCACTTTATAGGTTGAGGCTCCGGAATGGACGCTGCCTGCTGCGCCGCCTGAAGATCAAGCTTGGCTGGTATTACCGCGCCATTGTATTTATCAATGATAAATCTCCTTGTCTCATTTGACTGCAGAGCCCTGACCAGCGCCGACACTGCGGGGTTCGAGGCATCTTCCGCTTTCACCGCTATAATGTTAGCGTACGGAGAGTCAGAGCCTTCCCTAAAAAGCACTGTTGACGCTATTTTCGCCTCGATTGCCTTATTCACATTCACAATGAAGAAATCGAAGTCATCCTTAAGAGGTATTATCTGGTTTGCATCCAACTCTGTTATAGCGATAGGCCTTAAGTATTCATCCACATCATTTAGAGAAGCCTTAAGAGATGTAGCTGTGCTTTCGTTTAGCTTAATGAAGCCGGCTATTTCAAGAATTCGAAGAGCCCTGTATTCATTAGTTGCATTGTTTGGTATCGCAACAGTCGCGTTTTCAGGTATTTCGGCTGTAGTTGCGTATTTATCCGAATAGGCTGATATAGGCTCGACGTGGATGTCCCCTGCATTTACCAGATTCGCGCCGTTAATTTCGTTGTACTCAGACAAGTAGGGGAAGTGCTGGAAGAAATTGAAGTCAAGATCTCCAGCGGATGTCTTTTCATTTGTAGTCTCATCCGCCGCAGTTCCCACTATCTCTATGATGTATCCTTTTTCCGCGAGCTTTGGCTTTACAAATTCCACAAGTTCGCTGTGCGGAACTAAATCGACTACGCCCTTTATGGTAATGGGATCCCCATGATTTGCGGCAATTGCATCGTCTATGCCGTTGCCTTCGTATTCCACCTGAATTTCAGGATCGGCCTCAGCGGCCGCTATAGGATCGGCATCGGCGGCCGCTATAGGCTCAGTCGCCGCCGCATTCTCAGCGGATGGCGCCGGCGTCGTTGCGGTTGATGTTTCCGCCGTCTGCCCAGAGGAGCAAGAAGCCAGAACCGAAGCGGAAATAACAAGAGACAGTATTGTCGCGATAAGCTTGTTGATTTTAAAAGTCATAACAATCCTCTTTCCCTTATCAGATAAGATGCCTTTTTTTAAGCAGAATCTTTGATGCCGCATCCCCTGCGAATTGAACCAGCTGCACCAATGCAACCAGCACATAGACCGCCGCAAAAAGCACTTCATGCTGAAATCGCTGAAATCCGAAGCGCACTGCGATGTCTCCAATGCCTCCCGCGCCGAAGTTTCCAGCCAATGCTGTCATTGATATGACAGCGATTATAGCTACTGTAAACCCTCGTATCAAAGAAGGCAAAGTTTCTGGAATCATTATTCTGAATATTATTTGGAAGCTGCTGCTCCCCATTGCCTTTGCAGCGTCAACTTTGCCTTTTTCTATTTCAAGGAGGCTACTTTCGACCAACCTTGCAAACATCGGTATGCAGCTTGCCGCAAGAGCTATTATGCAGGCGTTGACCCCATAGGCCTTTCCTAGAATCATCCGAGCCACCGGGATCATAAGTATTATCATTATCATCTGCGGCAAGGAACGCAAGCAGTTTACAACAGCGCTCAAGGAGCGGTTGAGCCAGACGATCGGAAGCAGTCCGAACGTGTTTGTCACTGTCAATATCAAGCCCAGGATCACGCCGCCTACTAAAGTTATCACGCATGTGATCCCGACCATGTACAATGTCTCCCAAATCGCTGGAACTAAGGACTTCCATGCCGCAGGATCAAATGAAGCCAAAAACACTTCCCAAAACGGGGTGTTCAAGAGGCTCATATGCCTTCTCCTCCCGAATATGACGGATTTCTTCGCATGTCTTGATAGACTTTCAGGAAAATGCGTCCGGCTGCGCTGTTCGGGTTTGAGAAGATCTCGTCAACCCCGCCCCTCTCGGCAATTACGCCATCTTCCAGAATAGCCATGGATTTGCAAGCATACTTTATCACTTCGAGTTCATGGGTAATAAGCAGTATAGTCAGCCCCAGCTTCTGATTTATCTCTTTCAAAAGCTCCAGAACCGACAATGTAGTCTGCGGATCCAAAGCGCTCGTAGCCTCATCGCTTAGAAGGACGTTCGGATCATTCGCCAGAGCGCGGGCAATGCCAACCCTTTGCTTTTGGCCTCCTGAAAGCTGCGCCGGATAAGCTTTGCCTTTCTCCTTTATGCCAACCAGCTCAAGAAGCCCGTCGACCCGCTCTTTCACGCGCGCTTTCGCAACGCCTTGAATCTCCAGAGGATATGCGATGTTTCTCTTAACGGTCATAGACTCAAAAAGGTTGAATGTTTGAAAAATCATGCCGATCTTTCTTCGCTCTATGTTCAGATCGCGTTTAGCGAGCGATGTAATGTCCACATCTCCAATAAACACTTTTCCGGAATCCGGCTCCTCCAAACGATTCACGCAGCGGGCAAGAGTGGACTTGCCCGCTCCGCTGAACCCGATTATCCCGCAGACATCGCCTTTTTCAATCTTCAGATCGACGCCTTTGAGGACTTCCAGGCAGACTCTATCCGTTTTGAAAGTTTTTCTCAGCTTCTCAATCCTTATGTACTCATTCATAAGCTTTTTCGAAGGCTTTCTCCAAATCCTCGATTAGATCATCCGCATCTTCAATGCCTATTGAGAGCCTTATGGTCTGGGCGGTGATGCCGGCTTCCTCCTGAAGCTCTTGGGTCAGCTCGCTGTGAGTGGTCTTGGCGGTGTTTGAGATGAGGCTTCTCGCATCCCCCACATTTACATGATAGCTGAAAAGCTCCACTGAATTGATAAACTTCTCGCTCTGCTCGATGCTTCCGTTAAAGCCGAATGCAAGGATGCCTCCCCCGCCCTTGGGCAAGTATTTTTCAACCAGATCTCTTTGAGCGTTGCCTGAAGCATTCGGATGATTGACCCAGCTGACATGAGGGCTTTCTTCAAGGTATCTTACGATTTTCAAAGCATTGGATGTCTGCTTGGAAATCCTCTCCGAAAGGGTCTCAATGCCTACTAGCGCCAAGTATGCGTCAAACGGGCCTAAAGCCGCTCCGAAATAATTCAGGTATGCAAGCCGCGTTCTGGAAGTGAAGGCCTCAGGGCCAAAAACTTCGTAGAAGCTTCTTTCATGGCTGGGATTGGCTGGATCCCGCAACACATACTCCGGTTGAGTGAACTGAGGGTAGTTCCCATTATCGTAAGGAAATTTTCCGCTTTCCAAAATGAGTCCCGCTATGACATTGCCATGGCCGTTAAACGCCTTCGTAGCTGAATAGACAACGATATCCGCCCCGTGCTTGAACGGATTCAAAAGATACGGCGTCGCGAATGTGTTGTCAGCTATCAATGCGATTCCATGCTTGTGCGCCAGTTCGGAAAGCGCCTCCAAATCCGCGACCAGTCCGTTGGGGTTGCTTAAGGTCTCAACAAAAATGGCTTTTACATCCTTTGAAATATGCTTTTCAAGATCTTTTGGATATAGTATATCCGGCGTCTGGATGATTTCTATACCCAGAGGGGCATACATCCGCCTGAAGCTGTCTGCGCTTCCTCCATAGAGGTACGGGCTTGATATCACCTTGCCTCCCTGGGCAATGTTTAGCAGGCTATAGGATATGGCAGCCATTCCCGACGCTAGCGCAATAGCGGCCGACGCCCCGTCTAAAGCCGCCGCCCTGAGTTCCAGCGTGTGCACAGTAGGATTTGTGACCCTTGTGTAAAGCCATCCGGCTTCAGCGAAGGAAAATAGCCTCGAGGCATGATCTGTATTGTTGAAGTCGTAGGAAACCGTCTGATAAATGGGTACAACTGCGGAATTATTGTGCTCGGCGGAATTGTATCCAGCATGCACTTTCATGGTATCGAATCGGAGGCCCATTTAGATTCGCCCCTTTCAGTCTTTTTCTCCGCGCTGAGCGCGGTTTTTATTGCCGCTATATATACTGCTTTGCATTGGACAGTTCCGATTTTGATGTCGGATTATACAATTAGCGTGAAATGTGAATATAGTCATTTCGCACCCTTCAATGGACTCTCAGGCATCAAAACCTGCATATTTGACTGCAAATCGGCATAGCGACGATTTCGGCGCCTTCCTGCCTGTTTTCTCGCTTCATAATCCAAGTTCCAATATCGAAGCTTTCATATGCGCGCCAGTATAATTGAAAAGCAAATTTTCACCTATAGTGAGTCGACATCGCATTTATTCCCACTCTCCCTCAGTTTCGCCATCGATTGCTCTAGCTTGCAATCAAAGTATACTTTACATACATGTATTGTGTCAATACCAAGAGAAATTTTTTATATACTTTTCATGTAAGAATTATATGCTTTAAATTTATTCAAAATAATTATGAACTCTGCTCTCAAAGGATAAAAATCTCGCACACAAGTAATAATGCCAAATGATTCCAAACTTAAATCCATTAAAGGCTTCTCAATAAAAATTTTTCAACAATAAAATTATGAAAATCAGGAAATCTTCAGCAATTATTTTTCAGCAAAATGCTTTTCAATTAATGAGAGTATTGACTTAAGATATGAAGCCATAATATACTAGTCTAAACTTATATGTTTTATTGGAGGTAGTCATTATGAGCATCAATCTGCGCGCTGCGGAGATCCCGCCCCGAGAAAGGCGTTTAGGATCAATCACCGGCTTTTTTGGGACTGCGGAGGAACTCGTTTCTGAGTCACGCACCTGCGGACTAAAGGACAAATCGCGCTCTTTCAGCCAGTGCCTGGGCTGCTCCACTTCAAATGCAGCCTGCACCACAATTCTGATCCAAGACGCAGCCACCATCAGCCATGGACCTGTAGGATGCGCGTCATGCCTGCACGACTTCGCCTTCACCTACAGAGTGGATGCTCAGCGCAGAGGCCTTAGGGATGTAACTCAGCGCAAAATCTACTCCACGAACCTCACTGAACGGGAAACCATCTACGGCGGCGCCGAAAAGCTGGCGAACGCCGTCAGGGAAGTCTACCAAAGGGCGAAGCCAAACGCAATCTTCATCATCACCACCTGCGCCTCAGGCATCATCGGAGACGATGTCGAGGGATGCGCGAAAGATATGCAGGAAGAGCTTGGCATTCCGATCTCGGCGATATTCTGCGAAGGCTTCAGATCCAAGATGTGGACTTCAGGCTTCGATGCCGGATACCACGGCATTGCCAGGAGCCTCATCAAAAAGCCGCAAATCAAAAGAAACATTGTAAATGTAATAAATTTCTGGGGAACAGATATTTTTCGCCAATGGCTGGCGCCATTCGGCTGCGAGCCTAACTACATAACGCCCTACTCCACCGTCGAAGCCATCTCTCGCTCCTCTGAAGCCAGGGCTACAATCCAGGCCTGCTCCACTTTAGGTTCATACCTTGGCGCGGTTCTAGAGCAAGAATTCGGAGTTCCCGAGATCAAAACCTCCCCGCCTTACGGCATAGCTCAAACCGAAAGATGGTTCCGCGCCCTTGGAGAGCTTCTCGGAAATCCCGAAGCGGCGGAAAGGGCTATTAACGAGAAGAAAGCTGAATTCATGCCGAAAATAGAGCAGTTCAGGCGCCTGCTTAAAGGCAAAACAGCCTATGTCACGGCGGGAGCCTCCCATGGGCACTCCCTCCTGGCAGTGCTTGGAGAGCTTGGCATGACTCCTCTCGGAGCCGCGATTTTCCACCATGATCCTCTTTACGATAATGGCTCTGAAGAATCAGACACCTTGCAGCATGTAGTTCGAGATTATGGCGATGTTCCAAACTACAACGTCTGCAACAAGCAAGAGTTTGAATTGGTAAACGCGCTAAACAGAGTGCGCCCTGACATACTTCTCGCCCGCCACGGCGGCATGACCCGCTGGGGCGCTAAAATGGGCATACCCACGCTCTTGATAGGCGACGAGCATTTTGGCATGGGATATGAAGGGCTTGCCAACTATGGAGAAACTATTCTTGAAACCATAGAAAACGATGAATTCGTTAAAAACCTGGAAAAGCACGCTCAGAACCCCTACACGAAATGGTGGCTGGAACAGAAGCCCAGCGCGTTCCTGGAAGGAGGCCCGTGCTATGCCAGGGATAATTGAGCAGGAAAGATACACCTGCGGCATCGGAGCGCTGCAGAGTGTAGTAGCTATTCCAAGAGCCGTTCCGATACTGCACTCAGGACCCGGCTGCGGAACCATGATCGCAGGCTTTTTTGAGAGATCCACCGGCTACGCAGGCGGAAATACCTCGCCCTGCACCAACTTCAGCGAGCGCGAAGTCATTTTCGGCGGAGTAGAAAAGCTTCGTGGCGTCATTGAAAATGCATCAAAGATTTTGGATTCGGACCTGCAAGTGATTCTAACAGGATGCACTTCTGCTATTATAGGAGACGATATTGAGTCTGCGGCGAATGATTTCCTCGAAAGAGGCTTTCCCATAGTCCACGCTGAGACGGCGGGCTTCAAGCTCAGCAACTTCGAAGCCCACAGCGTAATAGCAAACGCGGTCATCGACCAGTATGCAGATCGGTTCACGGATGAAAACCCTCCAAGATCTGAAAAAAGCCTGGTCAACCTCTTCGCTTCAATACCATATCAAGACTTGTTCTGGAAGGGCAACCTGAGGGAGTACAAACGGCTGCTTGAAGGGCTGGGGCTGCGCGTAAACGTTCTTTTCGGCCCTAGATCGCGAGGAGTTGCGGAATGGCGAAGCATTCCGAGAGCCAATTTCAACATCTTGGTTTCGCCATGGTACGGCTGGCCCATCGTCAAGAATCTGGAGGAAAAGTATGGCCAGCCATTTTTCCATTTCCGCTGGATGCCCATCGGCGCAAACGAAACTACGCGCTTCCTGAGAGGAGCCTTGGCATTCGCGCTTGCCCATGGCGCGGATCTGGACGAAGAGAAGGCTTGCGAATTCATCGAAAAAGAAGAGCACGAATTCTACGAAGAGCTGGACAATCTCGCCACTTTCCTGCTGGAGTTCCGATACGGGCTTCCCAACCACGTCCACATCCTGCACGATTCCGGGTATGTATTGGGATTTTCGAAATTCCTTCTTCATGAAACCGGCATGGTGCCCAAAGAGTCATTTGCTACAGAAAATACGCCTGAAGAGTATTTTGATGTCATCCGCGCCGATATGGATTCCACATCGGCGAAAAGATCCCTTCCCTTATTCTTTGAGCCAGATGCCGGAAAGGCTCAGGATATGTTGCGAAGCATCACGCACAAGGGTCGCGGGCTTATAATCGGAAGCTCATGGGAAAAAGAGCTCGCTAAGGAAAAAGGCTTCGACTATCTTCCCGCTAGCGTCCCCTCAAGCTACCGATTGGCAATGACCACAAACTACATAGGCTATTCGGGAGGCCTCCGAGTCATAGAGGACATATATGGAGTCGTGCTTGGAAGCTATGATTGATTGCCAAAGGCCAAAACAGGGCGCAAAAAGCGGACTTGATAAATCAAGTCCGCTTTTTGCGCCTCAGCCTCTTCACTCAAATCATCCATCTCATTCGCCTGCATCCAATCCCTTTGGCGAACCGGCATTTTTCCTGAACTCACCGGGGGTCAATCCTGTGAGCCGCTTGAATACATTCTGAAAATAGCCTTGGGATGAAAAATGAAGGTATTGGCTTATTTCCGCTATAGTCTCCCTGCTTGAAGAAAGAAGCCTCTTTGCTTCCCTGATCTTCATTTCAATGATGAAATCATTGACTGAAGTTCCAGTTTCCTTTTTGAACTGAGAGTATAGATTGTAATTGCTCACGGACAAATGCCTTGCTATTTCTGCCGTCGACAGCTTTCGGCTCATATTTTCATAAATGTACCAGGTCACATCAGAAACCAGCTTGGACTTGACGCCGTTTACGCTCAATCCTTCAACGCATGAGGCAAAGTCAATGAGCATCTTCATGTTCAGCCGCAAGATCTCGTTGCAACTCTCCAATTGCTCGGCCTTTTGGATATAGAGGCCGCTCATGGAGAAAGCCGCTTCTTGAGGCAGGCCTCCCGCGATTGCCGCTCTGCTGGCCAAGGTTGCGGATGAAATGAATCCTATCATGCACTTTTTGATATCGGATGCGGCTTTTTCATCCGGCGCGGGAGCTTCAAAAAGATCTCTCAGGGCATCCGGCTGCCCATAGGTTATATGCGAAAGCATGTCAAGCTCCGTCTCATATGAGTTGACGCAACCTGACGAGAACTTTTTCTTCGCTTTTGGGGCCGCCTCCTCCTCAATGGATATTTCCTGCCATATCAGATCCCGTGCGGTAATCTTTTCGGAATTCAAGCTGTAGTCTATAAAGCATATGAGGTTCAAGAAGTCTTTGAGCTTGTAGTTTCTGGCTGAAGCTATGTATTCTGAAAACTCATCCTTCTTGTTCAGAGGAACTCTCAGCTGCCTGGTTAAAGAAAACAGTTGCTGCTCGCTTAAATTTTTCTGAGTAACGGGACCGATAGCGATGACTGCATTTTCCCCCTTCTCTTTCACCGCTCCGAAAAATATCATTCCGCCTATGTCATGGCAGCTTGCATTACGCGGGCATCCAAGCATTGCATCCTCTAGCAGGAGCATTGGATCAGGAGAAAACTCCGCCTCCTGGAAGCTGTGCCTTAGAACCCCGCCACTGTAAACTCTTACATGCAATCCGGAAAAGCTTCCCAAGCTTCCGCATAAATATTCGTAATCCATATTCACATTTTTCACCGCTCTCATTATGAATCGATGCGCATCTCTTTCTTGCCAAAGAATTCTTTTCCAGTTCTTGAACATGACTATTCAAAGTCCAGGGATAGCCATGTCACAACGCAGTAAGCTCTTAAGAGCGCATCGGCGTCATCTTGCTCTCCTTCTTTTATAATGACACTCTATTCTCCTTTTAGCAAACTCCTCTTTAAAAGTCGCCATTTACATTCAAGAAAACGCCAATAAAGGAAAACTTTTTTGGAAGTTTTTTAGGCCTTTAGAATATTGTACTGATTCGCTTATGTTAGCTCAGATTTTTGAGCTTGTTCATACAAAGTCCCCGTGGATAATGAAGCTCCAAAATCGATGCATTTGATTGCAAAAAAGATTGTTTTAGAGTACAAAAAGGCGCTAAATGCCGATGTCGGCATTTAGCGCCTTGAAAGGGAAGGCCAGGATCAAAAATAATCTCATTCGGCTGCAAATCGTCATATTTATTATTAAATCATCAAAAGCAGATAAAGGGATGAAAGCGTGAAAATGGCCTGCGCCTATAGCAGGCTTGGCCCGCATTAAAGGAGAATTGATCTTCAGCTTTTATCCCTCAATATAATTCAAATAAGCAAAACCACCCGATGTGCAATGCGCTTTCCATTTGCCGGGGGATGCGCTCGAAGCGAGGTTTAGCGTGTACTAATATACCGCTTTGCATCAAATGTTTTTTTTGTTGATTATCAATTGAGTGGTGCGATTGACATCGGCATTTCGCACTCGCTGTATAATCAGCGAAAAAAGGTAGTTGTATATGAAAAGCAGTATATCTAAGGCATCAAAGATGACTGTGGCATACGCTCGTTTTTCCGAACGCGTTGCGCCGCCTTCTATGCTTTCAAGTTCGCCGCCGCCCCAGGCCTAACGCGTCAACCGCTTCAAGATTGCCCTTCCTGGCGCTTGGTCTAGCTTTAAATGCTTCCCGATGCTAAAGATTGGGAGAGAGAACTGCTTTGTATTATAAGCGCCCGCCTTCTAAGCCTTCAAGCGCCCCATTTCTATATTCCCCCCGCAAGCCGCTCCCGGATTGCCCTTCCTCGAAGCAGGCGCGTTTTACCCTTTCCCGTACGGGGAAACGATCGGGCGAAAATAGCTTCGCAAAATCGCTTCTGATTTTCGCCTGGCGGTTTTGTTATGAATCAACTTATACCGCTTTTCATCAAATGTTCCTTTTTTTATTAATTATCCATCGAGCGAGCGCGAAATGCCGATCTCGGCATTTCGCGCTCGCTGTATAATCAACAAAAAAAGGCAGTTAGTACGAAAATACATTTCATGGACATTTATCCATGCCTCAAACACACAATTGACTTTATATTTTCACTCTTGGCGGTGAAGCGCAGCGTCATAGGGGTTTATATGAAAAGCAGTATATTTCAGAGTAAAATGCCCGCTTAGAGATCAATCGCTCTGCTTTGTTATAGTCACTTCAAGCCTGCCGGTAACGCCGGATCCATCTACGGACGCCGCTATGACGGTGACTTTCCCATTGGCCTTTGCAGTAAGCTTTCCAGTTGTGCTGATAGAAGCGTAGTTTGTTCCGTTTCCTTCCAAGTACCAAAAAACTTCGTCATTTGTGGCGTTTATCGGAGTCACATTGGCTGTAAGCTGAATATAGCCTTTGTTAATCTTTATTTCAGTCGGGCCTTTTATCACGATCTTCTTTACGCTTGTGGACTGTCCGCTTATAATTATGACTTTGCTTCCAGAAACTCCCGAACCGTCTATGGCTGACGCCACCACAGTCACGACTCCATCCGCCTTGGCGGTGAGTTCTCCTGTCTGGCTGATTGAAGCATACTTCTCATCGCCTGGCTTAAGGCTCCACGCCACCAGCTTCTGCGCAGTCGTTGAAGGCAGCGTCGCCGCATACATTTGAAGCTTTCCTGCAACTTTGGTTATGCTTGCCGCTTCCTTGGCGGATGAAACCGTTATGGAAACCGCTTTTTCTCCTTGCCCGCTTATGACTACAGATTTAATTCCCTTGACTCCTGAAC
The DNA here is from genome assembly GCA_031269465.1 of Clostridiales bacterium. Classification (GTDB taxonomy): domain Bacteria; phylum Bacillota; class Clostridia; order Lachnospirales; family WQUN01; genus JAISWZ01. The sequence goes on along the minus strand of JAISZB010000365.1, from coordinate 9,883 downwards.
CGTCCGCCGCTGAGGCGACCACCGTAGCCATGCCATTTTCCTTTGCCGAAAGGAGTCCAGTTTTGCTTATGGATGCATAGAGCTCGCTTCCTGGCGCAAGAGTCCATACGACCTCATTGAATCCCGCTCCTTCGCTTATCTTCGCAAACATCTGGAGCGTCCCGCCATTTGCTCTGATTATGGTGCTGTCATCCTCGCCGTAGACGATTATCTTGGCTTCCGACGCCTTAACCGCGCCTGCAGTCTGAGTCTGGACAGACGCTGCCTTAGGAGTCGGAGAAGCTGAAGGCTTTGCGGACGGAGTAGCTGTCAGCGCCGTCTTTTCATCCTCCTTGGGCTTTAGAGTCTGCGCCGCGGGAGACGGGCTTGCCGCTGCCGCCAGAGGTTTTGAGGCCGAAGCGTCTTTTTCAGGAACAGCTGTTGCGGCCGGCGTCGGCTGCGAGGAGACGGCAGCTATCTCCGTCCACTCTTCCAGCGGATACCCATATAGTACTATCTCGCATACTGAAGCCGCTATCGGCGAAAACATTGCAAACTGAAGATGCTTGGTTTCAAAGTCAGCCGGGAATACGCTCCATCCGCCCATCTCGCCGAATTGCATGTAATTTGACGCAATCCATCCGCCTTCCGCAGACCCATATCGTATCTCCGAGGCGCTAGGCTGCTTCTGTCCGCCTTTAGAATAAATGCCCACTGCGGATATATGGTAGGCGCCGCCTAGATTTATCACCGCTGCGTTCTCAATCCCAGAGGGTTGCCATGGAAGCGTCTGTGGAGAGCCCGCTAGCGATCCGCCGTCACCATAAGCTGGATTTCCGGCGCTAGGCTGCTGATCAAAAAGTATTTCCGCAGACTCTTTTGCGCCTTCAGTCTCAATCATAGACTTGTCAAGCTTTATAAGAGATGACGCCGGATTCCCCTTTTCCCGCTCCTCTTCCCACAGAAGCGACGCCTTGAAGCCGTAAAGCGCAATTTCAGCTATTTCAGCCTCCGAGGAGGCGGATGAGATTTTCAGGTATCGGCTTCTGGCATCCACCTTGTGAGCTTTCCACTGATAGAAGGCGTCCAATGGCTCCGTAAAAAGAAGTTTCATTCCATCTGCCGGATCTCCGGCATAGAACGTTGCATCTCCTACTCCGTAGGTGTCATAGGCAAGTATGTCGGTTATGACATATTCCTCGCCTAAATCTATAATGCCTTCGCCGCCGTTCAACTTCCATCCGTCGGCAAACTCTATATATTCGAATTGGTTTTCAAGAGGATCCAAGTAAGCTTCTTCATTTAGCGTCATTGCCTGCTCATTTGCGATTTTAACCATGCCGTTTGGATGCGAGGCTTCAAATATCATGCCCTCTGAAAGGAGAATCCGTTCTGATGCGGGCTTTTCCTTAACTCCCAAAACAAATTCCCCGCTTATGAAAGCGGAATCCTTGTCCTTGGTAGGGCTGACTCCATTCCATAGAAGAACGCGGAAGCGCTGCCCATTCTGCTCAATAGCCAGTTTTGGCAACTCCAGCGCGCTTGACGACGCTCCAGAGACGTCCTTCCACTGCCCGTCAAATACCTGCCAGGAATACTGCCTGGTTTTTGAACCGGAGATATCAGTGGCGACAATCGTTGCGGAACCTCCTACATATCCGTTTTCTCCGGAAATCTTGGCTGATGTGATAGGAACAAGGGTCTTAGTGACTGTCAACTTAGCCGGCTCTGATGTCGTTGCAATGAACATGGCTCCGTTTTGAGCGGCGGCGCGGTAATATGAGCCATTGTCGGAAGCGTCCGCCTTCAGCTTGTACGAAGAGCCGGAAGCTCCCGCGATGTCGCTCCAGGGGCCAGAAGGCGAAGCCGCCTTCTGCCACTTGTAGTATATTGGAGTTGAACCTTCAGCCAAAGCTGAAAAAGTCGCCTCTTCGCCAGCGAGAACTTCCTGGCTTGAAGGCTGGCTGACAAAAGCCGCCTTTTCAGCTATTAGATTTATAGACGCTGCATTTGATGCTATCGCTTTTTCCTTGCTGTTTGTCTCTTGGTCATTATTCCAAACCAGAACGCGAAACTCAGCAGATCTGTCTGACGCCGCCACCGGAGAAATCTTAAGGGAATTTGAAGTTCCATATTCTATGTCTACCCATTCTCCGTCTACCTGTCTTTGCCACTGATACTGCTTAGGCTCGCTTCCCGAGGCCGCAACCGTAAATGTTGCGGCGCCTCCAAGCTGCGCGTTGAAGTTCATAGGGTGCGCGGATATTCCGGCGGGGCTTGACGCGCTCTCAGGCACAGCGTCATAGGCAAGGATGAAAACTGGGGATTCGCTGACATCAACGCTGACTTCCCCGCCAGTGACGGCAAGCTCCTTTGTTTTGCCTAAAAGCTCGCCGTTTGCCAATTCTACAACCTTTGCATATTGGGCAGCCCCAACCTTCACCTTGAAACTCGGAAGCTTGGTTCCGTCGCTTGTGGGGCTCCATACGGCAATGGCCGTTTCCCCTGGCTTCTTCGGATTCTTGAAGTTTAAAATTTCCGCCTGCGAAGACTCCGTTTCTCCTGCGTACACCATATCGCCAAGAGCATTCTCCATGGCGCTTATGTAGTAATACGAAGGCTTTTTAACGGCGCCGTCGGATGTATACGTGAGAAGTCCGCTTGAAGCATACTGAGCCTTGCTGTCTTTATCCACATCCGCCAGCATGTACATGGCGGCTCTGTCAACGCCTGCGGCGAATGCCGCTAAATATGCCCTGACAATCCAGTGGCCTTGCACTTGCTCAGTTGTATATCCGCTGTGGGCCTTTGCCGCCATCGGACTTTCCGGGTTCGTGTCCCAGCCGAATTCAGTAATCCAAATTTGCTTGCCGGGAAGCCTTTCGTTTCTGAAAGCCGCCACCTGCTCAAGCAGCTTTCGAAAGCCAGCCTCTTCAGGGCTGACCGCTTTTCCGCTCGCTGAGGCATACAGGTGAAAGTTAATGGCGTCAGCGGCAAACTGCTGATCTTTTCTGTTTTCCTTGAACCACTTGTCAACTTGATTGATGTAGTCGAAGTTGATGGCGGATAATCCAGGCATGATATAAAAAGCTTGTGGATCTGCGGCTTTGACTCCGTACCCGCTTCCCATCCTGCCTTCATGCCCGTCATAGTCCGCGCTCATCATCGCCGCGAGTTCCTGAGGAGTAAAAGTCTGATTAGGAGCGTTCGCGCCCCAAGTGCTATCCGGCTCATTTCCGCCTTCATAGTATTTTATGTATCCCAATCCGATTTTTGGCTGTTCCGAGCTTGCATATTTAAGCAGCGACCTGTCAACTGTTATGTTCGAGCCGTATCTGGCTGCAAACTGAAACATGCGAGAAGAATGCTCGCTGTAATTCAAAGGGTTTGTTCCGCTTCCGCCCTTATCCAAAGGTTTTCCCAGGTAATCCGTCGGCGCCGCAGAACCTTGCAGGCACCAAAGGATATCCATTCCATATCCGGATAGGGTTTGGTAGAACACATCGAAGTTTACACCGATCGCGCTTGTTTCAAAGCGCAGTGCGGATGCGTTGTCTCCTTGATAGTCCCAGGCCCATTCATGGTACTCGCGCACGAATCCGCCAATATTTATATCTTCTGGCGCTGAATTCATCAACGCGTTCTGGCCTATAATCGTACCCGCCGTGTTCCCGCTTATTGGGGCCAAGGCGCCTGATTCCGCCTGCGCCTGTCCAGGCTCTTTGTATCCGTACACCGCGATTTCCGCTATCGAGCTTCCGCCCGCCGATTGAAATTTCAAATAACGCACAGGCAAATCCATCGAATGCTGTTTCCACTGCATGAAGCTTTCACACGGTTCAACGAAAAGTTCGGCATAGTCGTCCCATTGCCTTAGCGTGCCGTAAACTGTGTATGGATTGGCTCCGCCCTCGCAGTCGTACAGAAGAATGTCTGTAATGCGGTACACGGCGCCAAGATCAATTATCGCTTCGCTAAGCGTCCACGGCGTGTATTTGGATTCGAACGGCACGTTCGCCCGAAGATCCGAAAGAGGATCCGGATAGGATTTGAGCGTAAACTTTGTGGTTTTTTGTTCATCCACCATCCGTACAGCGCTGTCTACAGCAGTGTCAGAAATGACCATCGCTTCGTCAAGAATAATTCTGCGAGGCGTGGTTTCTTGGTTAGGCTCAGCCAAAGTGCCTGATATTATGATTATGAGTATCGACGCAATGGCAGCAAATGTTATTAGCAACTTTTTACTCATACATGCTCCTTTCTGCGCTTGCGCGCTTTTTTCCGCTTCAACAGAAGCGTCACGCCCCCGAAGCACGCAGGCCTCAAGCCTTAGCCTCAGCCTGCAGGGATGTGCTCTAAAGCTTTAATAAACGCCGAATGATTTTAAAGCGAAGCAGCTTGAAAACGAGGAACCAGCATTGCAAGCGCTACCCAAATCTTTCTTAAGTCCGCATTTCCTGGAATATGCTGCTTTTTCCAGCCTATAAAACCAGCAGCCTCAGATTTGGTTCCTTGCTATAAGAGCCGAAAGTACCGGCGCTATATAAGAGCCGAAAGTACCGGCACTATATAAGAGCCGAAAGTACCGACGCTATATAAGCGTCGAAAGTACCGGCGCTATAAGAAAGAGCTCGCTTCCTGGACGAACGCCCTCTCCTAAAAATAGCGCATTTCACGTTTTAACGACTTGCTTCGCTTTAATTCATTATAATACGGCAGTTGTACTTATTGTACCACTGCATTTGCACATGTGTAAAGAAGCAATGCTAATTTAATTTGTTTTTTTTAATCCAATAAGTGAAATTGAGGCAGGAGGCCTTTTCAACGCCTCTGAAGCCTTTGCCTATAAAGCTTCTTTCATATATGAAAACAACTTAAATTATTGTTTTATAGGCTTCTTGGGCTTGATTTTGCTGATTAAAGTTTTTTTGGAAGCGATTTGCGCTTCGCTCATCTGCAATAAATCTATATGCCGCAATTTGATTAGTGAAGGGGAAGGAGCATGCCTCAAGAACATTCCTCCTGATCATCAAGAGACTCCATGAGAAGCGAAAAAAGCGATCTCTTTGCCATTGCTCTTTCTGCTCTGTCGTAGTTTCCCCTCCTTCTGCCTGCCTCCTCAAGAGCCGATTCAATTGACTCAATAAGCATGGATGATGTCTTTCTGATAGTCTCCAAAGAAGATGTCAGTTCTTTGAGTTCTTTGGATCTGCTCCATTCAGCCAAGTATCCGAAGCTGTTTCTGCTGGTTTCAATATCGAAATACTGGCACACTGTATATGAAACGCTCTCAGCCTCAACCTCGGCGGTTTTAATCGCGGCCAAGCTTGCTCCTTGAGCAAGCTCCTGGGCTGTGTGAAGAAAGGAATGCGCCAGCTCGTGCACCACTGCGGAAACTGTCTGGGTCTCGCTCATTCCCCTTCTGATGCAGATCCGATTGTCGAAGTAGTACAGACCGTCTGTCCCGGGATCCAAATCCTCATAAATTATAGGGTACTTCGAAACCATCTTCAATGCTTCCATCAGAAGATCATAATCCTTGACATCCCCCGTCAGGGACTCAGTCAGCAGCGGCAGCGGCTTTCCTTCCGTCTGCGATATGTCAAAAACCGAAACCACTTTGAATTTAGGGATTTTCACCTCTATTTCCTCGTAAACCGGAAACCCGTCTTTCAGCACTGCTTTTTTTGTTTTCGGATCAATTTTCAGCACTTTCTTTACCGATGTTACTGTGATTGGAGCGAATATTTTTATCGCTTTTTCGCCTTTTCTAACATGCCGGTCAAATTTCAGCTGCCATGTGGTAAATCCCGCTACCATGGTTGAATTCTCATTGCTCATATGGATAAGCATCGTGTTGTGAGTGCTGTATTTGTGAAACTTTGACATCGTCTTCAAATACTGCTCATATCGTCCGTTTGTAAAGATGTCCCGCGTCCCGTTTTCAAGTTTCTCTGTAATGTCCTTAATCTGTTGCAATAGCTGCCTCTTGTCGTTCATATTTGCCTGCGCAGCGGCATCGCCCTTCGAATTTCTCCCGCCAATCCCCCTGCAGCCTCTCCCTCCCGAATGATTGAATTTGATTTCGTCATTTCCTTGCCAATTGTACCATACATTTGACAATATTCATAGATAAAACTATTGTTTTCCTATAATATGACATAGCCAAAATGCGCATATTATAGCAATGTTTTTTCTTATTGATGGTTATTTTGAAGTAGAATCCGGATAATCAAACTTTTTTAACTCCTAAAAACGCAATTTCTTTAATTTTCGACAATTCTACTGTAAAAGGCGATTTCCACCCATCTCCCGCAGCGGGTTATCTTTCAGCGCGGCAGAGGCACGCACAATATGGCTGGCAACTTTATCCGTCAGCGCCAGCAGCCGCTCACGCCTCGATCCCCGCGCGCCTCCTCAAACTCCTGCGTCCATTAAGCGAGGTCTATATGCCCTCTCCTCCCGGCAAGAGCAAAATGCCTGCAGCTGGGTGTTCGCCGCATATTTTGTCCAGGCGGAAAAATAATGGGCGCATAGCCAAAGGCATCCGGCCTGGCCTTTGACTGGCAAGGCATATGCGGTGCGAGCGCTCTGTTATGCCTGCAGCGGACTTTCAACGCCTCCTGCGCCACAGTAGCGGCAAAAAAAGCGGCCTGCGCAAAGCGCAAGCCGCTTTTTGAGTTAAGCATTCAAACCAGTTCCTCAATCCTCTCCGCCTGCTCTATCTGAGCGGGCGCAACTTCCTTCAAATCAGAAAAGCCTATCCACATCATCCATATATATGCGCACGCCTTAGGCAGCATCAGCATTTCTACTGCCGGGCAGACTTCTGAAAGCAGAACCGCAGGAATGAAAAATGCAAAGCTTGCAGCTATTGCCATCCACATGCGGCCATAGACAGGATCGCTTCGCTTTCTGAAAAACAGTCCAGCTATAATGCCTCCAAGAAGAAAAAGCGGTATATTCCTTAGAACGCTCCATATGTGGGGAGGCTTAGATTTCATCCATTCGTTTTGAGGAAGCAGGCACAGCAAGATTCTTATAGCCGACAAGGAGTGTACGGATACTGATGTCAGCGTTTCCCTCTCATTTATGTGTCCCTGCTTCCATACCCCATAAAAAAGAGCATAAAAAACTGTGGCTGCCACTGAAGACGCCAATGCGCCGAATCCAAGAAAAAACGCGCAGCGGCCTGGTTCTGATGAATTTAGTGAGATAATTCGCGGTATCAGCTGAAGGGCGTCACCCGCCACAAGGATGACAGACATGATCCCAAACAATGTCTGCCTTCTATTTCGGGCTTTGACAAGAATTGCTATGCCAAGCGCCATAGCTACGGCTAGATAAGACGAGTGGAAAATAGACTCCACCAAGTTGCGAAAAATATATCCCCCGTAAGCGCGTCCTCTCAAGATTGTGATGGAAGACGCAACCCTCAGCGACAACTTTCCGGTTTTTCCTGCAAGCATCCATTTATTAGTTTCTAAAATGTCGGCTATAAGCATGGCTTCCATCCCTATCACGTGCGAGAAAATGCAGCTTCGGAAGGGTTTAAAAATAAAATAGCGGGTTGGTTCATAGCGCGTTATCCAGATTGTTCAGCCATATATTCTTAAACGCTTCCGGGCGAAGAAAAACCGCAATCCGCCATGATGGCGAAGCAATAGGTTTTTCCCGCCTATGGCAATGTGTGCCGTCGCGCAAAAAACACTCTGTTCAGGAGCATAACTGCGATGGATACAATGAATAATCAAGCTCCAAAACCAGTTGCGAGGCGGCGGAGAAAATCAACGAAAAAGCTGCTCAGGCATGCGAGAGAAACCCTGGATGGATTTTTACGCTCGCCAAATGCCGGCTCTTGGGGAAAATCAGCTCAATCGAAATATATGAGCCCTTTGTAGAGGCTGTTTCCTCCGAACCATGTTGTGAAGTCGTACTCCACTTTGCCTCCCCAGTTTGATGTAAGAATCTTTTCAGTACCGTCTTTATAGTAAGCTGTAACCGTTACCCAGTGCATTTGAAGATCTTTTATCGGAGAATTCCATGTAAGAAGCATTACCGGCTTGTCATCGTTAAGCGCATTCGACAGGTACGGGCGTACAGTATCAATATTCCAGCCTGAGTCCACTTTGTGGGGGGTTATCTTGACTTTGCGGGACTCAGCGTACTTGAGGACTCTTCCAATGAGTATGTCTACTGTAGGCACCCCCCATGCCTTCGGGGATATGAATTCAAAGATGTCTTTTTGGAATGCGGAGTATGATTTCCTTGAAAGATCGGGCTTGGTATACAGGGCCGATCTGCCAGGAGCGTGCCTGGCCATGTAGCACAGCGTATTGGATGAAGCCGCCACTCCGCATGAGCGATCCGCGTCGAACTGCGAGACGCCCTCGTCAGTAAGCCATCCCTGCCAGCCCCCATAGTACACTCCTGCGCCTTCAGCCACAGGCACAAACTTTCCTACATCCCAGTCCTTGAGCCTTCCATACATCGTCGCCTGGCTGTTGAACACCGTTTTCACCGGAGAAGACGCTTTCGCGCGCTCAAGCGCGCCTGAATCAGCATTTGCCGCCAGCGCCGATTTGCTGAAAATGCCATTGAAGTTAAAAAGAGGCATGTCCGAGCGTTCCAAAGCTATAGTGTTTGAAAACCGCATAAAACTCCGCTGCGAAAAACCTTATAAACACCTACTGGCAAAGAGCTTGCTTTTTTAAATAGACATTGTTTATAATGCCGCAAATTTTTCGCAACTCTCTCCCTTCATAATTTTTAAGCATTTGCAAGTTTCACCCTTATGTATGCTGATGCGCCGGTAAGTTCCGGTTTTGCCGACAGTTAACTTAAATGATACTATGTATATATGAAGGCAAAACTGCATTTGGCTGGCGCACCGGCATATGTCCTTTTGGATCTTCTTTCAAGGAAGACTTCATAGATATGTGATGAGCAGTCAAATGTACCGATTCCTGGAGATTTCCTTGAAGTTTTAATCCTCCCCAAAATCATAACTTTTCAAAGCGCACCAGCATACTAAGCCGTTGAGTATTAGCTGAGATTGTTTTAGGAAAAACAGCTGTTTGAAGCATTCTTAAAGAGCATGCAGAAGGGCTTGCACTTGATGCTTTGCGCTGCGGCATGCGCGGAAAAATATATGGCGCAGCCTGCGCAACCGAAAAAACGGCTTGATAATACTTGACATTATAATTATAGTATCTTTGGATAAAATAGTCAAATAAATGTAGAAATGTGAAAGGCTACTCAGAGATACGGGCATGATTTGGAATATCTATCGAATTTTACCCGTTTCAAAAAATCTCTTAAACCTTTGCTGGGATTGAATGTATCCATCAATATTAACAGGAGCGACAAAGATAAGGGCAATCTCTTTTTGAACTGACGAGATGAGGGTTATTTGGGCGGCGTTCAATGAAATCCCGGTTCCGCTGCAAGGGCAGATGCTTATCCGACTGGAGACTTGGCGAGGTATTCCTTATAATCTTGAGAGTTAAGAATTCTTAACCTTGCTATACTGCTTTTCATATAAACCCCTATGACGCTACGCTTCACCGCCAAGGGTGAAAATATTAAGTCATTTGTGTATTTGAGGCATGGACATATATCCATAAAATGTATTTTCGTACAAATATTTGATGAAAAGCGGTATATTAACTCGAGCTTTATTTTTAATGCTTGGATGAATTGATTCTAGAAATTTTTCCATGAACATTCCTAATGCAGATTGGGCAGAAGAAAGAGCTTAGAAGCCTTTGTGTTATTGTAGATCTCTTGACAGTCATGAGTTTATTTACAATTAATGGTATATTACATCTAATTTAGTCAATGCCATAAAACTATTGAATTTCTGTCTATTTTCCTTTATAATATTCCCGATATGCATAATATG
>JAISZB010000287.1 GCA_031269465.1 Clostridiales bacterium | reverse complement strand
CGCATCGCATGCCGTCCGCCTGAAAGGCCTTCCGCCATCCAAGGCGGAGCTGCCGCTGCGCCGAAAGGCTTGATTCCGCGCCTTTTCGTCCGCTTTCACGGGCGAAGGCCACCGCCTGTGGAGATTTCCGGGCCGCCCGGCGCCCCATTCAAGCGGATCGCAGCAGGTAGGCGGTTGCACTTCAACATTCTGTGCAGCTTGCCCAAAATAAGTTGCAACATTCGGAATTTCTTTAAAATTCTAGCTTTTGGCTATTTCGTTAATATTCTATGTGCATTCTGTATATCATTTATGTAAACGCTCATTTAGAGCTGGATAAAGATAAATTCTTTGTCGGGGACAGATGTGTCAAATGGATTTACTCCAACCCCGACAGCAATGCTGGAGAGCAGTACGTCTACAATATGCTGAGTACGCAGCTGATAAGTAGCGCGTCGGAGGCCGTAGCGGACGTCTCCGACTTTTATGACCGCCTTGGCGGCGAGTGCACACAGTACCTCGTGGACAGGGGCACCTTTGATTTCGAGGAAATAGAGCATTTCTTTGATACGGTTCCGGACGATTTCGAGGACTGCACGGAAAGCTCGATGGAGAGGCTCATAAGCCCTGTCCAAGCAAGGGCTGAACGAGAATGACCTTGATGACGAGGACGAGCAGGAGGACAGTTTGTGACAGGTGAGAAACTAAAGGAGTTCATACGCCGCTTGACCGCAGAGGGCTATGAACCGCAGCTTGACGAGCACAGGGAGGGCACCGTCAGGGATGGAGAGCGGAGCGTGATGGTTATGGATGACGGCGAGGTGCGCTACAAGCCGGAGTACCGGGAGCTTGGGGACCGCGTCTACGAAATCTACAACGAAGTGGACGAGTATATGAGCGAGTTCCTCGCCGCAGAAGCGGGAACTCACGTAGAGAGCGGCGTTGACAAAAACGACTTCGATAGGCGCGGCGTAGCGCGGGAGACTCGGACGCTTGCCCTGTACGCGAACTGCGAGCTCGCAATGCACTATAACGCGGACGCCTAAGTTCAAGAGTTCATACTGAATGCCGGTGGCGCGGGCGGCAGAGTGGTCAACACCATCTACCACACCTCGCGGCTGTACCAGATGGCTAAGGCGCGAGGTCTAAGTAAGGAGGCTACGCCGTGTCATATATTGACGAAATATCCAAACTAGTCGTAGTCCTAATCCGCGCCGGAGCCGCCTGCCGCATAGTGTTCTGCCTCATACGGCTAATGACCAGCGAGGAAGAAGCAATGCAGTACAAGAAGCGGATCCGCAACACCATTGTTTTCTACGTTATAGCGGAGCTTGCCTTTGTGATGAAGGACGTGTTTATCTACTATACTGCTTTTCAGACATAAATGACATCTTAACATAATATGATAAACATAATTGTTATTTCCCTAACAAAACAAAATAGCTAAAATGCTTTTTTACATGCTCTACAGTAAATAAAAGATTCCTGAATTTTGAAGAAATTTCTTGTTATTTACATTCAATTTAGTATAATTGCACTTATAAATGTAATATTAATCGCAATCTGGGGGCTGCTTTTATGGACGCAAAATTCATTGCTTTGATTGACGCGCTTCCTTTAGGCAAAAACGCCTGCAAAGCGCTATTTATTATTGTATTGATCATTGCAAATTAAAGAGAAAATCATGGCTTTGCTGGGAATCTGCGGCAACACCTACAAAAAATACGAATAAATTGTAGAAGCGGTCGATTTCTCCTTTATCTTCAACAAGAAGAAGTCCACTGGGAAGCCGCAGCTTGAAGCCGTCAAGGCGAAGCTGATTGCATATTCCGGCGCAAATCCGCCAAGAGCCCTCAGGGAAGCCGCCTGCGCAATAAAAGCCAAGTTCGGCGCATCCGCTTCAATTCCCCCGGCTTGCAGGTTTATGAAGGCCAACGGCGCGGAGAGGCTTAAAGCCGGAAGCTTTCCGTCCAAGGCCAGCCCAATGAAGCGGAGGGAATTCTTGAATTCAGCCCCGCTCCGCCCGTTGACGCGGCGAAAAAAGGGGCTGAAAGCTTGTTTTTTGCCGGCGCTTCGCATTTCATCCACGCCTTCCATCCCGCCTATGTTTGGCCGGAGAAGAGGGTTTTCATCAAAACCGCAAGCGGAAGGAAGCGGCATGATGCGCCCGGGCCTTGAATTTCGCGGCGAAAGCCATATGCGCAACAGGCAGCGGCTCCTGCATAAATGCGGCTTCAGCCGTAGATCCATTCAATAAGCTTTTGCCTTAATATCCCGGATCGATCTTGAATATCGCCCCGGGCAACGCGAAATATCAAAAATGCAAGGCGATTTCAGAATATATCGCCCTTCATCCGTCGATCAAGCTTTTTTATCTCCCCCCCTGCCCGCCCAATTTGAACTTGATTGAAAGATTCTGGAAATATGCCAAGTCTGAAATGCTAAATGGAGCGCATGCAGACACTTTCTCCGAGTTTAAGCCGGGAACCTGCAAATTCCTATATGAAGCCGATAAAGGCAGCCGCCGCAGAGTAAACTCGCCAGTATCTGAAAATTTCCAATTATTCGACGAAGTTGAAGCCTTTGAGTGCTTATTGGCAACGTAAAGAGACAACTGGAAATTTATAGCAGTTATGTTGCTGTTCTTTGAACCACAATATCAGCACGCCCATCAACTGGCATTAATTGCCATTTTTATATCCTTGCGCGCGGGCGACAAGATGATTTCCGCCCTGCCGAGGATTCATAGGGGGAAAGACCCCTTACAGCCTGTGTGAATTATACTATAAATTACCAATGAAAAGCAGTATATTTTGCGTAATAAAAAACGCTTGACATTAACACGTGGATTGTGTATGATATGGATGTAACGAAAGTAATACTTGTAAGGAAGGTGCGGCAATATGTTTGATGTATCCCGTGTTACGTCTAAAGGTCAAGTCACAATTCCGGTTGAGATGAGGCGAAAGCTCGGTCTGCGAGAGGGAGATAAGGTTGTGTTTATGGAGCAGGATGGCGGCATTGTTATCGCGAACGCCGCTATGATTGCTCTGAAAGAGGTGCAGACCGCTTTTACCGGAGATGCGGAGCGTCTTGGGCTGCGTGACGAGCAGGACGTTGTGAGGCTCGTAAAAGAAACCAGGAAAGAAATGTGGGAGGAACGCCGTGGAGGTAATGCTTGATACGAACGTGCTGTTCTCAGCCATATTCTTTCCATCCGAACGGATGAATGCGTTGATGGAAACGCTTGCGGGGCGGCACAATGTTGTACTGTGCTCGTACAGTCTTGAGGAGCTTTACAGGATAACGAGAAAAAAGCTGCCGCTCAAACTGCCTGCGCTTGAGATATTCCTGCAAAAGTTTCCGTACAGGCTTGTCCACACACCGAAGACAACGCTTACTGATGATGTTTTTCGTCTGCGCGACGAAGCAGATTACCCAATCCTAATATCCGCGCTTGTTGCCGATGTTGACATTCTGATTACAGGCGACCATGATTTCGATGATGTTGACATAGAGCGTCCCGAAATTATGACGCCTGCTGAGTTCATGAAATACTACGGCTAAAAAAGTCACCGCATAACTACCCTCCCGCTTCAAATGAAGCGGGATTTTTATTTGGAGCTTTCCAATGAAAAGTCAAGAGAAAAGTGAGGGGAGGAAGCATGTAAATAATGGAGGTTCATTGTAAAATGAAATGCAACAGATACAGCCAGTAGAAATCCATAGGGAAACACGGTATCATTTAGTTTGCGAAACAAAAATGAAGGAGCGGATCCCTGTGGATCAATGCAAGTGGCAGCGCAGAAAGCCGGACGTTTCAACGCCTGTCGCCGTTCGGGCGCGGGGAGATCAAGGCGCTTTCGGGGGAGGGGCCCGGCGCGCCGGCCATCGCGGCGGGGATCGGCGGGGACAAGGCCGCCGCCGGCCGCGAGACAGAGCGCGGGACGGCGAGGCAGCTTAACAGCGATTCGGCGGAGAGGTTCGAGTATTTCGCCGAGACGGGCGCGGCGGCGCGGCGCATGAAAAAAACCGCAAGAATTGCCGCAAGACCCTGAAAATTGCTGAACGCCCCGATTTTATGGCGTATGCCGGCGAGAAGCCGGGGGAGGGGCGGCCTCCCGACGCAGCGGCGGGGCGCGCGAAGCTGGAGCCGGAGCTTTCGGGGAAGCCCGCCCTTTGCGCCAAGGCGCCATGCAACTGCATAGATCTGGGCATTATGCCGATTAAGAATATAGATTTGGCGCTGAAGGTTCGGCGCAAGCCCAAAAGCGAGAAAGCCCGCCAAAGCGGGAGGGCTTTGGGGGCGGGCGTCGAAGATCGGCCCGAAGCGGCGGAGGCGCGCGAGGAGTTCGGCCATTGGGAAATCGACTCGGCCGTCGGGAAAAATCGGACAAGTCCGCAGTTCCGGCGATAGTCGAGAGGAAGACGCGCAGCCAGATCGCCGCGGAGCGCGCAGTCTATTTCTGCCATCCCCACTCAAGCTTCGAGAAGGGGGCCAGCGAGCGCCACAGCGGGCTTCTGCGCCGCTTCGCGGAAAAGGGGAGAAGCGCGGGCGACATGCCCGCGCAGCTGATCTCCAAGGCGGCGGACTGGAACAGCAGCCTTCCCAGGAAAATTCTAGGATACAAGACTCCTGCGGAAATGTTTGAGATAGAGATCCTCAAAACAGCGCAAGGGGCGGCACAGCGCAAGGGGCGGAGCGGCGCCTTCGCCGCCACCAGACCCCAAGACCGCCTCGCCTGCGGCTTCGGCGGTCTTGGGGTCTGGTGGCCCCTGCTTCTACGTCTTCCACTTGGGTAAAGGAAAAAAAACCCTATGGCATCTGTTGCATTTGATATTGCAATTTATAAGTTTTTTTTGCTTTCTTTCAGCTTCTAAAAAAATCTCAGAAATAAGCGCATTCTTGGGAGTTTTTGGCCCATCCTAGCAACGAACGGAAGAACTTCTATTTCTAGAGAATCGCAGTGCGCTTTACCATAGAGGAGCATATTTAAGATGCATTCTATACAGATTTGCAGTCAAAGGCATCTATTATGGAGCTTGATTATCCTTAAGCACGTAAACATCCTCAGCAAGCGCTGGTTGATTGCTGAGGATATGGCTTGGAACGGGAAACGCCTCTTCGCATTACCTTGAGGAGGCGTTTCCCGCATGTAAAAGCAGGAAGAACCCTTATGCGTCTGAATCTTTGTAGTCTTGCTGCAAAGGAGGCTTTGAAAAAAGACGAGTTTTAATAAATACTGACAATAGGAAGATAGCTGAGATAACTCCGAGGATCAGTGATATTGTGATGCTCTCAATCTTAGCGGAAGCAGACAAATAATCCAATTCATATAGATTTGATGATGAAATTAAATTCTTCATCTGATGCTTGATCTCATTCTCAGATTTTGCCAGGGAATCATTTATAATGCCATCTGCGCCGTCAATATTATTTGCGATTCCTAAAGGTATAAGATCGTCTGTTATGATTTCTGTATAGTCTGAAAGGATTTCATTGATCCTATCAACTGATTCTGCTTCCGCTTCAGAATATGAGCCAGGGTTCGCTTTTATCGCTTCAACATATTGATCTATAAGCTCGTTCATTTTACTAAGCGTTTCTTTCAAGGTTTCAGCCTGCTTGTAAGACTCTTCGGGCTGGTCGCTATTGACTAAGCCAGTTTCAGCTGTTCGCATTTGATTGAAATACAATGAGAAGTTAATTATATTTTCGAGAGGTTTGCTTACAGTCACGTAACCTTCCTCAGATTCGGAGGACAGTTGGATGACGATGAATATGGCGGCGCAAGTGATGCATATTGTCAAAATAACTATGAGAACGACACTTAATCTGAATCTTGAAAATAGCTTGCTCATAAAGAAACCTCCTATTGTTGAAGACTGTAAATCATCAAGCAGGATGTGCATCTGCAGAAATATATCTAATTGCTTGCCAGCTGAGAATTGAGAGGGATCCAGGCAGGTGATGGAAGACAAATGACCATGCTCAGCCAATCTCACCGATGGGGAGACTGATTATCGTCTTCACGGTGTGAAAGCATTTCGCACTCATGTACAGTCAATCTTGCAATCGGAGCTTTTCTATGAGCATCTGCATTGTCAAGCTTTTTTCTGGATTGCGCAGTGGAGGAGCAGAATCACACTGCATATAGTTTGGACTTCATTGCCTAAAGTAATGCAATAAAGTAATGCACAAGGTAAAAAATGATCTAGCCCAGGTGAGCATAGAACAGTTTGCAATTGAGCTTATAAACATCTCCAGAAACGTTTTGTGAGGAATTGACCGGGGAGGTCAAACTGCGGAATCAGCTGGAAATTCATACTTATATCTTCGCATATATAACGATGCGCATCAGCATTGCTAGATGTCGTCTATGTACTTGCTTTTTGGAAACCCTATGTAAAAATACAGACTGCTGATTTTTAATATATTCTTAATTGGAAATGAAGCTCCTATTTTGGAGCTTGGCTGTACAGCGCCTCAAATCGGCATAATCAGTCGCTTTATAAGGTAACTTGATGAGAACGCGTTTAAGGCAGAGGGTCAAGGCGGGTGCATTAATTCGTTCAGTTCCAATTGAAAATAAAAGCAGTCTAAATATTTATCGTTTTAGAAAAGAGAAATCTTTAGCAGCAATAAAAGGGAGTGGAAAGAAGCATTGATATAAGCGCCAGCCATTCTATGGAGTTTAAATCCAAAGGTTAAGAGGCAAGATTCCAATGCAAAAAGCTAATTGAAGTATGTTCCAATTAATTATATAATAGAAGGCGTGCATTCATTGCTTGGAGAATAAATTGCCTGGTTCGCTCCGATCATTCTCTCAAATGAAGGAAATAATGAATATGCCGAGGAGCAGGAGCCGAGGATGCGACGAGCATCTGCATAGGGGATATTTCTTGACGCGTTCAATGCGTGCATGCTGCATGAGAAGGCGGTATATAGCGCTGTCTGTAGAAAGCCTGCAGGCATATGATTATGAGCGTATCCTGCAAGTAGCGAATATACCTATTTGCAGTCAATGCATCTATTTTGGAGCTTGATTATACACTTTCAATGTGCGAAATGCCTATCGGCATTTCTCTCTTGACGCACAGTCAAGCTCCATAACAGGAACTTTCTTATGCAATCAGTATTATTGGCGAAATCATCTGTTTCGGCGCACTCTCGATGTTGAAATATGAAAGGGGTTTTCCATATGGCTGTTTTGGTCTGCGGCGGAGCTGGGTATGTTGGAAGCCATACCGTTACCGAGCTGATTTTGCGGGGGTATGATGCGATAGTCGTCGACAGCTTGGAGACAGGGCATAGAGAATCTGTCTGGCCGGGCGCAAAATTCTATGAGGGGGATCTTCGCGACGACTTCTTCATGGAAAAAGTGTTCAGAGAGAATAAGATCACATCCGTCATAGATTTCGCCGCCTTCTCTTTAGTCGGAGAAAGCGTCTTAAATCCCATGAAATACTATGAGAATAACTTCTATGGCGCGCTATGCCTTCTAAAGCAAATGCTGAAGATGGATGTACGGCATATTGTATTCTCATCCACAGCCGCGACATATGGAAATCCGGTGAGCATTCCGATTCTTGAAACAGATCCAACAGAGCCGATTAACCCATACGGCGAGACAAAGCTAGCGGTTGAGAAGGCTTTTAAATGGTATGATTCGGCATATGGGCTAAAGTATGCAGCGCTTCGCTATTTCAATGTAGCAGGCGCTCATCCGAGCGGCAAGATCGGAGAGGATCACAGGCCAGAGACGCACCTTATTCCAAATGTCCTCAGAGTTGCTATGGGTTTGGATCCTGCGGTGAAACTCTTCGGAGGCGATTATCCCACAGAGGACGGAACATGCGTCAGAGACTACATCCACGCGACGGACTTGGCGGATGCCCATATCCTGGCAATGGAGAAGCTTGTTGCAGATGACTGCAGCTCCATTTACAACCTCGGAAATGGCAAGGGATTTAGCAACAAGCAGATAATCGAGATGGCCAAAGATGTTACAGGCAAGCGAATTCCTGTAGAGATGGCTCCCAGGCGCCATGGAGATCCGCCTGTGCTTGTGGCTTCATCTGAGAAGATATCAAGGCAGCTTAAATGGAAGCCTAAGTTCAACACGCTGGATCAGATAATTCAAACAGCGTGGCAATGGCATGCGGCTCATCCAAATGGGTACGGCGGCAAATGAAATGAATTCTGCATGGAAGGGAAGCTAACATGGCGAGCAACTCAGAATCGTTGCAAAATATAGAGAACTTGCTGTCATTTGCCCTGCGCAAGGGATTGATTGAAAATAATGATAAAAACTGGGCAAGAAACGCTTTGCTAGACATTCTCTCGTTGGATCCGGGCGAGGATATTTACGAAGCTGATGAAAGGGCGCTAACAGAAGACGTTTATGATATTCTTAGCGGGATTTTAAATCTTCACGCAAAGACCCCTGTTCAAAAAGATTTGCTGGATGCCAGGATAATGGGAATCCTAACTCCCAGGCCGTCGGAAGTCGAGAGAAAATTCCGCGAAGACAGCCTTGAATCAATAGAGGCCGCTACAAACGCATTTTACGCTTTATGCCAGAACAATCACTACATCCAAATGAACGGCATCAGAAAGAACCTCTACTGGATCGCGGACACTCAATTCGGAAATCTGGAGATAACCATAAACCTATCAAAACCTGAGAAAGATCCCAGAGACATAGCTGCGGCGAAGTCCTTGGCGCAGACGAACTACCCAAAGTGCCTTTTGTGCAAGGAGAATGTGGGCTTTGCGGGGCGCTTCAACCATCCGGCCAGACAGAACCTGCGCTTGATTCCCATAGATTTAGGCTCTGAAACTTGGTACTTCCAGTACTCTCCATATGTTTATTACAATGAGCACTGCATTGTTCTTTCGTCTCGGCATGTGCCTATGAAAATGAACGAGGAAACTTTCAGGAGGCTTTTGGGATTCATAGAGAAGTTCCCGCACTACTTCATCGGATCAAATGCAGACATTCCAATAGTCGGAGGCTCAATACTGTCTCACGACCACTTTCAAGGCGGGCGCCATGCCTTTCCCATGGAGAAAGCGGAAAGCTATGCATTTTACTCTCATAAGTCATTTCTAGATGCGCGGATTTCCCTGCTGAATTGGCCCATGTCAGCGATTAGGGCGGCTGATGGCGACAAAGAGAGGCTTATAGCCCTTTGCATGCTAATAATGAACAAATGGAAGAATTACAGCGATGAAGGCGCGAATATTCGAGCATATACCGGAGACACTCCGCACAACGCGTTGACTCCAATCGCCAGAATTGGAAATGACGGCTTATGGGAGATAGATCTTGTTCTGAGAAACAACAGGACGACAGATGAATTTCCTCTTGGCATTTTTCATCCGCATCAGGATTTGCACCATATCAAGAAGGAGAATATCGGCCTTATTGAGGTTATGGGGCTCGCTGTCCTGCCAGGCAGGCTGAAGCAGGAAATGGATGGCATGGCTTTGTGGCTAATGGGCGAAAAGGCTGATGATTCGGCTCTTTCGCCTCATCTTGAATGGCTTGCGGGTATCAGGGAAAAATGCGGTGGAGCGCTTGAATTGAAAGAGGCCAATGAAGTTCTTAAAAAGGAAATAGGATTGGTTTTCGAAAGAGTGCTTCGAGATGCTGGAGTTTACAAATTTGATGATGCCGGCAAAGCCGCGTTTCATAATTTCATGCTGTTTTGCGGTTTCGAGGGAAAATAAGTCCTCTCTCCACATATTTGCTGATGCGCATAGGAAAGCTCCGATTTTGGAAATTGGCTGTACAGAGTCTCGATGGATAATCAATCCCAAAATCGGTGCGTTTTATTGAGGGTCGGTGGAGTTCGGGACTTGCTTATACTGATTTGCATATGCAAATCAGTATAAATTAAGTTGGGAGCGCCATGAAGGCATGCTTGGGCTCAAGCATGCCTTCATGGCGCGAATGCGGCGTTTCTACAAGGCATGGCTGTCCCTGTCGGTATAATACATGCGCGCCTCATAAGGGCGAAGTTTTTTTAGAGGCTCAGCTTCCCCGTAATTGCAAAGCAGGAGGGCCATGTCAGATATGTCCGCAGAGTTTTCAATATAAGCTTCATTTTCAAAGAAGTTGCATATCACTGTGAGTTTTTTGCCCAGGCATTTGCGCTCATACGCGAAAACTTGCGGATCTTCCGGCATAAGAAGACTGTATGCTCCTTCAACGAAAATATCGTATTCTTTTCTCAAGCTGATGAGCTTTTTGTAATAATTGAAGATAGAATCAGGATCTCTTGTTTGAAGCGCGGCATTTATCTTTTCATAGTTGGGGTTTACGGGAATCCATGGGGTGCCTGTAGTAAACCCGGCGTATTGCCCTTTGTCCCACTGCATCGGGGTTCTGCCGTTGTCCCTGCTCTTAGCGTGGATTGACTTCATAATATCGTCTTCGCTGAAGCCTTTTTCTTTGCGTTCCTTGAACATGTTGACGGTTTCTATATCCCTGTATGAGCTTATGGACGAGAATTTCACATTAGTCATCCCCAGTTCTTCGCCCTGGTAGATATAGGGCGTGCCTTGCAATCCATGCAGAAGGGTAGCTAGCATTTTTGCTGAGTGAATTCTGTAGACTCCGTCATTTCCCCAGCGGGATACTATGCGGGGCAGGTCATGGTTATTCCAAAACAGGCTGTTCCAGCCTGTTTCGTGCAGAGCGATCTGCCACTTGGAAAAGATTCTTTTCAGAGCCATAAAGTCTAAGGGCGCTAGATCCCACTTCTTGCCGTCAACTTTCTGATCCAAAGTGCAGTGCTCGAACTGGAATACCATTGAGAGCTCGCTGCCGTCCGGATTGGAGTACAGCTTCGCATTTTCAACATTTGCGCCCCATGCTTCCCCAACGGTGACGAGATCTCCCTTTTGAAAAGTCTCTTCGCTCATTTCGCGAATGAAACTGTGAAGCTTGGATCCGTTCATTGTGATCATTTGATCAGGCTCCTTGGCAATCTGATCTATGACATCAAGCCTGAATCCGCCAACACCCTTGTCCATCCACCAGAGGATCATATCGTATAATTCCCTGCGCAGCTGTGGGTTGTTCCAGTTCAGATCGGGTTGCTTAAGAGAAAACTGGTGAAAGTAGTACTGGCCGATTTCAGGAACCCATTCCCAAGCGCTGCCGCCGAAGGCGGCTTTCATGCTGTTTGGGGGGCTGCCCTCTTTGCCGTCTCGCCATACATAATAGTCATGCCAAGGGTTGAAGAGGCTTTTTCTGGCTTCTATGAACCATTGGTGCTCATCAGAGGTATGATTGAGCACCAAGTCCATGATTATGCGGATGCCCAATGCCTTGGCTGAACTTATAAGTTCCTCCATGTCTTTGAGAGTGCCGAAGACGGGATCAATTCCCCTGTAATCAGATATGTCGTAGCCATTGTCATCCTGAGGGGAACTATAGACTGGCGAGAGCCATATAGCGTCAATTCCAAGCTTTTTCAGATAATCCAGCCTGCTGATAATTCCTCTTAGGTCTCCTATTCCGTCTCCATTGCTGTCTTGGAAGCTTCGAGGGTATATCTGATAAATTACAGAGTTCATCCACCAGTTCTTTTTGGAGTTTAACATTGTCGCTCCTCGTTCCGTTAATTTGATGCATGCCGATGCGCAGTCAAACGCGCCGATTTTTTGGCGCACCTTCCATAGAACCAAGGCATGGTTCTCCGAAAAAAGCCGGAGACAGTGCGGCAAGCATGCTAGGATATGCCGCGCAACGCATTAAACTTGCGTTCGCGCAGGACTTTTGCAT
Organism: Clostridiales bacterium; assembly: GCA_031269465.1. Taxonomy (GTDB): domain Bacteria; phylum Bacillota; class Clostridia; order Lachnospirales; family WQUN01; genus JAISWZ01. The sequence continues at coordinate 1,218 of JAISZB010000287.1, read as the reverse complement.
AGTTTACCTCAAATCGCCATCTCTATCCAGCATTATTGATCGCAAGCTCAGATGCGCCTGAGGGATGGGCGCAGATAAAAACAGCAGGCAGATATACCAATATAGGTTTACATTTTCGGAATGTTCAACATTTTTAACTGATTGCATACTTTTTATATGTACCTTGAGGAATTCATTTCCTTGTATTTTGCTGAAAAAAGATGTATAGTTATCCTTTAATGGAAAACTGCTGATGCTCCCGTCTAGTGCTCAACAGCGCATATCAGAGGGCGATCCATTGAGTGGACGCTTCTAGTTTACCACATACGAAATGGAATTGCCAATACCATAATCCTAATAGAAATATAATCCTAATAGAAATATAATTCGAATTGTATGGCCTGCTTTCGGATGCAACAGTTAAGCTGGATTTTCTGTTAGGATTATAAGAAAACTCTTACAGAAGTTGTTTTCCAATATGATCCATAGATGGAAAGCGGCAGCTTGAGCTGATCATTTTCAAGGCCGCTTTCAGCTCTGGCCTATGGGCGTCCCGGTCAGGAGGAAACTTGTTTGCGGTTCCTGAAGCCATAGCCCGCCATAGTATTTTCTATAGTGCGGCCATCCATGCTTTCCCATTTACAGCCATGGCGATTGTCATGACATGGGTTTGAGCCTATATTATTCCTTATGCTTAAATTAACAAGCTCTTGTCAATCCGGGCAGGTTATGTATAAAACAAATGGAATTAAAGGATATCCAGCGAATTGTCAAGATTAAAAACCAGTTAGGATTATGGTACTTATCCGAGTATTAGGATAAGTACCAAATTGACTTTATTCCGAAATTCAGCAGAAAGGCGATGTATGGGCAATTGAGGGAGGATGCCGGGGAGGTTCTGAAGACCCTATGCGGCTGCAAGAAAGTGGAGATCGCGCAGGGCGCGGCCTGCACCGGCCACGCGCGGCCCGCGCCTGGCCATACCCCCCGAAGACGGGCGCGTCCGAGCTCATGGGACGCCTCAAGGGCAAGTCCGCGCCGGCGCCCTTAGACCGCCGCCCCGAGTGCGGCGGCAAGTAGAGCGGGAAGCTCCGGGCCGGGGGCTGTTGCGTCTCGGCGGTCGGCAGCCTGGACGAGGCTTAAGATCAGGAAATGCATCAAGAATCAGGAGAACGACGGCAAGAACAGGAAATAGGAGCCTCTTCTAGAGGCAGCCGGCGCCGGGATTGCGGCGCCCGC
>JAISZB010000167.1 GCA_031269465.1 Clostridiales bacterium | reverse complement strand
TTGATTCCTGCAGCATTAAGCTTGCTGATGGCGGCAAGGCTCACTTCTGCTATTTCGTCATATTCGTACATAAACGGGTCGGTCGTGAAGCATAGTTGAACCGACTCGATTTTCGATTTTAGCCTCGGAATCTCTTTATCGAGTATTTCCAGTGTGTTGCTGACAAGGTACGGTTCGAGCCAATCCTCGTAGGAAGCAACCTTGCCGAACCGACGCGCCATCAGAAATGCATAACACGGATGCTTACAGCCGAGTACATAATTCATGGTGTAATCACCATATTCCACGCCGATCTTGTAGAGCATCGTTTTTCGTTCTATATATCCCTTGACTGCCTTCATAGTCATTACCTCCTGTTCGGAAATGTTATCGACGACCTTGAAACCGTGCAGTTATAGTCGTTCTTCAGTTCTTTCTTAATATCATTTGCGTATCCCTCTGACGGGAATACTGGATGCTCATCCAAAACCGCCCAGACATCCGTCAGCGGAACGTCTGACTTCCCTTCAAACAAGGAAAATAGATATTTCGCAATGTCCTTAACGCAGTAACAGTATTCGTCAGTCTGTGTGGTATAAGCGCCTTCGTTTGTAATATCGAACATAATTTGATTCTCATTGCCGTGGGTATCCTTCTCCGAAGACTTGCCGCCAAACGTCTTCCAAGCAGTCTTCTTGAAAAGTTTAATGCCTTCAATATTGCTGCTGCCAAGGATAAGGTTATATACGAGAGAGTTTCCGTGTATTGAAAAACGGAAAAGAAGCAATGTAGTAGCGCTTGCTCGAACCTGCGCGCAACAAAGCAAAGTCATTATTTCTCCAACTCGCTTTTCATAAGCCTCTCTATTGCTTCCGAACGTTGCAAGTTCTTGTATGCTCGATAAGTAAGTCTGCTCGTACTTTGCTATCGCAGAAGCACGTTTCACTTGCGACACGGCTCTTATTGAATCAGAACCATGTGGTTTATGATTACATCGCCCCAGTTTCCTATAAACGTCATCAACGCGTCCCAACTCAAAAGGCTTCTTCATATTGCTATTGCATAAGTCTGCGAAGGCACGGATTTCGCCCTCTAGATCCCCGGGCCGGTGCGAAGCCCGCCCTCCTGTCGATTCACTGTAGCAACTCCCTTTATACGCCTTGCAAAATCAGCTTCCGTCCTTGTCGGCTGGACGGACGGGAGGAGGATTTCGCCCTATCCCTTTGGCTGGGACGCAATCCTCGGAAAAGATCTGGCTCGGAAAGTGAAAAAGCCAGACTCCGGAAGTTCGGAGCCTGGCTTTTTCATGCATGCTTGGCTACTTGCCAGAGACGTTGAACTGCAAATCTTCAAAGGAGAACATCCCTTCGTGAAAGGCGACCCGTCCAGCTATTTCTCCCAAATTCAACTGAGAAGCTCCATTTCGGGCAAACGCTGCAGCCCTCAGCTTCAAGCCTTCGCCATCAAATATGTAATCAATGACGTTTCCAAAATGAAGTTCAAGCTCTGCTTCTTCAGCAGCGCAGGCAAGAGCGCCTTCAAGTCCTATAGCATACTCAAACCCAGGCAGGGCAAGGATGAGTTCCCCGTCTCTTTTCCGCAAAGACACAGAGCTATTCAAAAGCTCTGCAGAGGCATTCAAGTCCAATGAGCTTTCTTCATAGACAGGATTTTCATCCTTGCTTCCGGAGCTTATTCCATCAAGCAGGTGGAGCTCCTCTTTAACAACGCCTGAACCGCTTTGAATCGTAAGAACGACAGCCAGCTCATTTTCTCCGTCAGCATCGAAATCCCGCATTCTCATCACAGGAAGCTCTCCCGCGCCGCTTGATGACGGCCAGTCAAAATAAGTCCCTCTGCCTTCATTGACTAGAATCATGCCGCGCGGATTAATTCCATAAAGGAATAGGCCCTCTGATTTAAGAGCCGCAAACAGCGGAAAATTAGTTTCATCAAAGCGGGAACTCAGAACACTTCCAAAATTATCAGAGGCATAGTTTTCTAAATTTGTAAACTCAATCACGGTCTGAATTTCCCATCTGCTGCTTTTTGGTTGCCCTCCGCCTGGCCCGCTAAATTCAATCACCTTTGATTTTTCCGCCATTCCTGTCCCGCTTGCCACTGAGAAGTCTATAGTTTCTGACTGCCTCCCCGTTTTAACTGAAGGCCTGGCTGCCGCAGTTTCACCGTCATTGCACGAAATCAGGAGCATAGACGCAACTGAAAGCATGAAGAAGTATTTCAAGCGCGCAGATTTAGCCCCGGTTTTCAAAACGCCTGTATGTCCAGCTTTGCCTTTATCCATAGCAGCCTCCTTTGCCTTTCGGCCTCGCATATTCAAATGCTGACCGGAAAGGGATTATGGAACCCTCAATGATAATCTCGCCTGAAATCTGTGCATTTGACTGCGCGTCAACATTCAGTTGATATACCGATTTTCATCAACTGTTCCTTTAAGCAGTTTAGTAAGAAAATCAGTTTAGTTCAATAATATCCATCCTTTATAGAAAGCGTTTAAATATACGCATATTGCTTTATTATAACTCAAACTTTGATCAAATAAAAGCTTAATTCTTCTACTCTAATATATTAAAAAATGAAGTGATATCAATGTAGCAGAATTCTCTATTAATATGCAAATTATTCTTGTAAATCATATTATTCATTATTTTCACTGCTGTTTTCTTTTTGCAGTCAAGCAAGTTTGTCTAAAAAAATCCAGATTGCGGCAAATAAAGTTTAAGTAACTATGCACTACTCAGCTCCTCCCAGCATATGATGCAACAACCGGAACCAGAGACTTGGAGGTGCTTTTGTGCTTTTAGGACTTTTGAACTGCTTTTTTTTGTTTTCGTATGTAACCAGCGGATATTCATTCCCGCAGCCATTGTCTCCGGAAGAGGAAAAGAGATGCTTGATCGAGTACGCCGGGGGCAGCGAGGATGCCAAAAACATACTGATAGAGAGAAACCTCAGGCTTGTAGCGCATATCGTCAAAAAATACTCGAATCACATAAAAGACAGCGAAGACCTTATATCTATAGGGACAATAGGCCTTATAAAGGCAATAACGACCTTTAAGCCAGAGAAGGGGACAAGGCTTGCCACATATGCCGCGCGATGCATAGACAATGAAATCCTCATGCACATCCGCTCCAGCAAAAAATACACCAGCGACGTATATCTCCAGGACACCATAGGCATGGACAGGGAAGGGAATGAAGTGAGGATTGAAGACAAACTTGCCGATGAGAAAGATCCTATAGACGACCAAGTAGATCTGAAGATGCAGATAAAACGGCTTTGCGAAGCCATTAAGTCAGTTCTCCATGACAGGGAGAGGCACGTTATCCTTCTCCGATACGGCCTCAAAGACGGAGATGAGATGACGCAGCGCGAAATAGCTCAACTGCTCGGCATTAGCAGAAGCTACGTAAGCCGCATTGAGAAGAAGGCAATTATGAAGTTAGGCAAAGAGATGGGAGATTAGTGTTTTCAAGGCCAACCTTGACGCCAGCCAATGATGATCGCTCACTCCACGCCTTGCGCGGGGGGCTTGTTGACTACAAGCCCCGGCCATACGCCTTGCAAGATGCCGCAAAGCTATTGGAAATGTTGCAATTTTCAAAGAAATATGGAATTAAATAATGCTCTTTCAAAAAGTCTCTATGAATGTTATAATAGAATATAGGTTATTAAAATCAATTGTGTCGAATTATTTAATAATTTAGTGGATTTGCATTCCCGATGAAAATTGGACAAGCTTATTTTCACCGAAGCTTCGGCTAAAAGCCCGCTTGGTTTATGCGTATAGCAATGTTCCGATTTTGAGCTTGATTACTCAGCGAGAGTATAGATAATCAAGCTCAAAAATCGTCTTTACATCTGCGCGTCGGCATGCCTGCGCGCAACCGAAGAAGCGCATTCAGTAGCAATCGGCGCGTTTTGGCATAATGCCTGGAAGGAGGAGCTGCCAGCAAGCGGCGGCAAGCAAAGCGCATGAAAATCTTGAACTTTGGCTCCCTGTGCTTCAACAGGATATATGCAGTGGAAAGCTTCGCCCGCGCCGGAAACCTAGCCAAGGCCAAAGCCTTCTCCGTTGAGCCTGGCGGCAGAGGCTTCTGCCAGTCCATAGCCATGGCAAGGGCAGGCTCCTTGGTATACCACGCGGGAAAGGCCGGTTCAGATGGCCAGGCTATAATTGACGCTTTAAACGAAAACGGCGTTAATGAGAGCTTCGTACTCAGATCGGCGAATTCCAGCGGACATTCAGTAATACAAGTCAACAAATACGGCAATGCCTGCGTTTTGACAAATGACGGCGCCAACAACGAGATTACCACAGTTGAAATAGATCAAATACTGGACAATTTCAGCGCAGGAGATTTTCTTACGCTGCAAAATGAAATAAGCAATGTTTCTTACATAATAGAGTCCGCAAGCCGAAGAGGCATGGTAGTGGCTCTCAATCCTTCACCCGTAAACGAAGCCTTATACAGAGTGGATCTCAATCATGTAAACTATCTGATTCTTAATGAAGACGAAGGCTACGCCCTGACAGGAGAGGCTAAGCACAACAGAATTCTGGACAAGCTGCTGGATTCCCACACAAGGATGAAGGTTGTGCTCACACTGGGGAGAAACGGCTCTTTCTATGCAGAGACGCGATTTAGGCTCCGACAGGACGCTTTCGTATGCTTGGAAGAAGATTCAAGCTGCGCTGGCGACGCTTTCTTTGGATATTTCATAAGCAGAATATCTATGGGAATAAAACCCTGGACTTCTCTTCGCGTAGCTTCTGAGGCGGCAGCCATTTCAGTTTCCAAGCATGGAGCATACACATCAATCCCCCTTAAGGAAGAAGTGGAGGCATTCACAAAAAAGCCCTGAACGTTTTTTTGATTGCTATAAGCGCAACGTTTTTGACTGATGCCCATACTTCAGGGACTTCCGCAGAAACGCCGCGCTTTTATGCTTATAGCATTGAAATTATACTATTTGAGAGCTTTAAATCGATTTGCAGTATAATTGCACCTATTTTGAAGCTTGATTATCGATTTTTATACCGATTTTCATCAAACGTTCCTTTTCTGGATCTTGATTATCCATTTAATGGTGAGAATGCCGATTCTGCATTTCTCACCGTTAAATGGATAATCAAGCAAGAAAAGTCAGTTTAGCATCCTAGAGATTCATATGCAAATAAATATGATCTCGGTTCGTTTGAGGACAGACATCTTTTCAATGCCATTATAGGTAAATATCTTGCATTTGCCAGGTAAATCATCCTTGAGCTTAAGCATGCTGCTCCCTTTAAAGCTCTAGAGTCTCTTTCCGCTTTTATTTATTGGCATCCAAAGTTCGCTTTTATAATCTGGCTTTGATGTGTCGGGGCCTTCATTCCACAATATTTCCGGCCCGACTGTCGACTCATAGCCAGATGCGGGAAACCACTCAGCAAAAATCCTTGCCCATGTATTCTGTAATTAGGGAATTCTCCTGCTACGGTAAACGCAGCCCAAGCGCAAGCATCAACAGATAATGCCTCCCATCGCTCCGGTACGGCATTTGTAGTGGCAACGCCAATATATTGATCAAGGAAATCGCCTTCATCCCGAAGACATCACTCGTGAAGTTTGCCGATACGCATAGAATTCCTGACGGCTCGGCGTTGGAAAGCTGTTTCAGCTCTGAAAAATCGTCCATTGTCAGACTAGCCCACATAGAATCCATATGCGGGTTTTTGCCCTCCTAATTTATGGGTATGCGCTTTTTATCCCTGCTACTAAAAATGCTTCTTTTTCTGCAATTCGATAATTCATTTCTCTTCCTCCTTGAATTGCAAGTCTAAAAGTCATTGGCAGAAGGGCTTTCAAGGCAATTCGCTTTTTCTAGCTTGCGACGGTGTCACCCCATGCATGCTTTGAAATGCTTTTGCAAATGCGTCGGGGAATTATATCCCATCTGCAATGCAATGTTGATAATTTTCTCCCAGTTGCTTTTTAGCAGGATCGCTGCTAAAACCAATAAAAACTCTTTTGATATGCCTATTTGCAGTCAAATGCAACTATTTATATAGGAGCTTTCAATGCAAATCAGTATAGATTCAGAACTGAAAATCGGCGCAGCCTGTGGCTGCGCCGATTTGGATCCTGACTATAAAGGCGATTAGGATTTTTCCGCGCACGGCTTCCCCTCCTCAATCACAAGACCGTTCGCCCCCTCTCCTTGTCTGCGACATCCTATGCTGATTTGCGCTCAAAAATTCCGATTTTAAGATCGGATTATCCAGTGAAGGGTGCGAAATGGCTATATCCACATTTCGCGCTAATTGTATATTCCGAACTCAAAATCAGTATATAGGAGTTTAGAATCTCTTGGCTTCACCAAATTGCTCCAAGTTGCAGCCGCAAAGTCAGATGCCCTAGGTTGCGCGACTTCGCCTCAAACACTTATAAAACAGCGGCTGTGAATGGATCGCGATTCTTGACTGGCTAACTCGCAAGACAGCTCGTCAAAAAGAGCTGTCTATAGGATGGCAGAGTATTGTTTCTGATGCGCTGTATAATCAAGCTAAGCTTCAATTGAGAATCAGTACAGGCTCATTCATTTGCCGGCAATAGGAAAACATTGCTTTTTCTTTGAATTAGCGTACGAAGCGCTTCGTTTTTCGGCGGTAAAAACTATGAACCCATTCTCTTCATAATACCGTACGCCTCCAAATATGGAGGTGAACTTGTTTTTGTACCAAGCCATCCTATGAGTCACCATTATGAACCTGCCTCCGATAGCAAGGCGGTTGAAACCTTTCTCTATAAAATGCTTGGCTACAGAAAAGTCTGAATGATATGGCGGATTTGACAATATGCATGTAAATCCCGTTTGCTCGATGTTTTTAAATCCGTCGCTCTTTAAAATGGCGACGTCAGGGACGCCGTTAAGCTTCGCATTAAGCTTAGACATTCCAACAGCAATTTCATCTATATCTGACATTACAACATTTTCAGGGCCTACCATCTTCGCCGCCCATATCCCAACCAGCCCGTAGCCGCAACCTAGATCCATAACCTTTTCATTCTCTGTGAATTCAACCTTCGAGAGCATCGCAAGGGTTCCCCTGTCAGCTTGCGCAGGGCTAAATAGAGAAGGCTTAGTATTGAATTTCAGGCTGACGCCTTTAACTTCCGCGTTTATCATCGCAGTTGTTATGCGGCGGATACCCCCGCCTTTAGGCATGAGGAGGAAGCCGCATGCCCTCCTTTTCAGTTAGAATGGCAGTTCTCCCGGACAAGAGGTTGAGCTTCTTGCAGCTGATTCCCGCAGACAGCTTTGCTCCGTCCAACGTGCGGACATCGAAGCTCCCGCTTGATCGCCTCCCGAAAATGAAGCCCTTGCGCCCGTCCGGCATTTGGACTCTGCCGAACAGCTGAAAGCCAAATACATACTTTGGAGATTGATTCAGCTTCCTCTTTCCGCCTTTGTTGACAGCAGCCTTATGGATCTGGCGATTGCGCTTCCCTGCGGCTTTCTGCATGTAGATTGCATCTAAAGGAACAGCCAGTGGATTCCCGCTGATGCATCTCGCG
>JAISZB010000316.1 GCA_031269465.1 Clostridiales bacterium | reverse complement strand
TCATGGACAATCTCCGCAGCCATTTTGCGGAGCCGGCCGCTTCTGATGCTTGCCGCCTTGGCGTGGAGCTTTGCGGGCCGGAGTTTTGCTTTGCTTCTGTTTTTACCGCCTTTCTCTTTTCGCGACGCGCTTCTTTGCCCATGTATGATTTGCCGTTCGAGACTTCTGCACGCTCTCGGGACAGGGCGGCGCTCTCCGTCCGATGCAGCATATTCACGGACGCCCGCGTCAATCCCAACGGTTTTCTCCGCCGTCTCTTCGGCGCCTTGGCTTTCGGCGCCGCCGGCGGCTTCACAAGCCACGGACGCAAACCATATATCCGTCGTCCTTGACGTTGCGGCGCCCGCCAGTTTTGCTCCCTTGCACCGCAAGGCTTCAAAGGTCTTGATCCATCCTGTTTCGGGAAGCGTGATCCTGTTTTCGCCCGCATTGAAAAAGCCTGCGGAAACCTTAAAGCCGTCATGGGCGCCGCGCTTTTTGAACGTCGGATGCGCCGCTCTGCCGGCGAAGAAATTCTCGAATGCTTTTCCAAGGTTGATGATTGCCTCCTGCGGCGCGCATTTCGCCGCCTCGAGCATCCACGGAAACGCTACGCGCTCAGCTCGGTTCAGCTCTTTGCGCAAATTCGCCTGCGTCGGAGTGCTTGCGCCTAAATCCAAAGCTGACATTGCGTTTATTATGCCCAGCCTTTCGCGGCTCGCGACGAGCGGCACGGCGGCGATTGCCTGCTTCCCCGGCATAATGTATCGCAGCGGCGCGAAGCAAAAAATCCGAATGCATCTTGTTTATAACAACTATACTGACTGCATAATTACTTCCCCTCAAATCTGTTTTTCTGTGTGAGTGTTGTTACATGCATTATGTGTGCTTTAAGGTTAAGAAAAGCAACAAACGAACCGATGATAATATAATGAAAATCGTCAGTGCGTATGCAGAGCGGCAAAACACGGTTTATTTCACGAAGCTCGTCCCAAATGCCCATACTGCCGCACAGGACCATAACCTCTCCGTAAGCACCTATGTCAAGCAGGAAGACAAGCGCGAGGTCGCTGACATTACCGCGCTTAACGCCGAAATCGAGCGCATTGTTGCCTGCGAGGACGTTTTGCGTCGCGAGATTGCCGCTATTGTTGGGAGATTGAAGGAGGCGTATCGTTATGGAAATTGGCGAGGAAATAACCCGTCAGCAGGAAGAAAAAGGCTGGGGGAAATCTATCGTTGACGTTTTATCAAAAGAGCTTCAAGAAGAATTCCCCGGAGTTCAATGATTTACCTCGAGGAATCTCTGGCTGATGCGAGGATTTTATCTGGAATATTCTCAAAACTCAAATCTTTACCCGCCGGGTGCAGAAATTCAAATCAAAGCTGCACCCTTTGGGCGCAGAAAATAGCCGCCTTTCACTTTCTGCTCTTTTGGCCGAAATAGGTTGGAAGAAAAATGTGATCATAATGCAAAATTCAAGGATCCGCTTGAACGTGAGTTCTGCATAAAAATGAGAAAACCCTATGTCTGGACTAATGACGTTTTGATTAATAACATTGAAAATTAGGCATTCACAAGATATCTCTCCAGCCAAACGAATTTCAACGAAACCGTACCCGAAAAGTACTGGCTGCAAGCGAAGCTCGCCGTCAAGGATGATTGCAATTTTGATTTTCTCGAAATAGGCATCAAGCATAGCGAGGCGGAGCTTGAGAAGGGTTTGATAAATACATTCGCAAGTTCCTGTCCGAAATGGGCGGTGATTTCAGCTTTATGGCAATCAGCATCATCTTGATGCCGCTAACGGTATATTCCATAGGCGGGCTCCGTTGTCTGATTGCTATTGACTTGAAAATCGGAGTTTATTCCTGAGTTCGCGGGCAAAATGCAGCTCTACGTAAAATCCGACTTCAAATCCTGTACATTAGGCTGCAAATCAGCATCTATCCAGGTTATTGAAAGTTAATACTTTTTTATCTCTTCAAGCAGTCAGCGCCATTTACTAAGTCTCAAACTGCGGCGTATGCATAGAAAAAAGAGAAAAAGAACCCTTGTCCTTTTCCTCTTTTGCCTGATATGTGGATGGCGGAATAAGCCGCTTTGTCTTACGCTTCATTTTGGATGAAGTAGGATGCTTCGGTTTCGTCCGAGCTTCCGGGAGATCCTTTCAAGTTGAAATCCTGAATCATCTGCTTCAGTTCGATCGCTTGGGTTCTCAGCTCTTGCGACAAATCTGAAAACTGTATCGACTCATCTGAAGTTGCCTTTATAGAGTCGGTTATATTGTCAAGTCCTCTCATGATGTCCGCTATGGCTGTGGACTGCTGCTTTGAGGAGTCCGCTATATCCCTGATTATGGAGGATACATCGCTGATGTTGGAAAAAATGGCTTCCAAGGATTTTGAGGTGCTTTTTGCAATCTCCGTACCTTGATTTACCATGTCTATAGACTCGCCCACAAACTTCGCGGTGTTTTTTACCGCTTCTTGGCTGCGGGAAGCCAAGGTGCGAACCTGATCGGCGACCACGGCGAATCCCTTCCCGTGAACGCCGGCATGAGCTGCTTCGACTGCCGCGTTTATCGCTAAAAGGTTTGTCTGCGTCGCTATATCCTCAATGACTTTTACGACTTTGAAGATATTTTTAGAAGATTCTTTGATTCCATTCATGGAATTTAGCATGCTCAGCATCTCGTCGTTGCCTTTGGCGGCGTTTTCCCTTGATATGGCGGAAATGTCATTGGCTGAAGCCGCGTTGGACTCATTTTCAGCAGCTTTGCGGCTGACATCGCTTATTGCGACGTTTAGCATCTGGACTATTTCAAACTGCCTGGCGGCGCTTGAAGCAAGCTGCCTGCTGGATTCCGACAGCCGCAAGGCGCCATTTGAGAGCCGGCTTGAGGCGGACTGGAAATTAAGCAATATCTGATTGAATTTATCTACAATGCCGTTGATAGATTCCTTGATGTCTGAAAACTGCCCTACATAGGTCCTTTTTATCTCCTGATCGAAGTCGTTGTCCGCCATTCGGCTGAGAACTGCTTTTATTTCTCCGATGTACGCCGAGAATTCCGCTGAAGCTGAATTCAAAGAATTCTTTATTATTGCGAAATCTCCCTTGTAATCTCCGACCATCCTGGCATCAAGATTCCCTTCGGACATGCATCGCAGAACTTCAGAGGATTCCTCTATCGGGTGAATGATAATGTTCACGAAGTTGTTAAGCTGAACCGCGAGGTTTCTCCAATCCCCAACGAAGCGCTTGGTGTCTATGCGAGTGGATAAGTTTCCGGCTATCGCCGATTCGGTCAGCTTGTTTATCTCCTGATTTATTTGAATCAAATACGCCCTCAAATTATCAACCGCAGCGTTTATCATTTGCTTTTTCCCTGACAGCTGGCGCAACGGCGTGCAAAAGCTTCCATTTCCAAATGCCGCTATGGATTCCCCGATTTCTTGGCTTTCTTGAACGTAATCTGAAACCATGGAGTTTATGCTTCTAGCTACATCAGCATACATCCCGCTGAAATTTGACGCGTCAATCAAAGCGTCCGTATTTCCGGCGCTGTGTTCCTTGGTGAGCTCGTTTATCCTTCCGATAAGCGTGCTAAATGAAGTTGAGATTCTTTTGAAGCTCTTTCCTAGCGTATTCAGTTCATGGATTCCATAGTCCGCAGCCTCGAAGAGGCTGGAAGAGCCTGAAGCCAGATCCTCGAACGCCTCGCTGATTATAGTCAAGGGCTTGCTGATTTTCGCCTGAAAGGCCAGGATAGAAGCGGCAATGATTGCCGCGCACAGAATCAGAATCGCCAAGATAAGCTTGGCTAAATACATATTGCTCTGAGCCATGACATCGCCAACCGTCAGATCGGCGCCCACAAGCGCAAGAGGATTGCCATCGGTTCCATGAATAACGCTGAAGCCCGAAATCAACATTCCGTAGCTTCCAGAGTCATAAATTTCGGATACCGCGTCTTCTCCCTTTGAGATTATTTCATCGGTCTCATCAAGAAATTCGTTCTTTGAGTCCGTTTCAAGAAAATCCATTGCGACGGATCCATCCTTTGGCTCTGCCTCGGCGAAGTACATGTAGCTGTCATTGTCATTTGGCAAAATGATGTAAAGATACTCCAGTTCAGATGCTTCCCTTGCAGTATCCAATAGAAATTTGACGCTGTACCAATAGCTGTCCTTCTCTTTGGAGGCGAGTATGCCCTCGAACTTCTCCCCGTTTATAGCTGAAGCGATTATCTTGGCGTTAGCCTTGGCAAATGCAGCTTTATCAGACAAGGATCTCTCCTTGAAGGAAAAATAGCTGAAAGCTCCTATTAAACTTGCAATGGCCAGTATTGACATTAGCATGAAAAGAGACAGCTGCCTGCTTATCCTTGGAGTTTTTTTAGTGCCGCGTTTAGGATGCTCAGGCATATAGGCTTGCTCTACGCTTATATTTGCAATGCGAATCTCCTCCTAGTCTGAGGAAGCATACTTTTAGTTATTTCTCTCATTTTTCCCAATTTTGTAGATTTGCAGCCTTAAAAATCAATTTCACGTTAGTCTGATTTATAGACGCATGCATCTTAAAATCGGCATATGCAATGAGTTTATTCATGCAAAAGGCCTGATTATCCTCATAGATTGGATAATCAGGCCTTTATTTTGACGTGCATTAATAACTCAAATAATCATACGCCCTCGGCCATTCTGGTGACGGCGACATATATTGCGGAAAGTTTATACCAAGTTGAAAAATCGACGACTCCGCTTGCGGGCAGCTTGAAGATCTCCTGGAACTTCATTACGGAAGCCTTCGTGCTCTCTCCGTAAGCTCCGTCGACATTCAGCTTTTTAAGAGCGGGATAGTTGTTTGCAATGGCGTTTATCTGCTCTTGAACAACTCTGACATTTGGCCCGGAAGAGCCGACCTGAAGGGTGGTTCCGGGAAATGATACAGGGACGCCTTCGACTTTTTCAGCCTGCATCAGATATACGTCGTTCCCATAGTATTTTTTGAGAATCTCGATGGCTGAATAGCCCTGATCCCCCAAGTCCTTGCTGCCCCACTGAGACATCCAGTTAGGGCAAACAGTGCGTTTCCCGTCGCAGTACTGCGAAAATAACGGCTGCCTGATATTTGGCTTTGTGATATAGGTTGTGAAAACGTCGTCTACGACTACGGATATTTCTTCAAAGATGTTTCTGCCGTAGGTGAATGCCTGGTCATATGCGGTTGAGTTTGTAATTGTAAAGCTGTATCCTTTCGAGCGGTACCATTCAGTGTAAACCCTGTTGAGGGTGAGGGAGATTATCGCCAGAATATTGGCCCTTAGCGTAGCCTCGGGCCAGTTGGCGTAGATTTCGCTCGAAGCCACATTTTTGATGTAGTCTTTGAAAGGAACCCAGTAGTTTTGCGCCGACGCATTTGACGGCGCGCCTGAATGCACCACTATTGTCTCCGGTACGACTGGCTTGGATAGAACTACGAATCCAGTGGAGGGAGGAAGCTCCTTTACAGGATTTTCAGGTATTTTAGAAGGGTATTGCCCCCAAAGCACAGGATCGGGGATGACTATAGCTTCAGGCGATATCTCAAAGGAATCCGCAGGATGCAGGCAAATTGACTGCAACGCCGTAGATTCTGGGAAAATCTGCACCCGTTCGACGGTTACAGGCTCAAATCCATCCATGCTGATGCGCACGTCATACTCGCTAAAAGGCTTTGGCTCGCTTGGACTCAAGGAATAGTCTATTGGAGGGGTAGGAAGCGTTATCCTTGGAGTCTGGCCTGAAGAGTCCGTAGTCAATTCCTCCACAACATCTTCAGGCCTTCCGCTAGTTGATATCGAGACCAAGGCGTTTGGTATGGGCCTGCCTACGTCGATGTCGCAAACGTTGATATCCAGCTGGCCTTCATCCACGTTTTCACCAGGGTCGCCGGGGCTGTTGTAAAGGCTGTAGCGTTTATATCTCATGAGATTATGCTCCTTTCTGCATGCGGTCAATTCAAATATGCGGCAAGATGATCCAAGGAATTCTTAAGGCAAAGGGTTCCGTATCCCCAAGCCGGGCTGGGATACTCTATGCCTGGCGATTTCTGGGTTCCGCTTTTAAGGAAGGCTTTTACGCGCTGGCCGTACAGGAACGGATCATTGCCTTGGACTATTCCCCACTGCATCATCAAAGCCACGGCTCCAGTGACAAACGGGGCGGCTATGCTTGTTCCCGTATAAGAGTCATAGCCTCCGCCTGTTTTCGGGGCAAGGATGTTTACGGAAGGAGCTACCAAGTCAGGCTTTATGCCGCCGGTTCTGGTAAAGCCGCGGCCGGAAAAGTCCGCCAAGCTTCCGTATCTGTAGTCGTATCCGCCCACTGTTACAACGCGCTGCGCGCTTGAGGGAAGGGTTAGGGTAGTGCTGGTATCCGGCAAGGTGAAGGCTGTGCCGCTGGTAACTTCCTCAGTGACGGGGAGCCAGATGTCAAAGGCGCCTTCTACAACTTGCTCGGATCTTATCCTTATCCTCCAAAGGCCATGGGGCAGATATCCTTTAATCGCTTCCACCTGGAAGTAAATCTCCTGGTTCTCATTGTAATGGCTGGGCTGTCCGTAGAACGCGCGCACGGCAATGTCGCCCAGACGTATATTCCTGTCTTGATCCGAGTATAAAATCTCTCCTGTGGCTCTGCCATTAGGAAGAATAAGCTCAAGGAAAAATTCATCTGTGAAGTTTTGCCAAAATGTGATGTAAAAGGAGCGAAGCCCGTCGGTGGTATAGAAATCCACGTCCTTTGATTCAAACGACCCAAGCGCTGAAGCATAGTGGTGTCCTGCTGATCCTTCGTTTCCAGAGGCGGCTATGATGGAAGTCTTCCATTTTTGCGCCATTTCGTCTATATATGTTTCGAACAGGGAATTTCCGTCATGGGATCCGTTATTGGTTCCATAGCTTATGTTCAGGGAAATAGGCATTCCTAGAGATTGCGCTTTGTCTATGCAGTATTTTATGGCCCTCATCAGCTCTGTATTCCTAACAAAAGAGCGTTCGCCATGTCTACCCAGCCTGACCGCGATTAACGACGCCTCCGGCGCCGCGCCGACATTCACTCCGCCGCTTGCGCGGCCGTTTCCGGCGGCGACTCCGGCGACAGCCGTGCCGTGGCCGATGTAATCCATTTCTGGAATGACTGAAAATGGCTGGTAATGCTTTAGCGCTTTATTGAGATCGCTGTCATTGTACTCTATCCCATAGCTGAATCCTTGAGGCGGTTTTCCAGAGCCGGTTTGATCCCAGATGAAAAGTATCCTGCTTGTTCCGTCAGGATTCCTGAAATCCGGATGGGTATAGTCGATTCCAGAGTCGGCGATGGCGACAACAACTCCTTTGCCTGTCAGATGATAGCTGAGATCACTGTGAGCGATGCCTATGCAAGCTCTGCTTATCGAGTCTCTCAAAGAGAAAATGAGGTTTTTGGGCTTTTCTATATGCTCTATCTCAGGATAATAAGCCAGTTCATCCATCTTTGAAGCATCCAGGGTTATGATGGCATAGTTTTCGCTTAAAATCTCGGCTCTAACGCCTAGCGCGTCTTCAACGGCAGCCAGATCGCCGTTGTATTTCACTATGACCTCCCAAGTTCCGTCTGACTCGTCGAAGCCCGCGTTAAGTTCGCTTCCGGCAAAAAGCAGATCGTCATCGTACGATTCCATATTATCACCCCAAGCCATTATATACTGATTTGCGTTTAAATGTACCTATTTTGAAGCTTGACCATCCACTTTCGCGGTGCGATTGATGCCGGCATTTCGCGCTCGCTGTACTTTCAAGCTCTAAAATAGCCAGTTCACTGAAAATCAGCATTTGCATTATAAAAAAGCGCCGCCGCAAGCCGGCTTTAAGCGAGAAGCCGCAATGCTGATTCAAACATAGCCTGCAAGAATGTCCGTATGTCACCATTTGGCTTCTCGGCAATATACTGATTAATGGAAGTTTATAATGGTTGGGTCTGGCGTCCTAACAGCGCGCAGCGCCAGGAGTACGCCGACCCTTGGGGATGATGAAAAAGAAGATTGAGTTTGCTTCAAGCGGGCCGGACGGGCGCATGGAGCGGGCATCAGCAGGCGTTTCATCATCCCCGGCAAGAAATAATGACGCATGTTGTTGCATGATAATGCGCGCATTAAAGCTCCGATTATAGAGATTGGCTGCGCAGGATGTCGGCATTTCGCGCTGTTCAAGCGGATAATCAAGCTTCAAAATCGGTTGAGCATCGGCATGGACTGAATTTTCACGATTTTAGAAGTGGCGATATGATAGAGAGGTGGAAGTTATTGGGCATCGGTTATTTGAGTGTGGAAGTTCGTACAGCAGAGGAACTTATACCTATTAGAGGAGCTGAGGTCAGCATCAGGGATTTGAACGGGAACGTGCTGTTCATACTTGAGACAGATGAAAGCGGAGCAACCGAGACTGTTTCACTTGAAGCTCCTGACAAGTCGCATACTTTGGATCCCAATGATCCCGGACCGCATTACCTCGCTATCGACGTGGAAGTAAATTCTCGCAACTATGACTCGACAGTCGTGCGGGGAGCGCAGGTAGTGGATAGCTGTACATCCGTGCTGCCTGTCAATCTGACCCCTCTTTCTGAGGGGCAGAAGGTAGTCTTCATAAATGTGGCTTCTATTCCAGCCAATGCCATGGAGCTAAAGGTGCAGAGCAAAAAAGTCGGGCCGGACGAAACGATTTACGCCAAGATCAACAAGGAAGTTGAAATCCCCCAGTTTATAACGGTTCATCTAGCCGCGCCTTCGGCCCATGGGCAGAATATTCAAGTTCCGTTTCTGGACTACATCAAAAATGTCTGCTCGAGCGAGATATACCCGACATGGCCTGATGCGTCTTTACGAGCCAATATCTTGTGTGAAATAACATTCGCCTTGAACCGAATATATACGGATTGGTACAGAACCCAGGGGTACCCGTTTGACATAACTAATTCTTTGTCATATGACCAATACTACGTATATGGCCGCAATACCTACCAAGAAACGAATATTTTAGTGGAAAGGCTCTTCAATGAATACGTGCGTGAGATAGGACATAAGGAACCGTTCTTCACCGACCACTGCAGCGGCTTGTCGTCAATTTGCGAGGGGCTTGAGCAGTGGCATACGGTTCAGCTTGCTGAAAAGGGCTTGGATGTTCTGCAGATTCTAAAGCAGTATTATCCGAAGGACATAGAGGTTGTTGAAAGCAACAGATTCATTGACGCTGAAAATCCGTTTCCAGGCTTCGCCCTGTCCGAGGGGAGCGAAGGCGATGATGTGCGCGTCATGCAGAATTATCTGAACCGCATAAGGGAAAATTATCCTCTAATACCGCAGATCAGAAATCCTAACGGGATTTTCTCCTTCGATACTGCAAACGCTGTAAAGGTATTCCAGCAGATATTCGGCATGCGGGTTGACGGAATAATTGGAAAGGCTACATGGTATAAAATATCTTTCGTCTACTCAGGCATTAAGAAGCTTGCTGAACTGAAGGGAGAGGGCGACAGCATCAAAGTCGGATCAAATCCGCCGACATCAGTTCTCCGGGAAGGCGCCAGGGGGACGTATGCCGCTACGCTGCAGTTCCTGCTCAACTATATAGGCATATTCTACCCTGGAGTTCAAAGCGTAAAAGAAAACGCCACTTTCGACGCCCAGACAAAAGCGTCGGTTATATCATTCCAATCCTTGTTTGGACTGATTGCGGACGGAGTGGTGGGACCCGCTACATGGAGGATGCTCTATGACGTTTACAACGGCATACTTGAAAATGTAGATACCCCCAGCATTCAGCCAAGCGAGCCCGCATTAGCCAAGGCATACCTGTATCCTGGCTACTTGCTCAAAGTCGGCGCCAGGGGAGAGGAAGTAAGGCTGCTTCAAAAAATGCTCAATAGCTTGTCAATTAATTACCCTCAAATCTCAAGAATAGCTGAGGACGGAGAATTCGCAACCCGCACCAGAGCTAATGTAAAGGCGTTTCAAGACGCTTTAGGGTTGGCGTCGGACGGCATAGCGGGGCCTTTGACCTGGAGCAGCATTGTGGAAAAGTATGCCGGCTTGGGCATGGATGCCGGTAAGCCGGAATTTCCAGGATACAACTTGGAAATTGGGTCAAGCGGGGAAGATGTCATGCTAATTCAAAACTACTTGAACGGCCTGGCTGATCGCTATCCGGGAATACCCAAGGCTGCGGCAGACGGGGATTTCAACAGCGGCACGCAGGATGCGGTGAAAGCGTTTCAGAGGTTGTTCCAGCTTACCGCCGACGGCATAGTAGGACCGGCTACATGGAATAAGCTGGTTGATCAGTATTTGGCGGCAAACAACATCCAGATAGCATCTGGGACGAAGCCTGAGGCGGCAAAGCAAAGCAAGCCGTCGGATTTGTCGAATCCCGCAGGCAGCCGCGAAGTGGACTTCAGCGAGATTTCTCTTGATTCGGTGGCGCTTCCGTATGGAGATGTGCCATGGGGAGAGCACGAAGGAGAAGATATTGAGGATGATGAGTATCAGGAATACTTTAAGTCCGATTCATATCCTTTGGTCGTTGAAGAATCTTCAGGAGGGGACAGCAGCGTGGAAAACGCAAGGGTTGATCAGACTGATTACGATGCAGATCTGTACGCTTATGAGATTGCCTACCAGGATCCAGAAACCGTGCCTGATCTCAACGCCTATCAGGAACCGTACGAAATATCAGTGGAATTAGACAAAAGCGCTAGGGTATATCCCGATTATTCCGATAAGGGCGCTCACTTGCTGCAGCATGCAGGCGGAGTTGACGCGCAGCATAATGCTAACGCAGGCAGCATGCAGGCGGCCCAGGCGGCCCAGGCGGTAAAGGCGGCGCAGGCGGCTCAGGCGAACCAGGCGGCCCAGGCGGCAAAGGCGGCTCAAGCGAACCAGGCGGCCCAGGCGGCAAAGGCAACTCAAGCGTCAAGGACGGCTGGAGGAGCAAGCTTGCCGCAATATACGGGAAATCGTCAAAGCTCAAATGCCGCCAGAGGCTGTGGATGCGGTCAAGCATCAAGGCCGCAGCAAGCCGCCGTAAGCGGGCCGCAGTCTCGCATTGTACATGGCGTGCGCGGCGCAGACGGCCACGGCATTCAAAAACCAGGCATTGCGCCGCTTCAAGACTCAATATCTAAAGAGCAGACAATTCGCCCTGGCCAAAACGGCCATGGCATTCGCAGTGCGACTATGGCAGGAGGAGATTGCGCGAGCGAAGGCAAGTCCGGAGAACTGGTCAGCCAGAAGTGCGGGGCTCTGCTGGCGGGCGGGTTAAACTCAAAGCCGATCAAGGCGTACTTGCTTCTGAAGCTTATATTCAGGCGCAAGTGCAGCTGCTGAAGACTCTTTGCCTCCAGTCTTTAGATCATAGAGCCGCTTGTACCGATGCGGACTTGAATGCGTCGATTTTAAGGCTTGATTATCCAATTCCGACTTTAAAACGCTATATGCCTGTATCGGCATTTAGCGCCCGCTGTTAAATCAAGAAAAATATCGGAACTTACTCATCATTATAAAGTGAAGGCAGAAAAACCTTGGCGGATTTCGCCAAGGTTTTTCTGATCTATAAATCGCCATCGACGGATCAAAGTTCGACTACGCTTATATATGACGGATTTATGACTATTCTCCCATACAAAAGATCCATGTGCAGATCGGGTATGTCCATTACACCCCCACCTGATACGAGCAGCAGCCTATACTTGGATTCTGAGCGCAGAGCCGTTTCGAAAGCCTTCTTCAGCTGGGAGCGAGTCAAGTGGTACTTTCCGCTTTTGGAGCCTTTTATCTCGATATACTCAATGACCGATCCTCCCAGTTTGTGCGTGACATCCCACCCCTCCCAACCTTTTTGAATGCGATCCTCTACAATATACAAATCGCCGCCAGAAGTTGAAAATCCGAGATCATTTTCAAATATTTCCTCTCCGAAACTTTCATGGAGATTCTTCAGGTACTCCATGGCTAGGGTTTCATACCACATATTCGCCTCTTCTGACAATTCCCCCTCAGCTTCGGGATCTTCAGAGATTTTTGCAATCTCCGGCTTTGATTCATCCATATTCGAGATATATTTGTACTCTGCGGCTACCTGCGAATCAGATAGACTATCAAGCGCCTCTTCCCTGAGCTTTATAAGCCGCTCCTTCATAGCGGCTGTTGTAAGGAACTTAAGTCCGTAGACGGGGCTTGAGAGGTTGCGGTATTGCTTGTCGGAGAGCATGTCCATTGACACGTCGCAAGGCTTGTAGGGCTTTCCCTTGTAGTAGATCCAGGCGGACTGATTGAGCATCATGATGTCCGGCTCGCACAAATGCGTGAGGCTGGTTATCTCTTCAGCCAAAACCAAAGATTCAGCCCTTGACATCGATGAAAGAATCGAGCTGAGATTTTGTATTTTCCCGATTTCATCGAGTATTATATGCTCGCGTATTCCGAATGCTTCAAGCTGCGCCGGGAGCATGGGCGTATGGCAGGTCAAGAAATCCGGGTACGCCTGCTTGAAGTGCAAAGGGCTGCTCCGTATCGAAATCCCGGCTCTGAAGACGCCGTCAGAGCACTTGAACAGCGCGGCAGACTTGATTCTTTGAGGAAGCTCAGATTCGTTTTTTATTATCAAAGCTATATCTGCCGGGTAGTCTCTGGGGATGAAGACGGTATTGCGCTTTCCTCCGAAAAGCTTCTCGATATACTGGGTTTCTTCCATGGAGGATCCGCAGAAGTCGAAAGCTCTTATCTCATCTTCATAAAGAAACTCCCTTTCAGAGAATGAAAACTCTCCAATGACATGGACGAGATCGGAAGGCTTTATGAGAGTATTGGTTTTCTTTGCCAATATGAGCTTGAAGTTGCTGCGAATTATTTCCTCTGCCACTAAAGGCGTGCTGTACGCTCTCTTCCAATCGATAAGCGAGGATGGATCAGGCAGTGCGGGACATCTTTGATTCAGGAGGAAGATGAACTCTTTCGCTCCTATCATTCGATCCTCCTTCATGATATGAGATAAATCAATGTCTGCGCGAACCAATGTCGGCGCAAGCTCTTCAGGCAGCAGGCAGTAAATCTCGGGGATGCTGCAGGCATACGATTTGGAGAGCCTCGCGAATCCGCCGTACTTAGTGGGTATGAGCTGTTTCCGGTTAAGAGTGTCAATCAGCCTTTGATTGAACAACCCGCCCAGGTGGCGGGTTGCGTTGATTCTGGTCAGATGCCAGGGAAGCTTGCCCTTTTCTAAAAGATCCGCGAATAAATGGAGTAAACTCTCTAATAGAGACTTGTTGCAGCCGTCGTTGAATGATACATTGTCGCGTGCGGGCGTGGTTTCCGCCGGGGCGTGTATGTAGAACGGCAAGCCGGTAAGAACAGCAGTCTCAAAGTAGCAGAAAAGGGGAGTGTCCGTCAGCTGGAGGGACATGGCGTACGACAGCTTGACGCCTGAGGCGCCGGAATGAATTTTATAGAAAACCGGCTCAGAATCGAGGAGCGTGTTTTGAAGGGATATTTTGCCGTCTTCAAATGAAGACTTTGTAATATCAAGCAAATCCTTTCCGTCAATTCTTACTCTCAAGCTGTGTATGCTGTTTAGGAACATCAGGACGCGAGCATCCATTTTTTTTAGAGCCTTGGAGATGATCTTGCTTTCACTGACGCTCTTCAGATGGATCACAAAAAGGGTTCCATCATTTTTGATGTCCTCGATTATGGAGGGGACCACATAGTCTTTTATATAGATGTGGTAGGCTCCGGAGTGGATCTCATAGCCTGTGGCATGGGAGAATATAGATTTTATCCCTATCCCAAACCTGCCTATCTTGCTTTTGTCCCTTCGCTTGGTTGAGTTTCCGATTGCCAGGACAGAGCGTATGTCCTCGTCGTCAAACTTTCTTTTCGCGTCGTGGCTGAAGTAGACGAAGCCGTTGTCAATTTCTATCTCGCAGCTGGAAGCGCCTGCATCCTCCGCGTTCTGAATCAGCTCATAGATGAAATGAGCCTCGTCTGCATACAGTTCATGAAGGAGGCCTGATAAATCGAAGTTCAGATAGGCGGCCGTTTCCATGAATTTCTGCAAATCCGAGCATAGTTGTTCTAAAGATTCAATAGCTGCATGCCTCCCTTCATGCTTGGTATCTCAAAATGCCGACAGGTAAAGTTGAAATTTCAAGCAGTTGAGAATAGCAAAATTCGTGGATTTGCTGAGTGCATCAGGCAATTAAGCCGATTTGCGGGCAAATGAGCATATTTTGGAGTTGGAGCGTCCACTGGCGCTGATATTCTAATGCAGAATTCAACGCTTTCACGTTGCATTTCGAGATCCAAAGCAGCACTTTCAGTCAGTGCGCAATCAGCATAATGCTTGAAAATGCCTGATTCCTCCCATCAGCCTGGCATATTTGGAAAGCGTTCAAAGTTATCATGAGAAGGTTTCAGGCTTCAACCATTGCTTAAGCCCAAACGCAATTTTATTGGCATTAAAGGCTCAAAATCAGATGCCTTTGGCAACTCTTCCACATAACTACATTATAAGCCAAAACGGTAAAAAAACATAGGAAAATATCTATTGTTTTCAAAAGACATGATTGGAGCAAATATACTGATTTGCAGCCAATGAGCCGATTTTGAGGTCAGATTATCCCTTTTCAATGCGCGAAATTCCGATATTGGTATTTCGCGCATTGAAAAGGGATAATCTGACACTAATGAGTGCAAATCATCATATACCGCTTTTCATCAAATGTTCCTTATTTGGAGCTTGACTGTCCATTGAGTGGTGCGTTTATATCTGCATTTGCACTCGCTGTATAATCAAGCTCTAAAAAAGGTAATTTAGTACGAAAATACATTTTATGGACAATTGTCCATGCCTCAAATACACAAATGGCTTAATATTTTCATCCTAAGTGGTGAAGCGAAGCTTCATAGGGGTTTATATGAAAAGCAGTATATTTGGGCAAAAGCATGAAAAACCCTGCAAGTTAAGCTTTTGAATCAATGAAAGAGTTCATTCAAGAGAATAAAAACCCTGAATTCTAAGTTTTAGCCTCTGTAGATTTCATCTTCATTCCGCTGACAGCCAGCAAGCATTGGGAGGGCAGATAGAAAACCCATATAAATATCTGGAAAACAGAGCTGAAATTCGTAGGCAGATTGTAGAGTCCAACGAATAAATCGCAAAGCAGGAAAAGAATCATGCCCAGAGGCGTTATTATCCTATTGGGGCGCGGATATTTCTTGCTGGCGAAGACGCTTGCTGACACGCTGAAGATAAGAGCCGCAGCGTAAGCCGCGCTGAGCCTGTAATGCAGGGAAAGCATTGAGAGTCCCAGAGCGGCGGCGACGCCTGCTGCAACCTGAAAGGCCACAAGCGGCGCGGTTTTTATCAGCCTGGCGTATCTTGCGTGGTATATCGTCTGGACTATGCAGAAAAAGATCAGTCCTGCGGTGTTGTTGTATATTACAAGCATGCAGAAATCTGCAGCCAAGGTAAATGCCATGGCGGATTTTGAAAGCATGGCGTCAAGCCTGTCAATGGCGAATGAGCGGTAAGACAGCGAAAGCGCGCAAAGAGCCGCAACGGCCGCGAAGAAAACCTTGTCAAGCATTGCTTTGATAGTAGTTCATCAGGCATCCCGAGAGTATTATCTTGGATTCTTCTTCAGACAAATCCGCCAAGCCGAGCATAATAATCTCTAGCTGCTTTTTTACCACAAAGGCCAGGACGCTTCCGTTTCTCACTTCAACCGCTTGCTTTATGCTTGGGATGAAAATGAAATCCCCAAGCTCAAATAGAGGGGCGTCGTCGTAAATGAAGGGAAGCAATCCCCAGTTGGCTAGATTTGAACGATAGCGCTTTGTAGCGTATTCACTGGCTATATTCGCGCATCCTCCCAGGACTCTCTGGCAGGAGGCGGCTTGCTCCCTGGCTGAGCCGTCTCCGGGCTTCACCGCGTAAATGAGGCTTCCAATTCCTATGTCCAGTTCGCTGAATCCAGATCCTATCACATCGTATACTCGCTTGTATTCTTCATCGAGTTCAGAGGGGCGTTTGCCCTGCCTTCTTGCAAGCTCCATGTCGCGAACGGCTTTAGCCCTTGCGACATACCCAGGATCTTTCCTGCTGAGCGTGAACTCTGAGAGGGCGATCGGATTGGAGCGGTAGCTTGCGGTATCTCCCGAGGGAATGAGTTCGTCCGTTGTGGTAACAGGATCAGTTATGAAAGAGGCTACGCGAAGCAGTATGTCCTTGGGCAGAGGATGAAACTGCGGCCAGTCTTTTATGTTCGGCCCGAGGCGAATCGACTCCTCAGGATTGGGGCTTTTAAATCCATAGTATACTCTTTTTTCGTATACGGACTTGTCGAAGCGGTAGGGCGGCTTTGAAAAGGATATTTCCAGCTCTGTCGCGGCTGTAATCGCGCCTTCGTTTAAAGCCGTAGCCGCAACGGATCTTGCATCCATGAGAGCTACGCTTGCCAGCTGGCCGCCGGAAGGCTTGGCGCCTTCCCTGCTAGGGAAGTTCCTAGTAGTATGGCGCACGCTCAAGCTGTTGTTTGAAGGAACATCCCCGGCGCCGAAGCAAGGCCCGCAAAAGGCGGATCTCATTGAAACTCCGGCAGCCATTAGATCTGCGGCGACGCCGTTTCTTATAAGCTCCAAAAAAGTTGGCTGGCTGGCTGGATATGCGCTTAGGGTGAATTCGCCGTTTCCGGTAGATTTTCCGCGCAGGATGTCCGCTGCGTCGCAGAGGTTGTCAAATGTGCCGCCGGCGCAGCCGGCAATGATCCCCTGCTGGGCCCAGAGCTTGCCGCTTCGGATCTTGTCGCGCAAGACAAAAGGGCGTCCTGTCTGCTTCGAACCGTTTTCCTCCACAATGCGCACAATATCCTCCAAGTTCTCGTTCAGCTCTTTTATGGAGTAGACGTTGCTTGGATGAAACGGCATGGCTATCATTGGCTCCGCAGCGTCAAGATCAACTTCAATGAAGGAGTCATAGTAAGCGAGATTTTCGGGATGGAGATCAGTGTAGCTTGAAACTCTGCCATGAGCCTCGTAGTAGTCTTTTACTTGGCCGTCCGCAATCCATATGGAAGACAGGCAAGTGGTTTCGGTAGTCATGGCGTCTATGCAGTTTCTATATTCAACATTTAGGTTTTTTATACCTTCCCCAACAAACTCCATAACTTTGTTTTTTACGAAACCGCTGGAGAAAACCGATTTTATAATCGCCAGCGAGATGTCCTGAGGCCCGACGCCATCCTTGGGCTTTCCCTTAAGATGCACGCCTACTATCTTAGGCATATCTAAATCATATGTTTTTTTAAGGAGCTGCTTTACCAATTCCCCGCCGCCTTCGCCTATAGCCATTGTTCCAAGCGCTCCGTAGCGGGTGTGGCTGTCAGAGCCGAGGATCATTTTTCCGCATCCGCTCATCATTTCACGCATATACTGGTGGATGACAGCCATATGGGCTGGGACGTAGATGCCTCCGTACTTCTTGGAGGCGGAGAGGCCGAAGATGTGATCATCTTCATTTATGGTTCCCCCGACGGCGCAGAGGCTGTTATGGCAGTTTGTGAGAGCATATGGCAGGGGAAATCGGGTCATGCCGCTGGCTCTTGCAGTTTGTATTATATTGACATAAGTTATGTCATGGGAAGTCAAGCAGTCGAAGCGCAGTTGAAGCTTGTCCGGGTCGTCTGACATGTTGTGGGCTTCTAGAATGGCATAAGCCATTGTGCCTTTTCTGGCTTGCGCCTTGGAAAAAGACTCAGTCAGCGGGCCCTCATCCAGAATTTCAGTTTGATTTTGCAGATACACGCCTTGCGGATGCAGTTTAATCAAAAAACTCCCCCCTAATTTTCAAAATTTATTAGGATGCAATTCTTTCAGAATGACCCATGAAAGCTTGCAATTTTCTGCTGAAGCGCATTGGCATATTCAATCTGAAAAATCGCTGCAATCAACAGCACATAGGCATCTCTTCTGTATAATAACCTACTATTTTAGCAGAGTCAACAGCGTTGTTTCTGTTGCAATGCTTCCGTTAAGGCGTGAAGCTCGTCGATTGCAGAGCAAGCTTTTACGCCTGAAGACGCAAGCTCAAGCGACTTAGAAAGCCCTGTTCAGTACTGATTAGGCATAAAAGCCCTGTGAAGCCCTTCAAATGCAACGCGCGGATATACAGGAGAGTATATGAAAGCTGTAATTTTTGAGGTTGACTATACTGATTTGCAACCCAATGCACCTATTTTGAATGCGAATCAGTATATTTGAGAAATTCATGCGCTAGGCTTTGATATTCGGCTTCTTTCATTGACGGTAAAGCGCAGGTTCATAGGCGGTTAAGCGCGGCTTTACAGAGGTTGGAGCGCAGATTATACCGCTTTTCATCAAATGTTCCTTTTTTGGAGCTTGACTGTCCATTGAGTGGTGCGATTGATATCGGCATTTTGCACTCGCTGTATAATCAAGCTCCCAAAAAGGCAGTTTTATATGAAAAGCAGTATAGCATAGGTTTATTTCGCATGCAAATCGTCATACATTGCATTTTTCCGATTGATTCCTCGCATTTTAAAGGCTCATTTGCAAGAGCTGCTTTGCATGCGCTCTCTTGATCGCGCCTCTTTAACTCCTGGGCTTTCTGGGAGAGAAGGCGCCTGAAGAGTCGGACATGCCTTTTATCCTGGCTATAAGGCTTTCATCAGTTGTCACTCTGACTTGATCTATATTTTCATCTGCTTGCTTAGCTGCGTCTGTCACTTCATCCTTTATGGCTTGCAGATCTGAAAATCCATCCTCTACAGCAACGCCGACTATCGCGACATTTCCTGTTATGACGACTGAAGCGCTCTTTATGCTGGAAAGGCTTTCCACAGACTCCGCTATGTCCTTGGCTCGCGCCTCATTTTCGCCAGGCGCCTCAGATTTGGCCTCTTTTTCAGCTGACTGAGAGGTTTTATATATGCTTTCGCGGCGGTATACCTTGTTTGTTCCTTTTGAGAATCGCGCGTAAGCGCTTTCTGACGCTTTTGTTGGATTCGAGTCAGCGACGCAGGCTGATGTCGCTGAACATGCTGATAACACAATCATAGCCAGGGAAAGCGCTTTTTTCATTTTATCTTTTTTCAAGCTTCTCATCCTTTTTCACTGAGTTTATTACAATGTTATTATTAGAAATTTGGCAGCTTTTATGAAATGTCTTGAAGTTTTTGTAAGAAGCTTTATCGGATTCCCTTTGGATGCGCTCGCGCGTCCTTGACGTAAATACTGAAAGCGTTCTTGTTGTATGACGCTCGTCTTTGTGATATAATTCCAGTAAGTTTTCTCTTGTTAAATATTTTGTAATGCGCTCAATGCATCATCTGCAGTTGGAGAAAATGTTCAAGCAAGAAAGGCTGGGAGCAAATCTGCATAAAAGGCAAGCCAATGGCGCAATCTACGTTATAATGATGCGCAGTCGAGATTTTTCGCATTGATTTTTGGATGTTAAGGCATAATATTGGCTATAATGAACATCGGCAGACGCCGAATATCCGAAATTATGATGCGCATCGCGATTGCCCCTGCGTCTTGCAAAAAATTCATGGAACCGCTTGAAGGCGCAACTGCGCCTGTCAATCGCAAGCAAAACGGGGGGCGTTCATATTAATGGATTTTAATGAAAACCTGGCGGAAGGCATGACCAACCTGACAACTACAGGAGCTTTCCTAACATCAAAAAGCGCCAAGGGAACCAACGCCATGACCATTTCATGGGGGTTCATAGGAGTGGTATGGGGGAAGCCGCATTTCATAACTCTTGTAAGGCCGCAGAGATACACAAAGAAAATCATTGACGAGGGAAACTCATTTACAGTAAGCATACCATGGAACAACGCCATGAAAGAGGAGCTTGCAATTTGCGGCACGAAATCCGGAAGGGACATTGACAAGGGTGCGATAGTGAAGTTTCTGCCTTCAAAGATGGTAGAGGCTCCGATTGTAGATGGATGCCAGACATATCTGGAATGCAGGATAAACTACGCTGACGTGCTTGAAGGCGTCAGGATCCCGGAACTTATAAGAAGCGTTATGTACGACGGCGACTTCCATACGTTTTACTTTGGAGAAATCGTAGCGTCCTATTCCGCTTCCCAGAAGCAAGCTTGATTTCCGCGGACCAAGAGTTGACGGGGACGTTCCAAGCTGTTTTTTGAGGCCAGAATAAACAAAGGAGTGATTTTATGTCTGCAAGAAGAAAGCATTACCGCGTCGCGAGAAAGGAAATCCAGCCAATTGAAGACAACGGCTTGTATCTTTCAAGAGATCAGAAGGCGGCCTTTAGCGTGACCGCGATATTTCTAATGCTCCTGGTCCTGATTGAGAGCGTATTGCTGGGTTACATCATCATCCGCAACTACGACGAAGACTGATCAAAAAAGGCAAAGGCGTGATGCAACGCGCCTTTGCCTTGGCGTTTATACCGGTTTTCGAATGCGCCTAATTTGAAGCTTGGTGATCCATAAGGCGGCGCGAAATGCCGATATCAATCGCACTCGCTGTACAGCCAAGCTAAATAGGGAATTTCCTATGCGATTCAGTATAATAGGGCGAGTTTAACATTTAAAGCATACGCTTGATGCTCTTTGGCATAATAAAGGAAACGGAAGGAGGAGCGCAAGGATAGCGCTGCCGCATTCGATGGATTTCGCAGTGACATGCTCTGGCGCCTGGCTTTTTGCGGCGGGGGCTTCTTTGCGCGCTCAGGATGAAATTAGGCATTGTAGGACTCCCAAATGTAGGAAAAAGCACTCTTTTCAACTCCTTGACACAAGCTGGGGCGGATGCGGCAAACTATCCGTTTTGCACCATTGATCCTAATGTAGGAATAGTGCCTGTTCCGGATGAGAGGCTCAGAAGGCTGACAGACATGCATCATTCTGAAAAGCTGACTCCTGCCGTGATAGAGTTTGTAGACATAGCGGGCTTGGTCAAAGGCGCAAGCAAAGGTGAAGGCCTGGGAAATCAGTTTTTGTCGCATATCAGGGAAGTTGACGCGATAGTGCATGTAGTGCGCTGCTTTGAGGATTCTAACGTAGTGCACGTGGAAGACAAGATAGATCCTATCAGGGATATAGAAATTATTGACATAGAACTGGTGCTCGCCGATCTGGAGATTATAGAGCGAAGGCTCTCAAAGGTCTTGAAGTCTGCAAAGTCGGACAAATCTTACCAGCGCGAGGCGGACATACTTGAGCATCTTAAGGCTCAGATGGATAAAGGCATGAAGGCCAGGTCGGCTTCATTGGATTCGCTGAACTTGTCCCAGGAAGAGGAAGAGCTTGTAAAGAACTTGAATCTTCTTACCATGAAGCCTGTCATGTATGCTGCGAATGTTTCAGAGGAAGATCTGGCGGATGACGGCGTGAATTGCGACTATGCGCGCAGAGTGCGAGAACTGGCCGAGCGGGAAGGCTCATCGGTTTTCGTTGTCTGCGCCAAGATTGAGTCGGAGATAGCGGAGCTTGATGATGATGAGAAGCTTATGTTCCTAAATGATCTAGGCATCTCCGAAAGCGGGCTTGACCGCCTTGTAAAAGCCAGCTACAGGCTTCTGGGCTTGATAAGCTTTTTGACTGCGGGTCCGAAGGAATCCCGAGCCTGGACCATAACAAGAGGGACAAAGGCTCCGGGAGCTGCGGGCAAGATTCATTCCGATTTTGAACGCGGATTTATCAGGGCTGAAATAGTAAGCTATGCTGATCTCATAAACGCAGGTTCATACGCAGCCGCCAAAGAGCGCGGGCTGGTTCGATCTGAGGGCAAAGAATATGTGATGAAAGACGGGGACGTCACTTTATTCAGGTTCAACGTTTAACTATATGCGCAGTAAAGCTGCGGCTTTGGGGCTTGATCATGCATCATGAAAGCGGGCTGCCAAGCTCCGAAATCGTTGCATATGGCTCTATAGGCATCCTGCGCATTAAAAGCGGAATGCGTTTCTCAGACGCAAAGCGCATAGCTCTGTATTTTTAGAAGGGAATGATTATTTGCCAATTGATGCGGTAGCGCTTGCCAAGGAGAATGAAGTCCTTGCCGTTAGGATGAGAAGGCGCATTCATCGCCGCCCAGAGCTTTCTGCCATGGAGTTTGAAACATTGGAATACATCAAAGCCAATCTGGATGAATTCAAGATTCAATACGTAGAAGTGGACAACGGAGGAATTCTTGGATTTTTGGGAGACCCTGCCAAGGGCAGAACTCTTGGCTTGAGGGCGGACATAGATGCTCTTGCCATTCATGAAAGCAGGATGAATATGAAGCGGGAGAAAACTTGCGTCAGCGAAATCGATGGCGTGTGCCATGCATGCGGACACGATGCCCATGCAGCCATTCTTCTTGCGGCTGGCAAGATACTTAAGCAGAACGAAGAATTCCTAAACGGCAGAATTATATTGTTTTTCGAACGCGGCGAGGAAACTTCCAACAACATAACAGAGCTTGTGAAGTGGCTTAGGAAAGAAGGAACTGATGTGGATGCGTTTCACGCTTTGCATATGGACTCAAGGACGCCTTCCGGAAAGTTCAGGGTCGAAGCGGGTCCGAGGCATGCGGGCAGCCTTACGCTCAATGTTAGGATAAAAGGAAAGGGTGGACACGGCTCCAGGCCAGATCTGGCCAACAGCCCCATTGACGCCTTTGCTGCGGTATACAGCGCTTCCTATGCCATCAGGCTCAAATCGATATCTCCCTTTGACATGCTGACATTTTCAATAGGCCGGCTTGAGAGCGGGCTGGGACCAAACACCATACCTTCAAGCCTTTCTTTCTCCGGCACAGTAAGATACTACAGGGAAGAGGCGGGGAAGACATTTGCGAAGGAGTTTCTGGCGCTTCTTGACGGAGCTTGCAAGGGCTTCGGAGTTCAATGGGAGGCTGATGAGCTTAAGTTTGGGCTTCCCACGGTAAACAATGAAAAAATGGCTGATTTGATTAGAGAAACTATTATAAGGATTTACGGCTCATCCGCCCTTGAAGAAAAACTGGGTCCTTCCATGGGGTCTGAAACGTTTTCATTGCTCGCTACCCTCTATCCTTCTTGCATTATAAGCCTTGGATGCGCCAATGAAGAGCTTGGCACGACCTCAGGCCACCATACTGACAGATTTGACATAGATGAAAGCGCTCTTCATGTTGGAGTGGCTGAGAGCGTCGCCTTTGCTGAGGATTTTTTGAACTACAGGGGAGAGTTGCCGTTCGAGCCTTATAAAGGAAGCGTGGAAGAACTTCTAGGCTGAGATTTTCATGAACTTCAATCGCTTCATTCATTATACTGCTTTTCATATAAACCCCTATGAAGCTTCGCTTCACCACTAAGGATGAAAATATTAAGCCATTTGTGTGTTTGAGGCATGGACAAATGTCCTTAAAATGTATTTTCGTACTAA
>JAISZB010000309.1 GCA_031269465.1 Clostridiales bacterium | reverse complement strand
TAGCTAATAAGCATTTAACTTTCTGCAATGATCGGTTTTAATTGTTCTAAATTGACTTTGTTAAATTAAGTAAATTATCCATATCTTTGTCGATTATCCATTAACCTGTTAATATTGGTAGTAGCGGTCATTGTTATTCTCGTGGATGTACTTGTTATCGTAAAGCTGTTTGATAATATGGAATGATTAATGTCAAAGGTAAAAGTGCCGTTGCTGTTAACGTACGGTACAAAAGGCAACGGCGACGCCTCTTCTGTAACGGCTGTTCGATGTGAATCCTCATCTGTTGGATACAATGGTATATTGCCTGCGTAAGCAGACGATGATATCGACAAAACAAGCGCAAATGACAACATAGAATAAACAAGTCTCTTTAACATATAAAAATCCTTCTCGTAATATTATCTCACCGAAATCTCATAAGCTGTATGAACTATGTATATTGAAATTTCTTTGATACAAAGAAGATAGTTCCTGCATGATTTCAGAAATTATTCGCCGTTAATCTCTCTGTAGATAAAAGATAA
Organism: Clostridiales bacterium; assembly: GCA_031269465.1. GTDB lineage: Bacteria > Bacillota > Clostridia > Lachnospirales > WQUN01 > JAISWZ01. Next base: position 18,125 of record JAISZB010000309.1, on the reverse strand, counting down.
TAGGTATATAAGCTTTCAATAAACAGATAATTCTCATGTCGACCTAAGAATTAATCTGATTAAAGAACTCTTAGATAAATCATACAGTAAAAAATCAATCCTGTCAATCTTATTCAAAAAAAATTATTTCTAAAAAAGGTCAAATGTTTTGAATTATTCTGAAAACATTTCAAATAACATTAGCGGAAGGACAAGACTCGACCTCAGAGCTATTTTCATTTGCTGTAGCCTGCACTGAAATCAGTCAGGCGGAAAGAATAATAGATCAATAGCATGGGCGGGCTTCTTTCATATGTATCGAATGTACAGATATTTCAACCAAAAGACAACTTGCAGATTGACACTACAAGGTCGACTCGCTCCAAAGAATCCGCCAGATCAAGGGGACTGAGTGCTACTCCGAGAAAAGGGGCATCTGGACGTTCGACGGCAAGGTCGAATTGCTGATAACCATAATGTCGTCGCTGGTGCAGGAGGAGAGCCGCTTCATTTCGGAGAACTGCACATGCGGTCAGCGGAAACGCTTCTAGGACGGCAAAGTTTGCGTACCTTAAGGAGCGTGGCAAGGAAGGCTGTTTAGCTGTAAACGAAGAGGAAGCCGCAGACGTGAGGCTCATCTATAAATGGCGGTCGTCGCAATACTCATGCAGAAATGCGCAGAGGAGAACGCTCGCGTCGCCCTCGACCAAGAACGCAGCACAGCCTGCCCGAACGATTCGACACCGCCATAGCTGCAGGCGGTCTTTTGCTTCATCTCTGGATATTCCCAAGTGTTTTTGCAATTCAGGCTTAGTCCGAACGCGCGAAAATCTGTGGTCATCGTCTTGCCCACGCAACCCCTTCGGGCCTCTATTGCGTAAGTCTTGGCCTCTTTTTTGTCGCCTTCCAAATGAAACCTGAGTTCCAGTTGTGCTAGCGCATGGCGAATTATATTTTTAGTATATAATAGTGATGCTGATGCCGCTTCAGGCAACATTGGCGAAAATTGCATAATCGCGGGTACATAGGCTATAGGCGGCACATACTGAGCCATTATCATGCCTGGGCTGTTTGCGCTGTTTAGCGTCTTCCTGATGCGTCAGAATGTCTATGAAAGGGAGAAGCCATGAAAAAACGGGCGTTAATTGCAATCTCAGCTGCCTTTGAGGTGTTTCTGCTGTTCATCACATTCTTTTCCCGTACCCTTTATAGTCGGTAAGCTGCCGAAGGCGACGCCGGGCTTCGCGGGGTCCGCAAGGTTTTATAAAGCGGAGGATGGCGCCGCACCACTCAATGGATAATCAAGCTCCAAAAAAGGTAATATTATATGAAAATCGGTATATGAAGCGGTTCTGTCTTTCACTGCGGTGAATTCCGACTGTGAAGGTTCATTTGTCCAATTTGTCACAGAAACTCGCAGTGAGTTGGGCAGGAATACTGATTTGCATATGAAAGTTCCGATTTTGGAGCTAGGTTATACAGTGACTCTATGGATAATCTAGCTCCAAAATCGGTACATTTAACTGCAAATCGGCAGAGTCTGTTCTGCAACGCGCTGCGGTTGATCCGCTGGATGAGTTCCATGGCAAGGCTGCGGTATACTTTATTGGTGAAGAAGGCCATGCTATTCAAAATTATCCCGTCGATGCAGAGTCGGTGCCATGAATATCTTCAATGCGCCTGCGGCCTCGCCTAAAAGGAAGCCAGCCCAAGCGGCCATGCGCGCTGGCTTGGGACGGGCTGATGGCGCAGCCTCCAGCTTGAGGCGGAAGCCAGTCTCTTTGGGTTTTCCTTTGCTATTGAGAATCCCCCGGCTTTAAGTGGGGAATGTCAAAGCGGAATACAATGAAATGCAGGAAGAGACGGCATAGGCTATGCCGTCTCTGCAAAATCTCGCTGTTTTGCCAAGAACCCCCGCAAGGGGGCTTTATCTATGAGATATACTTCTTCATGTTTTTCAAAGCGCTTTTCTCCAGCCTTGAAACTTGCGCCTGGCTGATTCCTATTTCGTCAGCCACCTCCATTTGAGTCTTTCCTTCGAAAAACCTTAGGTTCAGTATCAGCTTCTCCCGCTCGTTAAGCCTTTTAAGAGCCTCTGACAATGACAAGTTTTCAAGCCAGCTGCTGTCGGTATTCCTTTCGTCGCTTACTTGATCCATTACAAATATAGCGTCGTTTCCGTCATGATAGACAGGCTCGAACAGCGATATGGGATCCTGGATTGCGTCCAGGGCGAAAATCACGTCTTCCTTGGGCAGCTCCATTTCCTTTGCTATTTCTTCTATTGTGGGTTCCTTGGAGTTCTTGTTCGTCAATTTCTCTTTCATCTGCAGGGCTTTGTAGGCGGTATCCCTAAGAGACCTGCTCACTCTTATCGAATTGTTATCGCGTAGGTACCGGCGAATTTCTCCTATTATCATGGGAACAGCGTAGGTTGAGAACTGAACGCCTTGGGTGACGTCGAAGTTGTCTATGGCTTTGATGAGTCCGATGCAACCTACCTGAAATATATCGTCAACGTATTCCCCTCTGTTGTTGAATCTCTGAATGATGCTTAAAACCAGGCGCAGATTGCCATATATGTATTTTTCACGGGCATCTTCATCGCCTTGCATGATTTTTTCAAAGAGCTGCTTTTTTTCTTCGCCTTTAAGCACAGGCAGTTTTGACGTGTTTACACCGCATATTTCTACCTTATTATTAAGCATTGGTTTCCCTCCGAAAAAAATCTATAAGATCGAAGAAACAACTCCTGAGCCCGCGCAATCGCCATAAAGCGGCGGGAGCCGCAACGCGAGGGCCGGATTGTGTTTCAGCGATCCTATACTGCCTGAGGGGAGAAGATTCAAAATCTATCATCCATGAAGGATTAGTGCTAAATTTTGAGTGTGCTGGCAGAAGATGGCTAAAAGATGGCGGATGCTTGAAAAAGCTCTTTCAAACCAACTTCCATAAGCAACTATTCTCCTCGGCGGCAAAGCTGCCTGTACAAGCGCAATAGATTTTCCTCCCGGGTAGATGCGCATAAATTAAACCTGCTCGAGTAAGAACCACGAATAAACCAATATCGGCCAAGCACGTAAAAATCCGCATAAACCGGTCGAAAAACCTTTTGATGAAAAATCGCAAATCGACTTTTAGCACCCTGGCAGCATTCGTGATCCATATACAAATCACAATAAGGATCATTTCCTAGGGAAGGAAATTTATACTTGGAAAATAATATCAATAGCTTGAAAGCCAGCATTCCCGCTTGTTTTAAAGGCAAAAGAAAGGGCTGGAGCTTTAGCTCCAGCCTTTTCTTTTGAGATAAAAAACGCCTTAATTATTCTATACAGATTTAAATTCAAAAAAACTTGAGATGTAAATCATTATATTTAACTTGAGTTATTATAAACAGGGCATAGTAATTTAAATGAATTTAGGTTGGGGCGCCTACTCATCTTCCTTCATCAGCCGCGCATTCACTACAAAGCGAGTTTCCTCGCTTTCATTCGTGCAAGTGGACAGTGTAAGAACTCTATCGCCAGGACGCAGCTCTACGCCGGTATCGTAGGCTGAACGAGCTTTCATCTCTGTCGCCAGGCTGAAAAAGTCTTCAACCGACGGGAATAAGACCTGGATGTAACGGAAATATATATCTGTCCGGTAGAAAGAAAATATCTCCCATGTAGCGTTCTCATAAATTGTATTGAAGGTGATGTACTTGTGATTGTTGTAGAATGATTGCGATTGGTAATTGCGCAAGCTATGGAACATTATGTCGTTTTTCATGTTATGGCCGTAAATGATAGTATTCAGATCGTCTTTTGACACGTCATTTTCATAGTCCATAAACACCCAGCCCGCCACATTGTCGTTTTTGTAAATGTCCTTTGTAAGATAAAAGCGGTTGTCCGAAGATTGAGTTACTAGATAGTCTATGGAGGTGCCATCGATCTTCAGGTAGCCTACGATGTCGTCATTGTTGTACTGTTGCCGAAGCTCTTGGAAAAGAGGCTGAATCTCCCTTGGAGCAGCTGTGGGCGTAGGCGAGGCGGACGGAGATGCAGTTGGAGTCGGAGTCTCGGCAGGCGCTGCCGCCTCGTCCTCCAACTGAAGAAGAGGCTTTGGCGTTTCTTCAAGCGGAGAGAGCTTCTCTTCGGCGAGAACCCTTTCGTATTCCAGCCTCGCGATCTCGGCAGCCCTTTCGGCGCTCCAATCCGCGTAGGCTTGGCGTATGTAATATCCTGCTCCCCCTAGCAGTATCGCTATAAGCAATATGTGCAGAATCAAATTGATTATGTTTGGCCCTTTGCTATGCATTTTACTCCTCCGTGAATACATATATTATAACGGCGCTGATTTGCCGGAGCGGTTCACCCGGCTATTTTTAGCTTCAAAGCAGGGGTTTCAGAAGAAACTCTGGCAAATGGCATGCGCAGAGGCTCTGGCGCTATCGTGGAGGCCTGGACTCCTGAGCGCTTTTTGACAATGCGCAGCTCGCTTCATGATCTTGGGGGGTTCCGCAAAAATCGGAACAGCTATACTGACTTGCATATGAAACTGCCTGTTTTGGAGTTTGGCTGCGCAGCGAGCGCCAGTGGACAGCCAAACTCCAAAACGGGAACATTTGACTGCAAATCGGCATAAAAGCTTTCTTGGGCGCCGGAAAGCTTTTTATCCCTGCCGAAATCTCTAGTTTGTAAAATCTGCGAAGCCGATGTACATACCAATTCTTTCCGCTATTGAAGCGTCTTTATTCTCAGTGGATATTATTGCTCCAAGAACGGAGCGTTTGGATGCACATTTTTAGAGCTGGTAAAGGAAGCCAGCCCGGAAGCGAATATTTTCAATCTTATTTGCGGCCAATGAGCCTGTTTTGGGGCTTGGCCGTCCACTGGCGATATTCCTGAATGATGAATCAAGCGCTTTCAAGGCTCGAACAGCCGATATCAATCGCTCCCTAAATACTGATTTTCATTGAAAACCGCCTCTTTTGGAGATTGATTATACAGCTGCAGCGATTGATATCGGCATTTCGCACCTTCCAATTGATAATCTATCTCCCCAAAAGGAGCATTTGATGGTAATCTGCATGCATTCAAGCTAAAAAGATCTAATTCATATGCGAATCAGAGTTTAGAAAAGAAGCTGCAGATCTGAATAAGGCGCTTTCCAAGCGAAAGGAGGATATTGATTGCACTGCATTGTAAAAACTGAAAAATACTTGCATGCATTCTATCATGTAAGGCAGCAAGGCATCATGTACAGGGTCTATCGCAGGGGAAGATGGTCTGAAGAGCTTCCCGCCGCTAAGAACGCCCGCGACAACTTCACTGTGACAGAAGACGGCGGCGTCTTGCATCTGTTTTGCCAGGACGCGCAAGGCGATATCATCTTGGCGACTCTGGATGTCGGGGGGGAGAAGTGGGCAAGCCGCGTAGTCCTTAAAAACCAGCTTGATAGAATCCACTCCATTGTTCTCCATCCGATAATAACAGAAACAGGCCTTACGATTATCTACAACACGCCTGGCACTGAGGATAGAGGCAGTTTTTTGTCGATTCAAAACTTAGATGCCAAAGGCCAATGGTCTAAAGCGACAAGATTAGATAAATTCTTCGCTTCGGGGCCTTCGCTTTTTGAAGTGCAGAGAGTGTCTAAGAATCATCTTATTCTATTTTACCAGAAAAGGGGGCAGGAAAACAACCTGGGATACATGGAAATTACGCCTGAACAGCAAGGAAACTACAATATTTTCTTTACCACAAACTATTTCGTTTCAGATTCTTCCTATCTTACGACAGAAAATGGAATTCACTTGCTTTTTGTAGTAAAGAGCATGTTTTCTTCACAATTGATATACAGAAAGAAAATGGATGATGAAATCAGCAACCCGATTGTTCTGCATGAGGCTCAAAGAATCGAAAACTGCCTGCTGTACTTTGCCAAGGGAAGCCTTTACGCAGCGTTCCTTGCGGCGGGCCAGCTCTGCCAATGCGTTTCTTTAGACAAGGGAAATTCATTCTCCAGGCCGGTCAGGTACAAGTACAAGTTCTGCCAGAATCCTGAAAAGGCCAATTTTTCAAGCCAAACCCCGCAGTCGGAAGACACGGCTTTCTTAAGGCAGGTGTATGTTGATCGAGCATGCCCATGGGATATTCAGATAATTCCCGACGCGTACGAGGATTTTTTTCCGGCGCCAAACGATGGCGAATCAGGAAGGGAGGACTCTGCATCATCAGCTGAGTTGGAGCGCCTGAACATCCAGCTGGAAATGCTCATCCGAAAGCTCGCTGAGAAGGATCAGCAGCTTCAGCTTTTAGCGAATCTCTTGAAAGACAAGACTAGAGAGCTTGAAAGCTATGCTTATGAATTGGCGTCCAAAAGCCGAAGCTATCGGGATGAAAGCGAAGAAGGATCATTTGCGCGGGAAGAGGAATCCAGAAATCCGGAAAAACCTAAGGCTGAAGAGGTTTCATCCGATCCGAAAAGGGTTCCGGACGTCCTGGCTGCCAGCGAGGCGGTAGGGGAAAGCGATAAAGAGCAGGCGCGCCAGGAGAATGAATCTTTGGAAAGGCTGAAATTCTCGCCTGAATCTGAAAGCTTCATGACGAAGCCGGAGCTTGAGGCAAAAAGCGACGATGTTGATTACTCCGCCATATATAAAGACTATCAGCCTGTTAATCCGCAAGACTTCATGGCATGGGCGGATACAGTGGCAAGAGGCTACAATGCTTTGGAGCAAGGCGGCGCTCCGCAGCCGCAACCAATGCCGAAACGCCGGAAAAGCCAAGGCGGGAATGCTGAAATGGGCGGCGGGCCGGAGGCGGATTTCAGCGCATGGGCGCGCGAGGCGGCCAAAGGCTATAATGAATTGGAAGGCGGCATGGGAGAGGCGAGAAAGCATTAATGCGGCGTATATGAAGGGGATAAGCGGCGCTTAGAATTATAGGCGGATAAAGCATGATGGAATTATTTGCATTCCTTTGGAACTGCCAAGATTTGGCAGTGTTTTTAAGGAATCTTACAATTTAAGCTTTTTTTCGACTTAACGCTGTTTTTCCAATTAAATCAACATGCATTTAAAGATAAAAATTTGCAGATTCTAATATATACGCTAATACAGCTTTTAGCGCAGGAGTCCAAGGAAGCGAATAAAAATGAAGATTGAGCAATTTAGTCAAGGATAACCAGGCTCAAAACCCATTAGTTCTAAGTTATGCTGTTAGTTCCGATTTTGGAGCTTGATTGTTAAGCGTCTCTATGGACAGCCAAGCTCCAAAATCGGTTCATTTGACTGCGAATATTTTTCGCCAAGGCTTGATTTGGTTGAAATTGTCATATTTTAGCTATAATTCTCAAACAGCAGCTTTATTATTCTATTCAGACGCTTTGTTGATTCAAATGATATTTAAAAAGGGCTTAAGGCCTTATTTCGCCATGCTCAGTTTGATGGTCCAATGCTGTAAAATAAAGATATGAATGCCAAAATGGAACAATGCATTCGACCTCAATGTCTTAAAAAACCTAAAAACATTTTAACATAATATTTTATTATTTGAAATTTCATGATATACTAGACGTATCCTTAGGGCGCAGCTGGGCAGGCTACACAGCTTAAGGGCGCTAAAAGGCGCTTGGATGCATAAAAATAATCGGAAGTTGGAGGGAGAACATGGTATCGAATGTTGATTTAGACGAGCTGAAGGAAATCATCGATTCAGCGCATGGAGATCCGCACCATATTCTTGGCATGCACGAAACGGAGCTTGATCTCAAGCCGGCGGTTGTAGTGAGGGCCTTCATTCCTCAAGCTTCGGCAATCATTGTTGTAGACGACAAAAATCCGGAATTCCGCTACCCCATGAAAAAGATCCATTCAGACGGATTTTTCGAGATTGCTATCAAGGACAGAAAAGAATGGTTCATGTACAAGCTGGAAATTGAGGGCTACAACACTAGCTGGACCGCCTATGATCCATACAGCTTCGCACCGGTCATTTCAGAGATGGATCGCTATCTTTTCAACCAGGGCACCCACTATGAAATCTTCAACAAGCTTGGAGCCCACCCCATGACCCACCAAGGAGTCGAAGGCGTTTTATTCGCGGTATGGGCTCCGAACGCGAAAAGGGTAAGCGTCATAGGGGGCTTCAATAGCTGGGACGGACGCAGAAATATGATGCGCGCGCTGGGAAGCTCAGGCATATGGGAGCTTTTCATCCCCGGCCCGCAGATTTACGACCAGTACAAGTATGAGATCAAAACCAAGGCGAACCACTTGATTCAGAAGTCTGATCCATATGGAAACTTCTCAGAGCTGAGGCCCAGCACATCGTCACTTGTTTATGACATAAACAAATATTCATGGTCAGATGAAAAATGGCTCGCTTCTCGCAGATCAGTAAACCCGCTCTCAAACGCCATAAACATTTATGAGGTTCACTTGGGTTCATGGAAGCGGGGGGATGGAAACAGATACTTGACATATGACGAGCTGGCCGACCAGCTTATTCCTTATGTCAAAGAGATGGGCTATACCCATATCGAGATGATGCCGGTCGAAGAATATCCATTCGACGGTTCTTGGGGATATCAGGTGGTGGGATACTTCTCTCCCACAAGCCGGTACGGAAACCCGGCCGAATTCATGGCCTTTGTAGATCGTTGCCATCAAAATGGCATCGGCGTCCTGCTGGACTGGGTTCCGGCGCATTTTCCGAAGGACGCGCACGGATTGGGGAGGTTTGACGGAACCGCGCTCTATGAGCATGAGGATCCCAGAAAGGGAGAGCATCCTGATTGGGGCACCTACATATTCAACTATGGGCGCAGCGAAGTAAAGAACTTCCTTATCGGAAACGCTATCTTTTGGATTGAAAAATATCACATTGACGGATTGCGGGTTGACGCGGTCGCTTCAATGCTTTATCTTGACTACGGCAAGAATGACGGGCAGTGGATTCCCAACCAGTACGGCGGAAACCACAACCTCGAGGCGGTTGAGTTCATGCGCCACATGAATTCGGTCATTTTGGGGAGGCATCCGCATGTTCTCATGATCGCTGAGGAGTCTACGGCCTGGGCTGGAGTATCACGGCCTGTGGAACAGCATGGACTGGGTTTCACTCTTAAATGGAACATGGGGTGGATGAACGACTTCCTCTCATATATGTCAAAAGACTCAATCTACAGGAAATATCATCACAATCAGCTTACATTCGGCTTGATATACGCTTTTACAGAAAATTTCGTTCTTGTTCTGTCGCATGATGAAGTGGTTCACGGCAAAAATTCCTTGATAAATAAAATGCCTGGCGATTTGTGGCAGAAATTTGCAAACCTTCGCGCGGCCTATGGCTTTATGTATGGGCATCCGGGCAAGAAGCTATTGTTCATGGGCGGAGAATTCGGCCAGTTCGACGAGTGGAGCGAGGATAAGAGCCTTGACTGGTTCCTCCTCCAGTTTGATCATCACAAGCGCATGAAAGACTATGTGCGTGATCTTAACCATCTGTACCTGAAGGAATCGCCCCTTTGGAATGACGATTTCACGAGTGCCGGCTTCGAGTGGATCAACTGCACCGACTACGAGAGGAGCATCGTTTCATTCATTCGCAAGGGGGACAAGCCTGAATCGCTTGTCATATTCGTCTGCAATTTCACCCCTGTACCGCTTAATGAGCATAGAATCGGGGTTCCTGCTACGGGAGGCTACAAAGAAATCCTTTCCAGCGATGATGTCAAGTACGGCGGTTCCGGCGTAATCAACACGGGCGTCATGGTTGCGCAGGACACTCCCTGGGATGACAGGCCATACAGCATAGGACTTAGGGTTCCTCCGCTGGGAGTAAGCGTTATCAAGCCGGTCTGAACCGGCAGTTAAGCATCTGATGGCGTGTTTTTCAACTCACATGCAAGTCTGGATAAAAACCCCCCGATCGCCGCGCCGGCGGTAGGGGGGTTTTCGGCGCGCCGCAGTAAAGAGCGGGTTCTCCAAAGCGGCAGCCCATAAGCCGGCAGAGGCCGCAACGGCGAGCCTTTTTCCAAGGCGGCGGCAGGATGCCGAAGCTGGAGGGGAACGTCTGGCCTTGGAAATGCCCGTTGCGCCGAACAGGCTGACGCGGCATGCGTCCGCGCAGACAATGAATAGGTTTTAGGACGCGAATTTTCGGAGTCCGGTTGCGGGTTTCGAAAAGAGCGGAAGCGCGCGCTGATGCGGAGAAGACTGCGGGCCTATATAGAGCTGAACGAGCGGAAATCCGATGCGCCAGCCTAAAGAAGCCAAGCTCATGCCAGCGCTAGGATCAGCTGGCATCCTGCCCGATTCTTACGGCAGAAAGGCGAAATTTTGAAAATGAAGAAATTAATTGCCGCATTGATCTAATAAAAACTTGCATATTTTTTACATTTGGGCTTATACTCATTTATGCTGGCAATAATTTTCTTTCATACTTTTCTATTTCAATGCTCTAGCAATGAAAACCGCCCCAGTATCGATTCATTGCTGAGCATAGGCCTTTAAAAGCTTCTTATGGGTTTTCTGCTGATGAATATTCAGGAGACATTATTTTACAAGAATAACTGCGTCCTCTTTTTGAGGATTTTGTCGCAAAAAAAATACTTTACAAGAATTGGCAAAATGGTTTAAAATATGATAATGGCTTTAAATTATAATGCCCATGCAGTTAGATTCTGTCCTAGAAATTTTCTCTTGCATTTTTCAGACTGCCAAGATGGATTTGCAGTATCTTTACTTAAGCATATCCAAGGGCGAATGAAGTTATAGAGCCGTAAAAGAAAAATATTTCAAAGCCTGCATAAATCTTAAGCAGATGCTGTATATTTTACAGAGCTTGTTCAAGCTGCTAAAGCGCTTCTTGGGAGCAAGAATTCTTAGCGTTTTTTGAACTTGCTACGCAACTCTGAGCGTCGGAGCCGCTATTTGGGCGACCTGAAAGAAAGACGGCGCTTTTCTTGCAGGAGAAAAAATCATGATCATGAACATTCCAAAATCTGGAGCAGGGAAGGGCTTGATTGAACGCCTGGGTGCAACGCGGATGTTTTAAAGCAAGTTGCATATGATGTCTGCGCGTTGCACGCGCCGTTTTTTCCGCATGCGAAAGCGGAGCGGCAAAAGCTCGAAAGCCCGCCAAGAGAGGGAAAGCAGGCCGCTTATTCTCTGCTGCCTCAAGGCCCCCTCTAATTTAAAAGCGATTTGCAAGAGAGCCAAAATTCCTCAACCTATAGACAAACTGATATGAGCAAATAGGTATAAGCTCAAATTTAAGGGATTACCGGCTGCAAAAATCTGATTGGCCATATTAAGCGAGTCCGAACGTGCGCTTGGAAATATTTTATGGCGGCAGCGTCTATAAAGCATTAATAAAGGCAGACAGGTTATACCTGCAGATTTGCGGCCAAATGTACTATTTTGAAGCTTTAGGGAAGCTGAATAATCAAGCTGCTAAATGCGAAATTCTATATGCGAATCAGTATAAAGCACAAAAACTTAGGAGAGGCCAGAGTAGGGCCTGCCGAAAATGTGAAATGCATCAACGAGTCCAAAGACAACAATCAGAGCGAAATCAAAAGCCAAGAAAGGAATGCGATGCCAGAAAACTCTAAGCATTATGGAGGAAAAACGGAAAGACGCTTAATGCGCCGTTGAACAAGGAGTATCTTCGGCAACCTTGCTCATCGAATCTCGCTCATCGAATCTCGCGCTGGTATAAGCCAAGCCAGAGGTGATGGCTATAGAGGGCTTGGCTGGCGGGATGACTGGCAGCAGGCAGCTATGCAGATTTGCATATGAACCCCATATGACGTAGCGCTTCACCGCCAAGGATGGAAGTAGCTGAATACCGCAGCCGGTTTTTCTGAACGTCTGAATTTATCGAGTATCAGCGTTAATGGATGGCTTTATCAAACCCTGAGCGCGCTTTCGTACTTAAACTCCAATAGCATTTGAGCATAAATTTCTTGAAAAAAAGAGCGAGTTATAAAATTTGCCAACTTTTATACTGATTTTCACAGGAAACTGCTTTTTGGAGCTTGATTATACAGCAGATGCGAAATGCCTATATCGGCATTCGCACCGCTCAGTGGATAATCAAGCTCCAAAAAAGGAACATCTGATGAAAATGGTTATAATGTTTTACAAGCATTTGCTGCCAATTCTTTAAGCAAGCGCAAAAGCGCTTAAAAGCGTCGGTATAAAAATGGAGCAGAAATGATAGAATTAAATCTAGACAAGTTATCTCAAATCACTTAGGATTAGTCAAGTTTTTAATGAGGCTTAAAGCCATCCTTTAAAATAAATAAGGCGAAGAAGGCTTGTCAGGCTCATGAATGCAGACTGCAGAGAAAAAAGCATTTCTTTGAAAAAGGCCTCTTTTTATATTTCAAGTTCCTATAAAGCGCAAAAGACGGCTAGGCCGAAAAGCGTCAAGCGCTTAGAAGAGCGCAATCGCCCAGCTTGAACTCGGCGCTTTAAAGAGGGTGCAAGCCTGAGTAAAGAATGCTCCGGCACGGAGGTAAATATGGCAAAAAACCTGGTTATAGTGGAATCGCCCGCGAAGGCTAAAACATTGAAGAAATTTCTTGGCAGCACCTATAAGATCGAAGCGTCTATCGGACATGTCCGAGACTTGCCCAAAAGTGAGCTAGGCATAAACATAGAAAATGATTTTGAGCCCAAGTACATCACAATTCGCGGAAAGGGGGAAGTGCTTTCAAAGCTTCGAAAAGAAGTGAAGAACGCTGACAAGATATATCTTGCGACTGACCCGGATCGCGAAGGGGAAGCAATAAGCTGGCATCTGAAGGCGGCTCTCAAGCTGGATGACAAGAAGGCTTTGAGGATTACATTCAACGAAATAACAAAAAATGCTGTTAAGAAATCGATAAAGGAGGCCAGAGACATAGACATGAACCTGGTGGACGCCCAGCAGGCCAGGCGCGAGCTGGATCGCATTGTCGGCTACAAGATAAGCCCACTGCTGTGGAAGAAGGTCAAAAGAGGCCTGAGCGCCGGGAGAGTTCAGTCTGTGGCTCTTCGCATCATATGCGACCGCGAGGAGGAAATCGAAAATTTCACGCCCCAGGAGTACTGGACGCTGGATGCCAGCCTAGGCTGCGCGGCCGGCAGATTCACAGCGAAGTACAATGCCAATGACAACGGCAAGTTCGAACTCAATACTAATGCGGATGCTCAGGCTATAATCGAGCGGACGAAAGGGAGCAAATGGATTGTCAAGGAACTCAAAAAAGGCGCCAGGATAAAAAAGCCTTCCGCTCCGTTTACTACCAGCACGATGCAGCAGGAGGCGTCGAAGCTCCTGGGTTTCGCGGCGTCAAAGACTATGATGGTAGCCCAGCAGCTTTATGAAGGCGTGGATATAAAGGGAGAAGGCACCCTGGGACTTATTTCTTACATCAGGACTGATTCTGTGAGAATTGCCGACGAGGCGTATGAAGACGCAAAGGCGTTTATACTGAGCCGCTACGGAGACGCGTTTGCGGCTTCCGAGAAGCCTGAGTATAAAACGAAAGGCAGATCCCAGGACGCCCATGAAGCCATCCGCCCAAGCTATACATCAAAGGCGCCGGAGGATGTGAAGGATTCCCTGACCAAGGAGCAGTACAAACTCTACAAGCTGATATGGGAGCGATTCCTGGCCAGTCAAATGGCTCCCGCCTCGTATGACAGCCTGAGCGTGAAAATTGCGGCTGGCGAAACAATATTTAGGGCAAGCGGATCGAGCCTCACATTCAAAGGCTATTTGGCCGTATATGATAAAAATGAGGATGCTGAAGCGGACGTAAAAATGCCGCATCTGGAAGTCGATCAGGAACTGCAGCTTCTGGAGCTTCTCCCAGAGCAGCACTTCACGCAGGCGCCTCCCAGGTACACGGAGGCCAACCTTGTTAAGACTCTTGAAGAGCTGGGGATCGGGCGCCCCAGCACCTATGCCACCACTATAAGCAACATAACCCAGCGCAGGTATGTGACAAAGGAAAGCAAAGCTTTCTACCCCACCGAGCTTGGAGATATAGTAAACGGAATCATGCGCCAGAACTTCGAGAACATCGTTGATATAGAGTTCACCGCAAAGATGGAGGAGAGCCTTGATCGCGTGGAGGAGGGGGATCTGGAATGGAAGGAGATTCTCAGGAACTTCTACAAGCCATTTGAGGAGAAGATTTTGGCTGCCGAGGAGCGCATAGGCGAGATTGAGGTGGAGGATGAAAAAACGGATGTAATCTGCGAAAATTGCGGCCGGAATATGGTCATAAAATTCGGCAGGTACGGAAAATTCCTGGCTTGCCCAGGATTTCCCGAGTGCCGCAATACAAAGCCGTTCTTCGAGGATGCAGGCGTAGCTTGCCCCATATGCGGAGGAAAAATCCAAATAAAAAAATCCAAAAAAGGACGCAAGTACTTCGGCTGTGAAAACAACCCTGAATGCGGCTTCATGACATGGAGCCGCCCTACTGGAGAGTTCTGCCCCGAATGCGGGGGCTTTCTTGTAGAAAAGGGAACGAAAAACAAGCAGATTGCATGCTCAAACGCGCAGTGCGGCTTCAGGAAGGAAATGGCTGAGGAGCTTGAGGAAGCCGGTGAATAGGGATTATCAATTCAACTTTAGTAAAAAAGTGCTGGAAGGTTGATTTGCGTGGCTTTATTCTTTCTTTTTCAAGTATGGAATCATATATGCTGGACTGCATTTTAGCTGAAAAAAGCTGCTAGGCGCTTATATGGCAGGCAGGCAAATTGAAGCGTAGAGGGATTGCAGCCGAATTTTCAGCATCAAGCCCACGGTGAAAGACGATTTAGCGTATAAACCCTTATCAATTATAATCATGGAATCCCGCAGGGTACATACTTTGCGGGCTTTTGCCACGCTAAAAACAGATTGGAAACAATGGTTAAAGTGTGCGCCATGACAAGCAAATCGTAAGATGCAAATCACTGTGCGTAACAAGGCAGCCTGTTTGGGCAACTCGAAATCTTGCGGTTTTCGTCTTTCCCCTGATTCGAAAAGCGCCGTCTCCACAGGTGCAAAGTCAACCACGGCTCAATGCCTCGGTAACCGAGCGTAGGAGCCAGCCGTTTGGATGCGCTCCCGCAGCCAAGCTGACACCCGCATGAAGCAAGCCCTGCAGGAAACCCCTGAAGAAGCCTGGCAGCTGAAAGCTCTTGCCTTGAAACACGCATGCGGGCAAGAACCGCAGGTGCGTTGCCCAGGACATCCGAAGGCGAATTCAGCCTGGACGCCCAAGCCAGAGAAGCCCCGTCCGGGTTCCAACCTGCAGATTGATGGGGCGACAAGGCCGGGCGCGTCCGCGCACGAGGAACGCGTCTCCATAAGCCATTCAAGCGAAGCGGTTCCCAGCGCGGGGATCGCCTGGCGCAGCGCGGCCTTTTTGCGCTCGTTCGACTGCTTCTGCTCAAGCGACTGCGGGTGGCGAAACGCCTCCAAGATGACAAGAAAGCTGCCCGCTTGCTGCGCAGAGAGAGCGGCGGCGAGAGGCTCCAGCTGCCTGGCAAGGACGCAAATGGGCGCAGTCCAGCCCGGATTTTTCGCAAAGGTGGCTGCCAAGGCAGCATAATCGACAACCATTGTCCAGCCGAAATGCATGTCATTGCTCGGCAAAATCTTTTTGCTGCCGTTTTTACAGCCAGAGCGGACAAGCGCGCCAATTCATGCCCATAAGCGCAACTTTTGTCACAACGCGCAGGATAAGGGCAACCTAGGGAATTGAATAGAGAAAGCGATCTGGAAAGCGCTGGAGTTCAGCGTTCTCAAGACCGCTTTTTTGTGCGCATCCTGTTGCGGAGGCAAGGAGAAAACCGGTTTGGAAGGCAGTGGCAAGAAAAAGCCCTGCGGCATGCGGGTTGAAACTAAAAATCGGCCATGCAAGCGCTGTCAGGACTCAGCGTTTGCATGGCCGATTTTTTGGCGGCCTCAAAGCTCTGCCGCAACGCAAGGAGAAGATCGGGCAGGGGCTCCTGAGTATGCAAAGCTGAAAGAGAAGGCAAGCGAAGCCCAAAGGATTCAGCGCCGCATGCTTGGAGACTCTGTGTTGCGGTTCGTGAAATCCGGCTGAGGCAGATCCCAAGGAGTAACAGAGCAATAACGAGCTTAGCGGAATGGTTGCTTTTAGAGGCTTTTAAACCGCCAATATTTCGGCTCTAAGGGGACGCAAGTTTCGATCGCAGTTATTTTTCATTTACAGAATACTGGCAGTCAGGGATTATCCGATTTAGGTTTTTCAAAGCTTCTAACAGGAAAAGCCGATCCCCTTTATTCAGATCGGCTTTTCTTTCTGGCTGAAAAAGTTTGTTTTTGGTGCGAATATAATGGCAATGCAACTTTGCCTTTACTCTTGAAGCAGTTCGCTGACAAGCTTTGAGTTGTCCCGCTTGAGTTGCGCGCAATCGGAAACTCCTGGTTGCCTCGGACAAAATATAGGATTGAGCATTAATATCAGAAGCTAAAACCCCAGGCAAAATGCTGTAGGCCAATGTTGTCATTTGTTTTATAGCAGCACCAGGAAAACTGATATAGTGTTGCAATGCAATGAGTTTTCGCTGTTGAGGAGTTTGTGTTCGGGTTGGATTTCGGCCTCGGAGACAACCCTGTCATGAATCAGCGCGGTAACCATCAGCGAGCATTCAGGCACCGTCGCGCTGAAGCTGGACGAGATGATGAAGCCGCACCTTCTGCTGCTGAAGGAGCAGTTCACCCAGTTCGAGCTGCTTTACACGCTTGCGACGATGCGCAGCCGATACAGCATGAGGATGTATGAGCTGCTGAAAAGCTATGAATGCCAGCGCCAGCATGCATTCGGCATAGACGAGCTGAAAAAGTCCCTCTCGGCGGAAAAATACTCAAGGTTCCCCGATTTCAGGCGCAACGTCCTTGACGTCGCCGTCAAGGAAATCAATGGGCTTTCGGATATCCGAGTCGCATATCGCATTGAAAGGAGGGCCGCAGGTACTCCAAGCTGCTGTTCTCCATAGAGCTGGAAAGAGATGTCGGCGAAAGGCTTCATAATTGGGCGAGAATCAACGGCGCCTTGGACAGCTGAGCAAGCCATTTTAAAACCGAAAAAAGTGGCCGGCTTTCCGCCGGCCGCGTTTTTTTGTTTTTTGTACCCTCCTCCGCTGAATCACGCGCCTGGCGGCGCCGCCTCCGCGCCGGACAGCCTGGCCTTGACATCTTCCGCATGCCTCTCCTGAAGCGCCAGCCTTTCCTTGAGCAGCGCCGACTCCAGCCCGTGCTCGCAGTCCGACTTGAGCCTTTACGCCAAATTGGCCTGCTCTCTCCTAAGCTCCCTGATTTCGTGCGCGCGCTCGGACTTGAGCGACTCAATCTCCCTCTCCAGCCCGGCGGCGTTCTCCTGCAGGGCCTTGCTCAGCGACTCCGAGGTATTCTAATCTTTGATTTTTTCGAGTAGCCATTTGCGGGCTGTTTCATCTATGTCCGGATGAGATTCGATAAGCCTCTTCAACTCAGCCGAAGATTTTTCTTCGCTGTTGCTGTACAATAGGACTGTGAATATATAATTTCCAGGGGACAGCTGCAAGATGTTTTCATTTATTTCATCATTGCTCAACTCAACGCCTCCGATTTAACGATAGTATCAAAACTATATTTTGAGAATAGGATGTGAAGAATTGAGGTTACAACCTTTGGATAATTCTAAAAAAGAACATGTTACTACGAGCGATCAGCCAAACGAACTCACTTTTCATTTTAACACGCCGGAAGAAAAAATAAAATAAAATTTCGGCTGATCCAGGTCGGCCCTACTGGCTCAGAAGAGGAAAATTCATTGAAGAGCGCTTCCTTGGACGGATTCATCATTTTGAACGTTAAAGGCAGCAACTCAAACAAGCTGGAGTTATGGATGACCAACGTTTCGCTAAACAAACTTGATGTGCTTTACGGATATGTAACTTTAAGCGGCAATACAGGCACAGTGCAAGACACATCGTTTAGATTTACAAACGTTTCTCCAGGAGTCATTTGCTATACTGCTTTTCATATAAACCCCTATGAAGCTTCGCTTCACCACTAAGGATGAAAATATTAAGCCATTTGTGTGTTTGAGGCATGTACAAATGTCCATAAAATGTATTTTCGTACTAA
>JAISZB010000040.1 GCA_031269465.1 Clostridiales bacterium | reverse complement strand
GATTTCAGCATTATGTAAATTAAAGTTTTAATAAATACATTATATGGTTAAATGTAACAGATTAATCGACAAAAATAATCATAATAGCTGTCGCTTTGCAAGCCGTCGGAATAGCCCTAAAAAATCCACAGGCGGAAAAACTCCTGCGTTGTTTACGAGGCCGCTTAACTTTCCAAATTTCGACACGGCTTTAGATACCAATGATTCGCACGAGCTCTCTTCTGCAATGTCTCCAGGAACGAAACAAACTTCCCTTCCGGTCTTTTTTCTTATATCTTCAGCGCAGAGCTCCCCGTCCGAAACAGAGCGCCCTCCAATGACTACATCGGCCCCTTCTGAAGCAATGCCGTATGCTATGCTTTTGCCTATTCCTTTAGTTGCGCCTGTTACTACTATGACGTGCCCCTTTAGTCTATCCATTTTATTCCTCATAAGGGATGCTCTCATATTTTTTTCCAGACGAAATTTTAAAATCCGGAGTATCAGCAGTAGTATTCCGGCCTTCCTGACATAAGACGCACTCCGCCATCCAGATCTATCGTCGCCCCTGTAAGGGAGGCGGCGTGCGGACCTGTGAAAAACAATATCCAGCCAGCAATTTCTTCGGGCAGCACCCATCTGTGCAGCGGTATTTCTTTAAGCGAGTCTTCATAGTAGGATTCCAGCCGCTTTTCGCCAGTTTTGACCCAGCCCGGGGCAATGCAGTTCACCCTTATCCCATAGCGGGCAAATTCAAGGGCTGCATGCTTGGCGAACTTCACCAGCGACTCCTTTGTAATGGAGTATATTGAATTGCCATTGCCTATTAGAAGATGGTGATTTGAAGATATTAGCACAATATTTCCTTTGACTTGATTCTCTATCATCAGGCGGGCGGCTTTCTGCGCGCAGAAATAGGCATTCACCCAGTTTATATTGTTTGCGGCCTCAAATAATTCTTCGGTTGCGTCTAAAATCGCCGCGCCTACTGTGATGCCTGCGTTGTTTACGAACAGATCCAGACGGTCGAATTTTTGACGGAACAGCTCAAAGGCTTTTTCAGCCCCTCTGGGCTTGGAGAAATCGGATTCGATAACCTCTGCTGCGCACCCTGTTTCTTTTCTTATCTTTTCGGCATTTATCAAGGCGCGCTCTAAATTTGAACCGGTATGAATGGCAACATCGTATCCTTCTCTTGCCAAGGCGTTTGCGATGCTCATTCCCAATCCCGATCCCGCTCCTGTAACAAGCGCTGTTTTGCGGGCCATCATCAAACCTCCTGTTTATTTTCAGAAGCTCTTGAAAGCATGCTTGATAAGCTCATCTTCATTAAGATCCGTTCCAAGCCCCGGTCGCTCAGGCACAGCTAAACATCCGTCCTTGATTACATAAGGGAAGGAGATTATATCGTCCCGCCAGGGAACATCTTCGACATCCGTTTCCAGTATAAAGAAATTGGGGATGGAAGCGCACAAGTTAGCGGCTATGTAAGTAGTCAAAGGGCTGTGGCAGTTGTGCGGAGATATAGCGACATCATACGCATATGCCATATCGGCTATCTTCTTTCCCATAGTAAGGCCGTTCCATGACAGATCCGTCATCAGCGCATCCTGCGCGTAGCTTTCAAGATAAGGCCTATAGCTGTGGACTCCGTATAGGCTTTCACCATGAACTATCGGAGTGCTTGTGTTGCTTCTTACCGTTTTAAGCGCAAGAGGATCGAGGCTCTCAGCTTCAAGCCACATCATGTTGAACTGCTCCAGCCTTTTTGCCAACTTTATTGCTCCACCCAGCTTGTACGTAAATCCGGTGTCCAGCGCTATCCCCAGATCATTTCCGCAGACATCCCTAAAAACTCTGATTATTGCCTCTATTGTATTAAGCTCTTGGTTGGAAATCATGCCGCTGCTTATTTCAGGCTTCTCGGGAGAGCCATAGGGCATCCCGCCTTTTATGCCGTCTAGGGACATAATGTTAGTTTTAATCGCTCTAAATCCGGACTCCTTGACTTCATAGGCGAATTCTTTTAGATCTTCAAGAGTTTTGATTTGTTTTTTTCCTGACAAGCCTTTTTTTGACAGAAGATTTCTGCCTGTTCCGCAGTGAGTCCAATATAGTTCAAGCTTATCTCTGATCTTCCCTCCTAAAAGCTGCCATGCAGGAATCCCGAGGGCTTTTGCCTTGATGTCAAAAAGCGCTGTGTCTATGCCTGCTATGGCCTTCCAGGACACTCCTCCAATGCTTCGGTTGCATTTATTGACATTCTTCCAAAAAATAGCTTCAATATTCATCGGGTCGGCGCCGATTAAAAATTGCTTGAGAAAACCAACGACTTTGCAGGTGGCGAACGACGCCTCCCAATCCGAGGAATCTCCCCATCCTATCAGCCCCGCGTCCGTTTCTATTTTTACAAAGGTCCAGGGCCTGAAACCCCCGTCGACTACATATGCTCTTATATCCGTTATCTTCATGGGCTATCTCCTTGTCAGCCTTGATTTAATGTCCTCCGCCCTCTCCCTTATAGGGGCCATGCCGGCCGCGCCTGAAAGGATGCGAGCCCCTCCGTCCACGATAATTTCCATGCCTGTCATCGATAGCGCTTCATCTGATAAAAGCCAAAGGGCGATCTTGCCGATTTCTTCGGGAGTCACCCAGCGATTGGCTGGGATGGAGTTATATGTCGGCTCTTTCGAACCAAGCCTGGGATTTCCCGTATCTGTATACCCTGGAGCAATGGCGTTTACTCTGATGCCGTAAGGCGATAGTTCAAGCGCCGCGTGCTCGCAGAATTTTCTAAGTGCAGCTTTCACTGATCCGTATGCCGCGGAAAGCCCAAAAACCATCGTAGACTGATTGGAAGTTATAAGGACTATAGAGCCTTTTATTCCCGCCGCAATCATGCGCTTCGCCGCGAACTGCACGCAGAAAAAACCCCCGCGCCAGTCAATGGCTGTAACTGCGTCAAATGTTTCTATATCCATCTCCAATAAGGATCCGCCAACAGTTATGCCTGCATTATTCACTAATGCGTCTAGTCGGGGAAAGGCTTCGTCAAATGCATTAAAAAGTTCAACTACGCCTTCGTATTTGGAGAGATCCGTCTTTATCACTTCGCAGCGCCGACCCAAAAGCTTGATGCAATCGGCTGTTTCATTGGCTCTTTCAATATTAGATGAGCAGTGCAAGGCAATATCATAGCCAGCCTGCGCCAATGCAAGCGCCGCCCCCTTGCCGATGCCCTGGCTTGCGCCTGTGACCAGCGCAGTTTTTGTAAGCATTGACCCGACCTCCAATTGTTCCTTGCTCCAGCGCGCGAATTCAAACATGATTGCCGAGAAGCCGCCCGCCCCATAAGCTCCTATGCGCAGGCGGCGAATCAGCGGGGCTTAACCTGCGCGCGAATGATTCCGCCTTTTACGGGGATTTCTTTCTGTTCATGGCATTGCGTCGCGTACGGATGCGCCTTGAGAGCCGCACATTCAGCGAGTTTAGGAAAGAAAGGCCTATCGTGGTCGCCAAAGGCGCTCCTTCTTCGCAGAAAATAAGCATGGCGTGAAGCGCTGGCTAAAGCGCCAAGTTATGGAAGCACTGCGCCTCATATGCGCATGCGCAGTCAAAAGCGCCTTTTTTGGAGCTTGAATCTTCGCTTCCAAGGTACGAAATGCCGATATCGGGATTTCGCGCCCGCTGTATAATCAAGCTCCAAAAAAGGCGGTTTCCTATGAAAATCGATATATTTGGCGCTTTTCTTACGGCTCGAAGGATAAGAAAAAGGGCGGCTTTCGCTGCGCGAAGCGCTTTTGCTAAAGGCTCTAAGACTTCTTTTTGATGCTTAAGTAGGCGTCCATGGCATGCGTTGGGGTTCCGTCCTCCCTCCAGGCGCTTAGATTGTAGTTGCTCCAAGCCTTCGCGCCTTGCGGTTCCCAATAGAAGATGCCTTTGCACCGCTTTTGATTATGGCATTTTTCAATGGCGCTTATCAAAAGCTCGTAGCTCTCATCCTCTTCTTCGTCAACGCCGCCGATTTCAACAAGGATAACGTCTTTATCAAATTTCGAAGACAGAGTTTCAAATGATCTCTCCAAATCACCTATAATCTCACTGTTCGGCTTCTTGAACCAGTATGGATAATACGAGAGGCCTATCATGTCGTACGTGCACCCATTTTCCCTTAATTTATCAAAGTAGTTGACCAAAAAATCTGTATTATTGCCTTCAGCGAGATGAATAATGGTTGCTGTCTCCGGTGAAGCCTCCTTAACAGCTTTGTGAGCGGCATTATATATCCGAGTCAATTTAGAGAAATCATCTGTGCTTCCGTCAGGCAGCAGCATGCCTGGATTTGTTTCATTGCCAAGTTGAACCCATTTCGGGGTAAATCCATTTGAAACAAAGGTGCTTATTGTTTCAAGAGTATAGGAGTAAACTGCCTCGAGTAGCTTTTCAAACGGCAGATCCTGCCATGCCTTCGGCTTTACCTGCTGCCCTGGATCGCACCATGAATCGCCGTAATGCAGATCAATCATGACGTCAAAGCCGTATCTTTGAAGCCGCTTGGCAAATTCAAGCGTCTCTTGCGCGCTACAGTGGCCTCTGTGCGGGTGGGAAGAGGGATTGACCCAGGAGCGGAGCCTTATAGCGTCAATTCCATAGCTTTTCAAAATATCGAGGCAGTCACGGATGTTTCCGTCTTTGTCCTTGAAGCGAAAACCTGTAAGCTCCATCATTGGAAGCCAGCTGATATCCGCGCCTGAAGCAAAATCTCCGCTGAATTTGAATTCTTTCATTTTAGCACTCCTCCATTATGGAATTCCCGCAATTGAGCGGTTGCAAAGATCATCCCTTGACAGCTCCTATCGTGAGGCCTTTTATGAAATAGCGCTGCAAGAAAGGATAAACCAAGATAATAGGTCCTGTTACAACTATCGTCATGGCCATTTTCATGGATTCCGACGGCAGCACGGGAACAATCAATCCGGATTTTTCAGCTACAATCCTTAAGTTTTCTATGCTATTGAGCATTTCTTGAAGGAAATACTGCAAAGTGAACATATTGGTTTTATCGATGAACAGCATGCAGTTGTACCAGTCATTCCAGTAGGCTAGAGCTGTAAATAGCCCTAATGTCGCTAAGAGCGGAATGGCGAGGGGCAAAATCAGCCTGATGAAGATCAGGAATTCTCCGGCGCCGTCAATTTTAGCTGATTCCGGTATTTCTTCAGGTATAGTCCGCATGAAGTTCTTTGCTATTATCATGTTCCAAACTGAGAAAGCCTGCGGAAGAATTAAAGAGTAAAACTGATTTTTAAAGCCCAGGTATCTGGTGCACAGAATATAGTATGGCGTAAGGCCTCCATTGAAAAGCATCGTGAAGTAGAATATCAGCATAAACCCCCTGCGCCAGGGGAAATCCCTTTTTTGCAGCACATAGCCGCACATTGAGACAAAGAACACGGAAATGGCGGTGCCTATGATTGTGATGCAAATTGTATTAAGATATGCTCTGCTTATGGTAGCGGGGTTTTTAAGTATGATTTTATACCCTTCAGTTGAAAAATTGCGTATGAAAAAGCTGTATCCCTCCCGCATGATTGTCTGCTCATTCGTAAATGAAGCTACGATAATGATATAAAAAGGCAAAACGCATAGGAGGGCAAAGCTTCCGAGCACAATGTAAGCAATTATATTAAAGGCTATCCGATCTGAGTCTATCTTTATTGATGTTGACTTCAGCGCGGCGTTTACTTCGCTCATAACCACCCCTCCTAAAACAAAGCATACTCCGGATCGATTTTTGTAACGATGAAATTGGCTGTAACTACTGTAAGAAAGCATAAAACTGATTGCAAGAGCCCCGATGCGGCTGACATGCCGACATCTGAAGAGGAAAGAAGCGCGCGAAATACAAACGTATCTATAATGTCTGTATAAGGCAGCAATATTCCATTGTTCTTTATCGTCTGATAAAACATTCCGAAGTCGCCTCTAAACATATTGCCCATCGCCAGAAGAAACATGATAACCATTGTAGGGCGTAGGTGCTGCAAAGTAATGTAAACAATTTTCTGCCAGATATTGGCTCCGTCTATATCAGCCGCTTCATAAACCTGAGAATCAATGCTCGTAATATTGGCTAGATATATTACGCAGCCATAGCCCGAACTCTTCCAGATGCGCAGAAAAACAAGTATAAAAGGCCATAAGGCAGGATTCGCGTATACATTGACAGGCTCTGAGAGAACATTGTTTAGCAGGCCGTATTCGTATGATAAAATGCTGTACAATATTGAAGACGCAACAACCCAGCTAATAAAAAAGGGCAGAAGCATCATTGACTGGGTAAGCTTCTTAAAATATTTGCCTCTTATTTCGCTGAGGATTATTGCGAAAAACACTTCGATAATCATTCCTATTACTATAAAGGCCAGGTTGTATAACAAGGTATTCCTTACAACACGCCCCGCCGCTCCGGATATGAAGAAATATGAGAAGTTCTTCAAGCCTATCCATGGGCTTCCAAAGATACCCAGCCTATATTTGTAATCTTTAAACGCCAAAACAAGTCCGCCCATAGGTATGTATGAAAAAACGATTATATAGATGAACGGAATCATTATCATCAGGAGAAATGTTCTGTAGCGGATCACCTGCCGAAAAAAAGAGGAAATCGAGTTCATCAAACGGTTATTGGAAACCATATTTTCACCTCCTATATATGCAAACGCAGAGGTTGAGACAGGCTGTCAAAATGGTATCTTAAGTGATTATCCGTCGACAGCGTGATGAATCTTCGATCAATTGATCTTCATCCAAAAGATGCGAGTTTAGGGTCTTATTATCAATTAGCTCGATTGATATCGACGTTTTGCGCCTTGAAAGTGGATAATCAGACCTTAAAATCGGCGCATTTGACTGCAAAACAGTTTATATGAAATGTTCAGATTTTGGCTTTAGCCTGGCTTTCACTCAAGCTGAGGCCCAAGGCCAAAATCGGGGTTTTCCCATCAGAAGAATTCTGGAGTTTTTATTCAATGAGCGGAAATGTTTTTTTGCAGACGTATGCAACTATGCTGGAGATTGATTTTCGTACTTAACTGCCTTTTTTGGAGCTTGATTTATACAGTATCAAAATGGATAATCAAGCTCCAAAAAAGGAACACTGAATGAAAATCTGTATGACTGTCCACTTTTAAGGTGCGAAATGCCTATATCGGCATTCGGCTCTCGCGATGCAGTCAAGTTCCAATGCAGTCGGTTCATACGCAAAAAAGCATAGATTAAGAATAATCAGGCTTAAAATAAGAGTCGCTTCCTAAGCAAAGAATCAGCTGTG
Source organism: Clostridiales bacterium (assembly GCA_031269465.1). GTDB lineage: Bacteria > Bacillota > Clostridia > Lachnospirales > WQUN01 > JAISWZ01. The sequence goes on along the minus strand of JAISZB010000040.1, from coordinate 22,103 downwards.
ATTTTCAGGCTGTTTATACCGATTTTCATCAAATGCTCCTTTTTTGGAGCTTGACTGTCCACTGAGTGGTGCGATTGATATGGTCATTTCGCACTCGCTGTATAATCAAGCACCAAAAAAGGCAGTTTTCGATGAAAATCAGTATATATAAAGACAGGATTTCGTCAATCCGTATGGAAGAGGCAGTGGGTTACAGGGTAGATTTCCAGGCATTGTACTGTTTTTCAAGCTCAGCTTCAATTCTGCCCATTCCTGCGGAATTGGCTTTTTGCTTCCATTCATTTAGCGTCGCTTGAATGTCGGGCGCCATTCCAAGTTCCAGGATATTGCCATACTCCACAGCGAGAGCGTTTATCGCGGCCATTTCATTTTTGACAGGCTCCATGTCAAAACGGAATGCAGCTATATCCGGAGAAATAAGAAGCTTCTCCTGGATATTCCTAAACTCAAGCTGCTCGGGCAAAACAGTGGCGTCAGTGGGGTAGGTGCTTTCATTCCAGTTGAAGCACCACAAGCTCGGCGTCCAAGGATATTTGTCGGCATCTGGTCCAAGCGTCCACTGCGTGCCGTCATTGATTATTTCATAATGCTTGTCTTTAATGCCGCCGCAGATCTGGAAGTAGAAATCAAGATCGCTTTTTACAAAATCAATGAACATTGCGGCTCTTTCCGGATTCTTGCTGGAAGATGTTATTGCAACCGCATCGTTTGTGAAAAGAGCCTGTTTGCGGGGAGTTCCGGGACTTACATCCAGCACTTCAAAATCCCATTCTGGGTTATTTGATCTTAGATTTCTCCCAGCCAGGAAAATGGTCTCATTCCATATCAAAGACGCTGATTTTCCGTTTTCAAACGCGTCTCTTGTCTGCTCAGTATTTGAAATGGCGTTTTTAGACCAAAATCCTAGATCGGCCCATTTTTTCATCAGTTCATAGTATGGTATGGCGTCGTCCCTGTACCAGCAATATGTTATTTCGCTGAAATCAGGCGCAGCGTTATTGCCGGGGTATTTATAGCACCAATCAATGTTTGTCAGGTATGAAAGGTGGTTGGGTTGCCTCCAGGCAACGGAGTTGAAAGCTCCAGTCGTCGTTATCTGCGCGTGCGCATATGGAAGAACTCCAGATTCATTGGCAAGAACGGCTTTATAGTATTCCTCAAGCTTTTCAATGCTGTCGATGTTGCTCATGCCATATTTTTCTTCAAGATCCTTGCGGATAATGACCCATCCCTCATTTTCCAGGCCCGCAGTATTTTTAGGGATTGCATACAGCCTGCCGTCTATTGTAGCCTGCTTTAGAGATGCTGGATTTTGGCTCTTAGCGACATATGGCATATATGTATTGATAAAATCATCTGTGAGTTCATAAAAAGCTCCTTTAGCAGATTCTGTTGAATAATTCGCCCAGTCTGATGTATACATCAGATCCAAATCCTCGCCGCTTGCAAGAACCAGCGAATATTTGGACGTCCATTCACCCCAAGAGAGATATTTCATTTCAATTGTCGCGTTTATTCTATCCTTAAGCATCTTGTTGACTTCTTGATACACCAAGTCGATGTCTGAAGGGATATCGCCCAAGACGTACATGGTCAGATGGACTTCCTTTGAAATGTCAACTCCCTGAGGAGGTATATAGACATACTCCGTCTTTTTCCCTGTAACTGCCGAGATATCGCTTATAGCCGCCGGGGGGTTAGCCGCAGCCCCTTGGGAATTTGCAGGCGCGCTAGAGCCGCAGCCTGACAGAATCAACAGAAGCAAAATAAAGGCAGAGATTTTTATGGCAGTACATTTTTTCATAAATGCTCCCTCCATATAGATCAATTGATTGATATACTGATTTTCATAGAAACCCCTATGAAGCTTCGCTTCACCACTAAGGATGAAAATATTAAGCCATTTGTGTATTTGAGGCATGGACAAATGTCCATAAAATGTATTTTCGTACTAAATCGCCTTTTTCGGAGCTGGATTATACAGAGTCTCAATTGACAGTCAAGCTCCAAAAAAGGAGCATTTGATGAGAATTGGCATAGCTCGAAATCTTCGCGTCTAGTAAGTCAAGCCGCCCCGGAAAATGTTGTCCCTGAATGTAACGCGCTCTCCTGGCACGCCCTTGTAGAAAGTCGCCTTTGGAGAGGTCTTGGTAAAGAAGCTGTCCGCGATTAGAACAGGCTTGGTAGTGTTGTTTCGGATGCAAAGAACATCGTCAAGGCCAATCCAATCGTAGTTGTTGTAGTATGCGCAGCCTAAAATCCTCACATGCGTATAGATGTCGAATCCTATAGTGCCGGTGTCCGCATAGCAGTCAACCAGAAGAATCTCCCCTTCGTCCTCCGTCTTGCCTTTAAGAACGTAGCAGATGGAATTCGGCACGTAATCCCTAACCGCTCCCACCCAAACATGAACTCGGGTATAGCGGTTTGAGCCGCCTGAAAGATCCTCCACGCCAATCGTGTAATCAACTACTATTATATCCGTATAATGGCTGTCAGTATGATTCGTGCTCAACGCGATGTTTCCAGCCAATCCTCCCTGGGTGCACTGAAAGTAAAGATTGTTCGCGATAATCTCAACTCCTCCGGGATCATGTCCAACGCGCAACCCATATTTCTTTCCATTTAATAAAGACATGTCTCGAAGGGTAAAGTGCCAGTAATTCGTTAAATGCAGACAGCTGGCAAAGCCTTTTGCGTCAATTGTCCCGCCCTTTAAAAAGCAGTTTCTGCTTTGGGCTGTGCGAGTTTCAACATCTTCAGAAAGTCCGTCCCATGTCAAGACGAAGTCCATTTCCTTAACGGCTTCCAAGACAGTCAATTCCTGCATTTCTATGGAGCATTTGTTTGTTATTATTATCGGCGAGGCGAGATAATAGCGGTCAGCAGGTATATAAAGCTGACCCTCCGGCGCATCCGCCACTGCTCTCGCTATTCTTGGGGAGTCGTCGGTTTCTCCCTGCAAGCGAGGATATGAAGATAGATTCACTGCTTTCAAATTCAGTCCCTCCCTGCGTATTTATGAAACAGCGTTCCGGAAACGTCGGTTTCGGCTTTAAACAGGCCGCCCGAATGAGGGTATTTGACAGCGTCCTCTTCAGGCATTCCCTCTCTGGCAGTTGTAATGTACAAGGTTTTAAGATCGTCTCCGCCAAACGCGCATGCCGAAACATTTCTCGCGTCTACTTCAATATAGGAAAGGCATTTGCCTGTAAGCGGATTCCACCTTCCAACGCGGAAGGCGCCCCACTGAGCGACCCACAGCATGCCATCAGAGTCAATTGACATTCCGTCTGGGCCGCCTTCACCATTGGCAAAGACAACCGCCACGCGCTTGTTTGAGAGGCTGCCGTCTTTCAAGCTGTAGTCGAAGGCCCAGATTTCTTTCGTGGCCGTGTCTGTGTAATACATCGTTTTTCCGTCGGCGCTCCACACAATCCCATTTGATATCGATATGCCAGAAAGTGCAACATCCCATTTTCCATCGAAAAAACGGTATAAATTAGCGTTTCCTTCGCCGCAGCCGCAAGTTCCGATATACAGCCTTCCCTTGGGATCACATTTTCCATCGTTGAATCTTCCGGCATACCCCTCTGGAGCGCCCAGAAAAGATGAATCGCCGCCGTCTCCGCAAAGATGCAGCCCATCCTCTTTAGCTAGCAGCAAACCGTTTTTTGAAAGAACTATATCGGACAGGAATCTCCCTGACTTTACAGCTGAGTCCGAGCCGTCAGCCGGGTTGAAGCGATGGAGCTCGCCTCTAGTTATATCCGCCCAATACAGGATTTTGTTTTCACTGTCCCATAATGGGCTTTCGCCAAGTTCGGCTTTTGCATCAAATATAAGCTGAGCCTTTTTCATTTTATCCCTTCATTTCTTAATTTACCTTAAAAGCCAAAGGTGCAAGGCAAGGAGTCATTTGGCAAACTGCAGCCGACATTCCTCTCGCAACAAATGACGCTGTCCGAAGACGATTTCTCAGGATTTCAAATTTCTTTCAGACTTGAGCCTCCTCTCCCAAGCAACCCCAAAAACACTTTGATTGTTATGCGGCGGAGCCCCCGCCTTTAGGCACGGAGAGGAAGCCCCCTCCCTTCCCTTCAGCTTGAATAGCAGTTCGACGAGCTAATGGGTTAAGCTTCTTGAAGCTTATGCCTGCGGATATTTTCCCGCCGTACAGCGCACGCCGAAGGCCTCTGCTTGATCGCCTCCCAAAGATGAAGCCTCTGCGTCCGCGTGTGGCAGGAAAATGTTCTCCGCTGCCTCTTCCTGTCCGCATTCCTCTTTATCAGGCGCAGTTCTCGTTTACGCCACGCTTCTGCGCTGACGGCGCTTTTACATTTACAGCCAGCCGTTACTGAAGCAAAGCGTTGCGTTATTATTTTTCCTGCGACTTTAGCGGCGAGAAAAACCTTTGAACAAACGCTTTTTCCCGCCGCTAAATATTAAATATTAAATATTAATGATGCTTTAATTGATAAAGAGACGCCCTCCTATGCTCGGAGCTTTCCTGCGCCGCCAGCATATATACGTGTAAACTTCCTGTTTATACTGATTTTCATATAGAATTACCTTTTTTGGATTACACAGCGAATGTGAAATGCCGATATCAATCGCGCCACTCAATGGATAATCAACAAAAAAAGCAACATTGAATGAAATCGGTATAGCTTGATTGTAAAGATGGATAATCAAGCTCAAAAAGGGCATTTGGCTGCGCATCGGCATATAGCGGGAAGCTTAAAGCAAGATAAGAATATGAAATTTGGCATAGCTTTAGCTTGAGATTAATAATATAATCATTTCTTTATACAATTAAAAGGCATTTGTGACAATCAACCAATGGTCAAATCTTATACATTTAAGATGTCAGGCTCCATTTAATTGTCTAATATATTATAGTCCTTGAAAATAAAACAGTCAATAGCACTTTATAGAATTGCATTATCACATTGTGATAAATTTGAAATTTACAACTATTATATGTTGGGCTAAAATATATATTACAGCTAATATTACAAGGTTTTACTTTGCTGCTCCTAAATACGGAGTAAATATTTCTATTCCTTACCTCTGAACCCTTCCGGAGGCGTTTCCTCCCGCCAAAGCTTCTATCTCTTGAATGGAAGCCATATTGAAATCGTGTTCAATGGTGTGCTTCAAGCAAGATGCAGCTACGGCAAAATCAATGGCGCGCTGTTTTCCGTATTTTTCAAGCAGGGCGTATATCAAGGCTCCGCCGAAAGAATCTCCGCCTCCTACACGGTCCACGATATGAATGGGGTAATTGGCGGCGAAATATGCTTGACCGTCAAAGAGCATGCCTGACCAATTATTAATGCTTGCCGACAGGCTTTCCCTCAGCGTAATAGCTACCAAGTCAAAGCCAAAAAGCCCTTTCAGCTGTTTCGCCACTGAAATGTAGCCTTCTCGATTCAACACGCCTTTGGTTAAATCGGAGCCTTCCGCGTGTATGCCAAAAACATCGGCCGCATCCTCTTCATTGGCTATGCATAAATTTACATACTGCATAAGATTGCCCATGACTCGTCCTGCTTTTTCAGAATTCCATAGCTTTTTTCTGAAATTCAGATCACAGCTTACGTATATTCCTAATTCTTTTGCGCATTGCAGCGCTTCAAGGGTTATTTGAGCGGCGCTGTCTGATAGAGCAGGCGTAATTCCCGTAAAATGCAGCCAATCTTCATGCTCAAGAATGGCGGGCCAATTAAAATCAGAGGGCTGCGCTTCTGAAATCGCAGACCCGGCCCGATCATAGATTACCTTTGAAGCGCGCTGGGAAGCCCCCTTTTCAACAAAGTAAACGCCGAGCCGATCTCCTCCGCGCACTATTTTGCTGGTATCTACGCCGAAGCGTCTCAACTCGTTGACGGCGCACTGGCCTATTTCATGAGCCGGCACTTTCGTAATGAACGAACTCTTTACGCCGTAGTTGGCAAGCGATACCGCTGCATTTGCTTCACCGCCCGCAAAACTTGCTTCAAATTCCTTTGCCTGCAGAAATCTCTGATAACCTATTGGATTAAGGCGCATCATTATTTCGCCGAAACAGGCTGCTCTTTTCATAAATGCCTCCATTTAAGCTATTTAACGCATTCAACAAGCGTTTGGGCAAGTTCGGTTATCAGGTGCCATTTTCCCTCTTCTATCCAGCTCTTATTGACCAGATTGCCTCCTATGCCAAGCCCAACCGCTCCAGCGCGAATGTAATCCGCCGCGTTCTTTTCACTTATCCCGCCCACAGCCAAGAATTTTATGTGGCTTAGAGGCGCTCTAATAGCTTTTATGTATCCGGGACCGAGATCTCCCGCAGGAAATATTTTTACAAAATCCGCTCCGGCATCATGCGCGCTTGCAGCCTCTGTCGGAGTCAGCGCGCCTGGCAGCGAGATCAAGCCCAGCCGCTTGGTTTCTTTAATTGTCGCTATGTCCGCATTGGGCGATACAATATACCTGGCTCCCGCTTCGGCCGCCATCCTAACCTGCTCTGGAGACAAAACCGTGCCCGCGCCGGGAATGACCCGCCCTTGCAAATTGTCCCTAATGGCTGATATGGCTTTTGCCGTGGAAGCGAAGCTGCTCGGATCCGCTTGATTGAATGTAATCTCTATCAGCTCAATCCCGCCGTTTGAGAGCGCATGCGCCAAAGGAAGAATCAAGCTCTCATCCATGCGCCTGACTATAGCTATTATTTTTTTATCTAATATTTTTTTGATAATATCTTGCATATCCATCCTCCAAAGAAGAAGTTTCCAAAGATTCTAAAATGCGAGCGCTTGAATTATACTGAGAATAACCAAGCTCAAAATCGGTGCATTTGACTGCAAATCAGCATATCATCTTTGCAAATCTAAATTCGGCGGGCGCATGCATTCAAGGCGTCAGCGCTGGAAAGCCGCGCTGCCCTCTCTGAGATTAAGAAAAGGTATTTTCAGGCACAACCGGAAGCAGCGCGCCTCCATCCATGTAGATGCAAGTTCCTGTTATATAGCTGGCGCCTTCTCCCGCCAAAAAGACGCACGCTTTTCCTATTTCCCAAGGCTGGCAGAATCTTTTTAAAGGGATGTTGCGCTCTGCGGTTTTTACTTTGCTCAGCTTTTCTGGATGGGCATCTTCCATTTTCCATGTCTGAGTGTATCCCGGCGCTATTGAAATCGCTCGGATTCCATAAGGCGCAAGTTCCAGAGCCTGGTTCTGAGTCAATTTACTAACCGCAGCTTTTACGCTGGCGTAGACGCTGGCAATAGGCCAGCACCCCGTTTGATGATTAGAAGTGATATTTATTATTAGGCCTTTTATGCTTTTCTCAATCATAATCCTCGCCGCTTTTTGAGAGCAGAAGAAGGCGCTGCGAAAATCTGTATTGACGAGCTGTTCAAATAATTCAGGCGTAACGTCTAAAAAGGGGGCGAATCTTGTTATTCCTGCGTTGTTAACCATTACATCCAGACGATCAAATGCATCTGATAATTCTTCAAACAGGCGGTCGATATCTTGCAAAGAACTGACATCTGCCTGTATCGCGACTGCTTTAGACCCTTCCGCCTCAACTCTGGCTTTTATATCCAGAGCTTCTTTTCTTGAACTCAGGAAATTGAGCGCTATGTCATACCCGGCTTTAGCGAACTCAACCGCGACAGCCGCCCCTATCCCCCTGCTTGATCCCGTGACAAGCGCGACAGGCTTGCCTGCGTTCCCGTCCATATGAAACTACCTCTCAAAGCTTTCGCTAAAATACTGATTTGCATATGAAGCCGCAAATCGGCATGGCAACTCATAATTTGCTCAAATTGCAATGAACTCTGCGAATCAGGCAGAAATCACCATTCGGTGAAAGCGCCGTCGTCGTTATATATTCTCGGAGTGTCCCAATCGCCAGGATAAGCCATTTCTTTGATGAAATCCTCGTCAATTTCTATACCCAAGCCGGGCAGCGCCGGTATGTCAATATGCCCGTCTCTTATCTCGAACGGCTTCTTTAAATATCCTTCTCCAAGCGAGACCTGCTCCTGGCAAAGAAAATTAGGTATTGATGCCGCGACTTGAAGTCCAGCCGCCAGCGATATGGGTCCCAATGGATTGTGCGGCGCTATCTGCGCATAGTACACTTCAGCCATAGCCGCTATTTTTCTTACTTCAGTTATGCCCCCGGCATGGCATAAATCCGGCTGAAGAACAAAGGCAGCTTGTTTTTCCAGCACTTCACGAAATCCCCAGCGCGTAAATAAGCGCTCGCCCGTCGCAATCGGCACGCAGGTAGAGCGAGCGACACTCACGAGAGCGTCGACATTTTCGCACTGAACCGGCTCTTCGACGAACATCAGCCTGAATTGCTCCAATTCTCTAATCAGCCTGATTGACATTGCGGGAGAGAATCTCCCGTGAAAATCAAGGGCGAGATCACAGCTTTTAGGCAATGCGCCTCTTAGTGCGCCGACCCTTTCTATCGCTTTTTCCATCGTCTCCATCGTATCCAGAGGACGTATTGGGCCGTCAACCGGAAATGTTTTAAACAGCGTGAATCCTTTTGCCGCGGATTCTTTTAGATTCTCAACGGTCTCTTCCAACGTGATCCCTCTAACATGCGCGTAGGTGCGCACACGGCTTCGCGTGGGCCCTCCCAAAAGCACGTACGCCGGAACTCCGAAACGCTTCCCCTTTATATCCCACAAAGCCTGATCAATGCCTGAAAGGGCTGACACCAAGATCGGGCCTCCGCGATAAAAAGTGCCTTTGTAGATTTCAGTCCACAGCCTCTCGTTTTGAAGAGGATCAGCTCCTATTAAAACCGGCTCAAGCTCCTTGACAGCCATTGCGACAGTGCGCGCGCGGCCTTCTACAATAGGCTCTCCCCAGCCGATATAGCCGTCGTCTGTGGAAACCTTGATGAAATGCCAGCGCGGCTTGACGAAAAACGACTCGATTTTTTCTATTTTCAATATTACCACCCTTTCAGCATTGGCAGGATTCAGAGAGGAAGCTTTGATTCGCCGCCATGATATGGGTTAAAAAGTTAATCGGCTCGGATACTTCTTATTTGCAAATGAAATTTTTCGCTTTGGAGCTTGATTGCGCTGCGCTTCAAGGCAAGCAAGCTCCAAAACGGCGCTTTTGGCCGCGCATTGGCGCGGCGGTATGGCATCTCTTAAAATCCATCCGAGGCGAACTCAAAGTTCCATTCATCCGTAGGCGCCCACAACTCTGGATCCCAAGAGGATGCATGCTCAGCGATCACATCGTCGTTAAGCTCTTCAATGCCAAGCCCCGGAAGATCCGGAACATCTATGAAGCCGTTGTTTACCAGAGGCTTGTTCATTTTATGGAGGACTATGTCATCCCACCAGGGCACATCATTGGCATGGAATTCGCATGCCCAGCAGTTCTGGGTCGCGACGCCTATATGAGCCGCAGCCATCGCGTGAATCGGCGATGCCGCCTGGTGAAGAGCCATGTTTACCCCATACCGCTCTGCTAAATCGCCTATCTTTTTGGTTTCAAATATTCCTCCGGCTGTAAGCGGATCTGGATGCGCTACCGTTATTCCGCCTACGTTCAAGAGAGGCTCGAAGTTTTCCGCAAGATATATGTTTTCACCTGTACATATGGGAATGCTCGTGGAAGAAGTAAGCTTGCGCCACTGTTCGGGATACTGCACGGAAATGGGATCCTCCATCCACGCGATATTATATTTCTCCAGGCGGCCAGCCAGTTTTATGATCTCGTCCGCGCCTATGTGGCCGAAATGATCTAGCGCCAGAGGCACCTCATACCCGATCACGCCGCGAACCTCATGAACGTAGGCCTCCAGATAGTCAAGGCCTTTATCGGTTATTTGAATGCCTGTGAAAGGGTGCTTCGGCATGAAGTACATTGAATCGTTGCGAGCCTTGAATATTTCCATCAATTTATCTATATCCTTAGTATTTCTGACTTTTAAACGCTCCTCCGCCGCATTGGGCTCCCATGGCGTCGGATATAGTTTTCTCGAGCGCCGCGCCAGCTCTCTTTGCCTTTCAAGAACCCCCAGCGGAGCGCATAGCGCGCCTGGGATGTCCATAAGAAGATTTATTCCAAGATCCATCTTAAGAATTGTATACCCTTTTTCAAGCCTTTTTTTCAGAGCCTCTCCCATCGCTTGCCCTGCCGAGCGATCCTCTGTGATATCCACATCCGTATCGCAGTAAATCCTCATCTTGTCTCTGAATTTGCCTCCCAGCATTTGATACACCGGTATGCCGTACGCTTTGCCCGCTATATCCCATAGCGCTATTTCAACGGCGGACACTCCTCCGCCCTGCCTGCCCTGGCCGCCGAACTGCTTTATGCGTCGAAAAAGCATATCTATGTTGCATGGATTCTCGCCTAAAAGACGCCCCTTAAGAATCAAAGCATACGTTTTGGACGCCATGTCTCGAACTTCCCCAAATCCGGTAATGCCCTGGTTTGTATACAGCTTCATCAAAATGCATGGATACGGCGCGCCCTCCAGCTGCGCAAACCTCATATCCGTGATTTTAAGATCCCCCGGCCTTGAATTTGCGTTCACATGCGCAAGCGTTTCCTCATACGTCTCAGTTTTGCCGCCCATAATTCTCCTCCGTTTTCATTAAACTCAAACCCTTATGCAATTAGACACAGATTCAAATATCACATCGATCTCGCGTGCATCGTCGGCTGACAGGTCACGTGAAGCTCTTCTCATATTGCTGTTTTTGAACACTCCCCTGCGCATCATGACCTCTTTGGCATATTTCATTCCCAGAATCCCTTCAAGCTGCAACGCCGGCAATACGGCGCAATGCCTTTCGCGACCCTCCTTTTCCTTTCCTTCAAAAAACAAATCCCATACCTGCTGCACCAGATCAGCCCATTCGCAGGCGTGAATTGTCGCTGTTGCGCCTCTGGCAAAGTCAAGGGGAGCATACTGGCTGCCAAAACCGGACATGACGCCTTCCAGGGCCGGGGTTTTTACGCTCATGAGGCTGCTGATTGAAACCGGCCCCGGAATGCACTCCTGCTTTACCCAGCGTACATTTTCTATTTCTTCGCAAAGCTCAATAACCTGATTAGGACTAAGCATCGTCCCTGCCATTGAATGATTCTGTATCATTATCGGCAGCGAGACGGCATCTGATATCTTCTTGTAGTATTTTCTGATAAATTCAAAGTCTACGCCTGCAGGCGGCATGGCAATCACAGCGTCAGCGCCGTATTCCTGGGCAAATGCGGCATAGTCGACAGCCTGATTCGCGCACGGAGCCGCAACATTCGCTATTATCGCAAGCCTGCCCGCGGCAGCCTCGCATGGAATTTTTATCATAAGTTTTCTTTCCGACTCGCTCAAGGCTTCAAACTCGCTGACCATTACGGGCGTGGTGATTGAAGTGGATCCGCATTTGACTATAAACTCAATTTCCGCCGCAAGAACCTCTTCATCTATATAATCGCTGTCCGTAAATGGCGTCATGGGTATTGCGCTTGATCCCTTTGCGTTTTTCAAATCATAAGGCATCTGCTCACCCTCCAAACAGGTCAAATCGACATCAATGGCTTTATGTCATTCATGATTCTAGAAAACTCAATTTCGTCAAAACTGTCAAAGTCCCTATTGCCAAATGTTCTGACATGAGCGTTCTTAATGACGCCCCTGAACAGCAAGACCCTTTTGTACATGGCGCTGCCGTATACAGCTTCCATATTAAGAAGCGGAAGAATTTGATTGTATATTTCCGCCGCCTCTCTTTCGGCGCCGTTTTCAAGCAGTTCCCATATCTTTGACTGAATGTCGCAAATTTCGCACGCCGGCATATTTCCTGAAGCGCCCCGCCTGAACTCGTCAATTATGTATCGCCCAGCCTTGCCTCCCATTACTCCGAAAAAAGCGCCCGCAGGCAGAGTTTTTTCCATTTCAACGATTCTGCTTATAACATGGCCTGAAAACTGAGTTTCCTCCTTTATAAACTTCACATGCTCTATGTTTTTAGCAAGATGCATCATAAACTCAGCGGATAGCGGCGTACCTACAGGCTGAATGTAATTTTGGATGAAAATCGGCAAATTAACAGCATCGCTTATTTCCTGGTAATAGTCAAATATCTCTCCTTCATTTGCCTTGAGCAAATATGGAGGCATGGCCATCACCGCGTCAGCGCCTGCAGATTCTGCATGCTTGGCCAGCATGACGGCGGTTTTGCTGTGGATTCCAGAAACGCCCTCGACAAACGGCATGCTATTGCCGACGGCCCTGGCTGCGGACTCAACGCACAGTTTTCTTTCATGCTCCGTTAAAAGGCTGAATTCGCTTGCGTTGACAGGCATTACAATGCCGCGCGATCCTGAAATCTTAATGAATTCAATAATGTTTTTAAGACCGTCAAAATCGATTTCCAGATTATCTTTAAACGGCATGCATGGAATGGCAAATATGCCTCTTGCCTTTGAGATATCCGTATATCACACCACCTTCAAAGTAAAGCTTCTAATACGGACCGCATGTATAATCGCTCTCAATTATACTGAGTCTCATGGAATTCTCGTTTTTTGGAGCTTGCCCATCCAGCGAGTGCGAAATGCCGATATCAGCATTTCGCACTGCCCAATGGACAGTCAAGCTCCACTAGATGAAAATCAGCATATCAACGAGCTAAGAAATGCATTGATTTTGAGCTCGCTTTTACTTTACATAATCAAGATCCAAAATCGGAGCTTTCCAATGATCATCAAACACCAAAGAAAGCATGATTGAATCGGCATAATTGAAATGAATCATAAGACCCTGGTTGCGCTGCTCAAAACAGCCCTTCGTACAAGACGGATCGTCGCATCATTGCCAGAGATTTATCCTTGAGCAATCCCCTCCAAGATTGCCGCTCTTTCATCAACACGATATGCAAAAACAATTTCATAAACAAGCCATTAAATGCAAATAAACTGTGGATATTTTCAATTGGCAGTTAGTTGCACTTTTGAGCATATTAATGATGCATAATCTAATTATACGGAATATGCATCTATTAAACATCTTTCACAGAATTTATTATAATCCTTAGAAATGCAATAGTCAATAGCACATTTCGAATTAATGCTATCACATAGTGAGAATTTTGCAGGTTTACTTTTATGCTTTATAATTGTATAATAGAAAAATAAATTAATTTGGCTTTAAATAAGGCAATTCAAATAGATCCATTCATGTTATTTGAATTTTATACTGATAATTCAGTGATTTATTGTAGGACAATATAGGAGATTACATAATGCAAGCATACCCTTTTGCTATCAAATGTTTCTGTTTTGGAGGGTGTTTATCCAGATAATCACCCCCAAACCGGTAATTTCATTTGCTAATCAGTACAATCATACGGATGAATTTCTACGAGAATGACGCTAGAGCCATAATTAAATGTGATAGTCGCAAAGTGGGTTGATGCTGTATTTTCATTGACAACAAACGCTGAGGTCTAGATGTTTGCATGGGGTGATTTCACGCTTTCAACCACTATTCCGACTATCGCCTAATTAAATGGGAAACTTATAAGATAAGGAAGCCTGCACCGAGCAATGCAGGTCTTAAAGAATATGGATGCACGACAACGAAAGAAATGATTACTGTTTCAGATATCGTAAGGTTTACATTCCTGCATTAACTATGAAAATAGATTTAGATAGAAGACGAACGCCTCAATAGTTGCTATTTGATTGTTCAGGCATCTGCGTTTGTTTAGGCATGAAAGAATTTGCTGGGATTATACCGCTTTGCAGTCAAATGCGCTGATTTTGATGCCTGAGAGTCCATTGAAGGGTGCGAAATGGCTATATCCACATTTCGCACTAATTGTATAATCCGACATCAAAATCGGAACTATCCAATGCAAAGCGGTATAGCAAGGGACGAATATTTGAAAGCAAAAAGAAACTCTAAAAGCCTGAGGCGTGAGCAGAGAAGCCTAGGCAGAAAATATGAAAGCAAAAATGAAAGGAGGAGCTGACTAAAAAATCTGCAATATAGAGAAAAATGTACTTAGAGTGCAGAACATATATGACGCTCTATCAAGGAAAAGGCAAGGGAAACAGCAGATATGCGGTTGTTGTTTTGGTGAAAGCCAAGCCAAAATTCAAAGCTAACTAAGATTTAAATATATCTGGCATGTTGAAAAACAAGCAATTGTCTAAAGAGATTAATGGACAGTGTTTCTGTTAATTCCTCATTGCCTTGAATGCAGGTGCATCAGCCTTGGAATAGAGCTGCTGATTCCTGATAGATTCAATTCATGCAACAAAGCCTGTTGCGTCTGCGGGAGCCTGAAAGCGGATTTAAAGCTGGAAGACAGAGTTTATATCTGCGTTCGCGGCAATAGGATGGATAAGGATTTAAACGCCGCTATCAACCTTGAGGATGCGCGCTTAATACAAAGCCGCTTGAAAATGATTCATGCCGTGGGCTAACACGGCAATTCACGCCTTTGGAGCGCTGCATCAAACTGCGGCTGCTTCGGCGAGGCAGGACGCATTGAAACAGGAAAACTCTAAATACATATATTTCTACATGTTTTAGTTAGCAGTGATGATATGCAAAGAAATAACAAGTCTGACAATACAGTGGCAAAAGAACAGGCAAAGCCAAGATCATACGCGCCTCAGACCTTTTTGAAAGCTATTGATATTCTTTCATGCTTTACCTTTGAAAAGCCAGAACTGACATCCAGCGAGATTTCCAAAATGCTTAAAATCTCCCCCAGCACTATTTATCGTTATCTAGCCGCAATGGAGCAAGAAGATTATTTGATTAGGATCGAAAATACAAATAGATACGCGCTGGGTCTCAGCGTAGTCGCGATTTCTTCCGTCGCTCTGTGCCGCTCCAATATCCGGCTTCATGGAGAGCCGATACTTAAAACTTTGTCTGAAGAACTGGGTTTGAGCGCCAATCTCGGAGTCTTGTTCAAAGGATCGGTGCTTCATATAGCATTTTCGACCTTCAATGAAGTGGACAAGCTATATTCCATTGTAGGCCGCTGCTCTGGCCTTACATGCACCGCAATGGGCAAAGTGCTCTTGTCGAGCTTGTCTATGTCCGAAGTGAATTCCATCGTTAAAAAGTACGGGTTCGCTATCTGCACTCCAAACTCAATAAATGATCTTAGAAGGCTGGAAAAGGAGCTGCTGTTGATCCAGGAAAGAAAATACGCTGTTGACAATGAAGAAAAGAAAATAGGAGTCAGATGCCTTGCGGTGCCTATAAGGCAGCAGGGCGGCAAGATTGTCGCCGCAATGAGCGTCACTTCTAGAGATGCCGATAGATTTAACGCTGAATTTGATAAAATGCTTAGGGTTCTGCTTGATAACGCTGATGTTTTTTCTTCTAAATTAGGCTATTTCAGAAATTAGTTCTGATTATTTATAGCATTTAGCCAGTTCATTAATACGATTTTTTCACACCTAAATGTATCCTCAACTGCTAAGCCATACTTATTTCCAGGGAGCTTCAGTCGCTTGCATCTAGTGATTCAGAATGTCTTCAGCGTTGGTTTGACAGGGAGGGTGGGCCACGCAAGCATTTCTTACGTCCGGATTCCGCAAGGAGGATGGATTGATGCTTCGCTGGCACGGCGGCAGAGACTTCTTGCCAGTCTTTCTAAGCGGAAAACATCCGGTATCATTTGCTTACCTGTTTTAGAGATTGATTATACATTGAGCGTCGCGAAATGCCGATATCGGCATTTCGCACTCGCTGTATAATAAGCTCCAAAACAGGTAATTTCATATGCATATCAGTATAAATTTTGCTTTATCCTTCTCCATTTCTAGTTCCTGCTTATTGAACCCTTTAACTTAGGGCTAATCCGTAAATGGAAGGAAGAATAAACTCTTAATGACACTTCTTAATGCAAGGCTTTTATTGTTCCAGTAACTTTGTCAAAGACTGCATTTATCTCAGGGATATACTCATATCTGAATAAAATAATTAACACAGTTGAAATTATCATTAAGATAAGGTAATCGCAAACAAGATATAACTCATATTTTTACTCATTCTAGTACCACGTCTTTATAAATATATAGCCATTAGGTTTATGCGCATATATTGTCCCTTTATTTTCACCAAGCAACCCAATGTATACAATAGCTGACTTTTTCAAATGCGTAATATAAGCTTTCACATTTAGCCTTTGGCCTGCGGCTACAGGAGTTTGAGCTTGAAATTCTTACACTGTAAGCAGCGGCGACTGTAAAGCCCAAGCTGGCGCTTATGGTACTATTGGAGAGTCCAAAGTTGCTGTTTACTGATTGCTTTGAAAGATTCTGTTGCTATTTCAAAGGATCCTTTATTTTATTATCTAACTAAGTCATATGTAGAGCATATTCAGCGATCTCAACAACTTGGTCGCCTAACCCTGAATTAGCTGGGGACTTCGGTTCACGGAGTCCGAGGTGCTCGAACTCGCGAAGGTCTTCGGCATGGAGGGGGAGAGGATTCGATCCGCAGCTGGTACAACGGGTACGAGTTCAGGAAAGTGGAGATATACAACCCCTGGAGCGTGATGAGCTATTTCCGCTACGGGGAATTCCGCTCGTACTGGGTTAACACCAACGAGAATACTCTAATCCAGAATCTGCTAAGGGAGCGACATCCTCCGATGTTTCCGACCTGTTGCACCTGCTGGAGGGAGTGCATCTGAAGAAGACCATAAGCACCAGGAATGCTTTCCGCGACCTGCGCTTTGATTCGGAAAGCATCTTCTCCCTGATGGCGACGGCGGGCTATCTCAAAGCCGTGCCGATACGCGAGGACGGGGATGGGCATCTGTGCATGGTGGCCTTGCCGAACAGGGAGATGCCGAACTGTTTTCGCGGGATGTTCAAGAACTTGCTAGCCGAGTCGAGGATGGGGGGAGCGGATAGGCGATATCGTTTCGGCCATGCTGGCGGGGGACGAGAAAGGGTTCGAATCGAGGCTGAACGGCTACCTCCTCGAGGTTATGAGCACCTTCGACTCCCTAGAGTCCTTCTACCACGGCTTCATGGCGTCCCTTGCTGGATATGCTTGCGAAACTCACGAGATTCGCTAATAGGGAATCCGGGAGGGGGCGCTACTACCTGTCTATGACCCCCAGGAAGGCGGATGGGATCGGCGTGCTGATGGAGTTCAAAAAGCTGGGCAAGGGCGAGGATGTTGGAATGCTACTGGAGAGGGGGCTCGGGCAGTCCAATGAGAAGCAGTACGCACTGGAACTCAAGTTGCGAGGGATAAGGTATATCGTCTACACGATGGTTTTTGATGGGAAAGTCTGCCGTCTGAGGCTTAAGAGGTAAATTGCGTGAAAAAGCAGGATGCTCGAAGCAACCTGCTTTTTGAGGCTCATCTTTCAGATATGAGCGGTAACTCTCTTCATTGATTGAAGCCATCGTTGCATGCGGCGAATTGCTGCAATAGCCTGCAAGGAGTCCAGCCCTGGCAGGTCGAGCGCGGCGTCCCCCGGCAAGGCTCGACAGTGCGACGGATCGTCGAAAGGAAGGCCTGCAGATCCGGCTCGGATTTCCTTATAATCTCAATTTCCGGTTGTTCCGGATCATTTCTCTACGAAAAGTTGTTGCTCGCATGCCGCTTCTACGCTGGAGAATCTTTTCTGGAACTCTATTCTATAAGATATTCTTGCAGTGACTAAATTTCAGTAAAGTCAATCGTAAACCCAAACTGAACAAATCTTACATTCATTATATATTTATATCTGGTTACGCTTCTAAATCGTACTGCTGATATCTTTAACATCATGATAAATTTCTGAAATCAATTTAAAAGCTTGCTAACAAATAATCATGTGATCATCACTAAATATTGATTACAGAGTCATATAATTCCATCGAAACAGAACGGTGAGATGTTATAAAGATTATATAGTCTTGTTTGATGCTCAGCAGAGCTTTCTCAATTATTCTTGCCGTATGTTGATCCAACGACGCGAACGGTTCGTCCAGGATTATAATTGCGCGTTGAGATAGTATTGCTCTCAAAATGCATACAACCTGTTTCTGCCCGCCGGAAAGATTGCCTCCGTTAAAATCTATAGGATGATTGATATCCCCTCCCAGCTCCTCAAACCAAGCCTGCAATCCCAAACACTCCATGGCGTCCAAGCAGTCTTGCTTGTCTAGCTTCGCATTGCCCAGCGTCAGGTTCTCCAAAAGCGTGCCCTGGAATAGCATGTGATCAGAAGGCACATAGGCAAACAAACCAGCGCGTTCTTCCGGGTTGATCTTTAGACCGTTCACTTGAAAAGTTGAGTTGTCAGCCTCATACAGGCCCAACAAGCATTTGATAAGCGTTGTCTTGCCGCTTCCGCTGGCCCCGCAGATGCCATATATGCATCCTCGCTTGCACGATAAGCTCAAGCCCTCCAGCATTGGACGCTTCACTTCATGGGCGTAGGAGAGATTCTCAACTTTAAACGTCCTAACATCAGGCGCAACGTGGTTCGACCGCTCCACTTCCTCGGGTTCATCTTGCAAAAGATCATAAAGGCGATCCCAAGAGGCGTTGCTTCGAACCAGAGTGCCGTACCAGCGAAAGAGCATTTCAATGGCGACCATCGCCTGCGTCAGCAATATATTGAAGGAAATCGCCGAACCCAGGCCGCCGCGTCCATTGACGATCCGCCACGCCAAGAATATGATAGATCCAAACAGCGTGGCGCGGTCTACAATTATATACAAGGCCATTCGAGCGCTGTCGATGGCTTCCACACGCATCAGGCTGCGGCTGTATTGCCGCCTCGCTATGTGATGCAGGCTTTGAATGAACCCTTCCGCGCGATAAGCGGATAGCGAATCCGCGCTGTCGTATCCGCTCAGCGCGAGCGCGGCGATTTTTTCCTGCGCGGAGCGCGCTTTCGCTTCATTGCGCTTAATCAATACATTGATACGCTGATTAATAAGGCCGAACAGAATGCTGACGCTCATCACTGTTATGGTGAGCGGGATATTTACGCGAAGCATGAACGGAATAGTGAAGAGCACTGTGGCGGCGCTCATGCCAATGCGCGACAGAATAATATACATATAAAAGGAAGCGTTGTCGGCGTCGTTTTGCAGTACGGAGAGATACCCGCCCGCGCGCTTTTTCTCAAACAGAGCATACGGAACCCTGTGCGCAAAGCGCATGACGCGCATTCTCAGATGAGTGCACATCGCTGCCTGAAGATGTCTGGCAGCGGAGGCGAGCGCGAACTTAGATATATAATGGATGATCTGCAAGGCGCACGTCAGCGCAAGCGGCAGCCAAAGGCCTGTTGCGCCAATGCTTTGAATGTGATCCACAACCCGGCGCAGGGCGTCCGCGCTTGCGGCCAACGAGAAGGATGTAGCGATCATGCAGCCCGAACATAGAGCGACCCAACCTGCATGATGTGACAGAAAGCCGGGCAGTATCTGGCGTTTTAATGCGTTCATGTGGCCTGAACCTCCCACAGGCGTCCATCCTCGACGCGCAGCGTTCGGTCAAATGGCATGCCCATGTCATTATGGCAAACCATAATCATTGTTTTGCCAACGCACACCTTTTGAAGAAGCAATGCGGCATGGCGCCTGTTTTCGATGTCGATGTTCGAAAAAACCTCATCACCCAGCACAAGGGCTTTATCCTGTAAATGATACAATGCGCGGGCAATCATCAGCCGCTGCTTCTCACCCTGGGAGAAACGGTCCGGATCGCCTTCGCTGGGCGCATTGATGCGGAGCTTATCAAAAAGACTGGCGCATCTGGCTTTATCAGGCTGTGTTGACAGAGCGACGTTTTCTGAAGCGGTTGCGTTGATTATCTGGTGAAACTGGGGGATCCAGCATATTCCGCCAGACGCGGGTCCGCGTCCATGTTCGATTATACCTTCCTTCGGGGTATAGAATCCCGCGATTAGTTGCAGAATGGTTGATTTGCCTTGACCATTCGCGCCAACCAGTTGAACCCATTCACCCTCTTTGATGGTGAAAGACACGCGGTTTAGGACAATGTGCTCGTTGTAGGAAAACGATACATCCATAAAGCGCAGGGCTGGCGCAGTTTGCTGGGCGGAGGCGTGCGGCGCAGCGCATGCCGGCTCGTTCTCCAGGAAGTCAGACACGTCCGCAATATTGGGAATAGCGGCTTTTGCCGCCTGGATTCCATCCAAAAAAGTGATGAAGCCCTTGCCAAAAACATCGCTCGCTACAGTAAACGCTACAGCTTCGGCAAAGCTCATCTTCCCCGCTGTTATCAATACCGCGCCTAGGCCAAACGGCAGCAGGATCTCCGCCAGTTTTTTCGTGGACCATATGATTTCACTGAAGCCATTGATGAGAATGTGTCCCATAAACGCATTGCGCTGGCCAATGCGCTCGCGTTCAACGTAGCGCTGCAAAAACTCGGGAAGCCGATTGCATATCCGAATGACAACAGTATTATTTAGCATCTCTGTTGCAAAGGCGGCGTTTGCATTGCGAATAGAGACGCCTTCCTTGGATACCCGCTCAATAGAGCGTTCAAATGGGCGCACAGCTAAACGCACGACGGCATTGAACGCCAGGAAGCAGATTGCCATCGCAGGCTCCATCCATAGCATGTAGATGAGACCTGCAAGGATTGTGAAAAACCCCTGGAAGATGCCGCTAATGGAGGTCAGCGCACCATCGACGGCTTTAGCCGCCGTCATGGTCAGGCGCGCCATAAACGCGCCGCTGCTGATTGTATTTCTCAACCCTTTTTCAGCATACACTATTTGCCGCAGCAGGCGGGATTCTATATGCTCGCTGGCATCGTTGAAGATGGATTGACGCAGCAAGCGCGAGGACATTTCTTGGAAGATTGCCGCCGTCATGACGGCTATGGCAAACATAATGATAAACTTAAGCCTCGCCAGTGAAGCTGCTTCGATCATGGATGTGGCTTGGCTTAGCACCTCAGCGGTTGCGAGAGATACGACGGCCCCTATGCCCTGGATGAGCAAAAGTATATACAGAGCAGCCGAAGACCGCTTAAACTTGACAACAAACCGGAATGCCCGTACCATACCATATATCACCTTCGGCTTGATTTAGAACCTGCAATGTATATATTTCAGACATTATTTATTTAAATATGTAAAAACTTATAGCCATTTCATGAAAGACGTGCAAAATTCTAATAAAACAAGTAAAGCTATCTGTTCAGAGGGTGCAGTTTCTTGCGAAATCTTTCCGCACATTCCTGCAACATCGATCCGAGCAAACGGCTTTTCGACAATACAGCGCTCTGTAATCACGACAAATTCCTTTAATCCATGCATTTTAGCCTTGAAACCTAGAGATGAACGGTAATTCCAGGATGCCGTTCGCGATGTGGTTTTTGATTTCGCAGATCTATTTTTTGCATATCTACTTTTTTCTGATGCATAGGATTCTTCTGCGCTCCTTCAATCGGAGATGATCATCGTGTGCTCCTCCAGCATCAATTTCGGCGAAGAGATTTGTCGATTGCGCCCTTTCCTGAGTCGTCTTCTTTCAGACAGGAGCTGAAATATCGGCAGGTTGCTGGGCAATACTATAAGGTTAAGAAAATTCGACACTGATTTGAATGCCGGGACTGTCTGCAATTAACCCAAAACTTGCTATAATTTGATTTGCATTGCATTATAATTTGATTTGCAGATTGCCGCCGATCCAGATAAAGTTGCGCTGAGGAGCCGAAAACACGATGGACATCATGGATGCAGCCAGGCAGGCCGAGGAGGGCGCCGCAAGGAAGGCCGAGGAGGACGCCGCAGATTTCGCCTGCCACGATATCATACATTGGCACTATGAACACCGCAAATTGAAGGCCGCAAGAAAGCTTTTAAAAGAGAAGGGGCTTTCGCCGGCCAGGAAATACTGGCTTAAATGCTGGATTTCCGTATATGCGGCGCCGCCCCCGGGATTCATCGGCATGCTTTCGATTCAAGAGGGCGGGCTTCGCGCGCCTCTTGTCGAATACATAAGAAAGACCACTGAGATTTTGTCGGAAGAAGATTTTTTGGAGCATGCCAGGATGAAGCCCGCCGACTCTGCGCGAAACAGAGGAAAGCCGCCGTTCGATCGGC
>JAISZB010000303.1 GCA_031269465.1 Clostridiales bacterium | reverse complement strand
ATGTCGAATATTGGGACGGGCAAAAGCCATTCGACATTGTTTAAATATAAACTTAGACAGGCAAATAATGAAAAAATAGCTGAATGCATTAAAAAAATCTTCTTTAGGACCTCTAAATCGAGATCGTTTTGGCATCTATAGAGCTTATGTTAAGGGCGTTAAACTGTCCTGTCCAAAAAAGGCTGTTTTCTAGGAAATCAGTATATTTGCAACTATTTTGAGCTTGGCTATACGCTTAGAGGCTGTATAACCAAGCTCAAAAAAGGCAGTTTCATATGCAAATCAGTATATTTAGGCAGTATTGCTTCTTTTCCTCTTCTTCATATGAAGGAGTTGTCTTTAGCAAAAGATTGCCATGGATTAGCCATTCTCTAAGGCATCAAGATGAATCGGCAAGACCTTAGTTGCTGCGCGAAGACAACTTCTGTTTGCACCAGAGCACGCTGCGTTTTTATGATGATGCGACTTGCGATTTTTGGTGCCCTAACTGTTTTCATAAATATGGGAGGCGCGGCTAGCGCAGTAAAATCCGCTCTTCGGCGAAGTTTTCGAAAGGATAGCCTCTGCGACTCCCCTGCCTTGCAGAACGGCTTATCTGCCAGCCACAGGGCTGTAGATTAGAGCTTCGTCCGCAGGCGACTGCATAATTTTCCCAAAGGGCTTATCCGCAAGGAAAGCTCAATGACTGAAACTAATGATTACGGCTCTAAACAGCCTTACCGCCTACTTGCGGCGTAGCAGGATCCTACAGGAGGCAAGGCCCCGCCTCTTTAGGCGGGGCCTTGTTTACATGGCAAACTCCTGCGGGGGCTTCTCGTTCGGAGCGAGCATTCGCGAACCAGCCCCGTGCGCGCTGCGTATAAGGCTTGCCATGCCGTAAGAATTCTCGATATTTACCTCTTTTCATCAAATGTTCCTTTTTTGGAGCTTGACTGTCCATTGAGTGGTGCGAAATGCCGATCTCGGCATTTTGCACTCGCTGTATAATCAAGCTCCAAAAAAGGCAATTTTATATGAAAAGCAGTATATATTGCGGCTGCGCCGAGCAAAGAGAAAAAACAAAAAAGCGAGGCTGCGGCAATTCATCCCGCACCTTAGAGGCGGTGGACTTCTTGCCATTCAAGGTTAAATCTTCCTCACTAATAGTTGCGGCTATCTATTCTTGCTTGTCTTTCGAAACGTAAACGCAAAAAGAACGATTAGCGCGGCAAGCCCGATCCCTATAGGCGTCGCGTAAGTCAGCAGGCGTCCGGTTTTCGGAAGGCCTGTGTTGACCACCACGATTTCGCCTTGTTTCGTAGCATAGTCTGCAACTGCGTCGGCGATTTCTGAAATATCTCCCCTATCGACTGCCGGAGGCTGCTCAAAGACAGCTTCAGTCGGAGCCGGGGTAAGTTCCACTGTCTGGCTTGGCGGCTGCTGTTGCGGCGGCTCGGCAGTTGGGATTGGAAGAGCGGTCGGAGTAGGCGTGGGAGTTGGCGTTGACGGCGCTGAATATCCTCCACCTCCTCCCCCTCCGCCGCTGTACGGAATGGGTGAAGCTGTAGGCGTGGGGGTAGGTGTCGGGGATGGCGCAACCGAAGGCGTAGGAATCGGCGGTGTATCGAGCTCTTCCGTCCAGAAAACCCAGTCGACAGAAGCTTCTTGGTTAAAGAAGCTGTAATCCAGCTCTTTCGGAATTTCCACCTTTACATCAATATATCCGTATTTGTCGGGATTCAAGAATCCCAGAGACACTCCGCCAGCGCTGTACAGGCCGGCCCCTTCGCCTCCAAATTTCCCGCTGTACAGCGGGCTTGCGTTGGGAGATCCGTCATTGTTTCTATATGTAATTGTAACCAACGCTTCTTCAAGCAAATCTTCGGTTTTAGATATTGACTTCCCCGGAAATTCCTTTGCCACTTCTACGGCTTTTTCCCTGTTCACCGGCGTAGCCTTTAAGAAAAACTCGGCTCTATTAGGGCCGTAGTTTCGAAGCTGTATATGGATGTCGTCCACTACGTCTCCAGGCAAAAGCTCCTTAGTCTTGGCGCCGAAGAAGTCATGCAGGTCGCCGTACACCGTCACCTCTGAAAATTCAAAGGGCGTAGCGGCAGGCTCCCCGAAGTAATCCAAAGCATTGTCTTGAGAGGCTGATACGCCGATAGCGGCGCACAGCGCAAGGAATATTCCGGATAGCATGGCAGCTGTGAATCTCCAAATGGAAATTTTCATTCAATCACTCCTTATGCTGCTTGAGCAATTGCTTCCTCAAGCATGCAATCAGAAATTGCAATGGCGGGTTGGCGCCTATATTGCGGCATGCTCCCGCCGCCTAAAGAGGCGGGGGTTTCTCGCTCAATGCGTCTAAATGCGGCGACGAGCCAGCCGCGTGCGTCCCATGGTTTACTTAATGCTGTAAACGCGGTCGCGAGCAATGCTGAAGCTTCTATTTTTACGCTGGCAGGGGCTGCTTCTCTGCGGTTCATTGCGCTTCCTCATTTGCGCGCGAACTCATAAAAGAGCAGCCGTCTTCCACTGCCTGAAGTCGTGAGTTGCCGCTAATATACCGATTTTCATTCAATGCTCCTTTTTTTGTTGATTATCCACTGAGTGGCGCGAAATGCCGACATCGGCATTTCGCACTCTTTGTATCATTAAGCTTCAAAAAAGGTTCTATGAAAATCAGTATAGATGATGCCGTCGCAAGGGCCGCTATGCTTGTGCGCGGTCAATTATAGCGCAGTTTGGATCTGGATTATCCACTGAATCATTGCATGCCGACGCGCAGTCAAATGCAGTGATTCTGAACCTTGACCATCCTCTTTCTAGGTGCTAAGCGCCGATTTCGGCATTTAGCGCTCGCTACGCAGCCAAGCTCCGGAATCTGCTTTCCTTTGCGCGCCAGCATGTAATCAGGCCCCAATTCAGAGCTTTCCAATGAGCATAACCGGTTCCGCCCTATGGCCGGCCGCCGAGATTGAGGCGAAATAATGCGCGACTGCAGATGCTAAAGATTTGCGCATTCTGGTTTTCAAGCCTGGCTATGCTTTAATAATCAGAGTTGAAAGCCAGATTAAATGAGATTCAATTCTTTCATATTGGCTAGGCTTTACGGCTTGCAGGCGTTTAGCCAAGCGATTTCGCCATAGGTAAAAACCCAAATTTAAGGCAATGCCTCCAGAAGAAGCGCGCATATGCCGATGCGCTCTCATATGCTCCGGTTCCGGGGCCAAGCTAAAATCAGCGTTTTCCTATGAGCATCGGCATATGTAGTTTTGAGTTTCAAAAATCCCTGAATTTTTGATTTTTCTTCTTTTGGTTCAAGCCTCTTCTCTTAGAAATAGGCATATAAACAGGCTTTTTATGTGCGCAGCTGTCTTTCGCATAATTGATACGTGAAAGGAGAGCTTGGTTCTAGTCACTCCTAAGTGAAAGAGGCGTCAATCAGCGCGGCTGTCTCCCGAGGCATGCGTCGTGCTTAAACATGGGGTTGCCCGCATCTTGCGCGCAGGCTCGTAAATATCAGCATTTAAGGCTCTACTGGCGTCGTTGAGGCAGTCGCGTCCGTTACTGTCGTACCTTCGTCTTCATCGGGATCTATGTAGCTGGCAAAATAATCATCAACAGAATCAGCGTCGTCAGGCTCATTATTGTCCGCCTGAATGGCTTCGGCAACCATCTTCAAGCCCACTGTGCACTCATTTAAAAAGATTGCGTCGTTTGTCGTAATGCTTGCAGGCACCGTCCATGAAGAGAAAATGGGATCAGTGCTTGCACCTGGCGCAAGTACGGCGGGAGTTTCTCCATCATCAGCGCTGTAGTACCAGACGCCGGTAAATTTATTATTAGCGACGTGTTCAAACCAATTCTCATCGTCGACTTCAATCGAGCCATACAGCTCTTCCATTATATCATTCAGCCTGGCTTGACTCATTGTGTAGACTTTTCCTTCTACTTCAATTCCATCTTCCGGCACTGCGGCATCTTCGTCAAGATCGGTGTTGTAGATTTCAGCTCCGTCGTAAGTAACAGTGAAGTAGTACTTAACGCGGACGTATTCATCAATGGATTCATCAGTTTGGCCATTTCTGACGCGGGGCTCTTTCGTAAGCTCCGCTCCCGGAACATCCGGTTCGAATTCAATGCCAGGAAACTCATCAGGGTCAATGTCTTTTGGCTTGTCCTCATTCTCAGGATCATTCTCCTGCAAATATACCAAGAGCTGGGACAGATTTATTGTATTTGTCGCTACTTCAGACCTTGCGGAAAAATACATGAGAGTTCCGGCGGCTGCTAGAACAAGAGACATAGTTGCTGCGATGATGGCAAGAAGCAGTTTTTTCCTTTTCACTAATTAAACCTCCTACTTTCTCCTTTGCTCGGAGCTTCCATGTAGCGCTTGCAAAGGCTTCCATGTAGCTCCTTATATCAGCATCCTAAGATTTAAAGATAAGCGAGCGGATGCGAATGTCTTAATCTTCTGCTTTGAAAGTTAAAGCGCAAGCGCGCATGCGGCTTTTTTCGCTTTAATCCGCCCTACAAGATCGTTCATTCCGGCGTCTCATGCAGGAAACTAGATGCTTCCAGCCTTCTTAAGTTTATTAAAGGCGGCCTTCGCGTTATCCAAGCCGTCAATCCCGACAGAGCCGTTCAGATAGTCGGCTTGAATTCCTTCCGAGTATATGATGACATTCAGATTTCTTCCGTCGCCGGCATAGCCTTCTGAGAGCGTTACGCTTGTAAACAAGGGCTCCGTGGACTCTCCAGGCTCAAGAATATCTTCATAGTACCAGATGCTTTCATCATACGGATCCTGATGCCATTTCGGGTTGAAGCTGGGAGTCGGAGCTGGGCTTATCTGCGTGGGAGGACTCGGAAACGCACCTTCCGGAAGCGTCCCGTCATAAACCGGGACAAGAATCGGATCTTCCCAACTTGGATTGTCAATTCCTCCCGCTACAATCATCCTTACATACACTCTGGCCGTGCTGCTGTTTTTTATCCTGGGATCCTTGTACACGGTCGCCCCTGGTGAAATGTCAGGCGAGAAATTAGGCTCTTCATTTTCCACGTCTACCTTGGCAACCTTTATTGAGTTTGCTGCAATTTCACTTTCTCGCGTTAAAAGGGCAAAGGTTCCTGTTATCGTCAGGGCCGCAAAAAGTCCCAAGGCGACTAGAGCAAGGAATATTTTCCTTTTGCCTTTTCGCATCATTTGCACTCCCCCTTTCCGCAAGCCTGATAAGTTCGATAGGCCAATTGGCGTGCATCGCGCAATCGCAGGGACTCTGCGTTTTGCTTATACAGCTTTGCAGTCAAATGCATTGATTTTGGCGCCTGATTATCCACCTAAGGGTGCGAAATGACTATATCCGCATTTCGCACTAATTGTATAATCCGACATCAAAATCGGAACTTTTGGGTGCAAAGCAGTATAAATGGCAAGTCCACTCCAAATGAATCCCGAGAGCGCTTAAAGCCCGCAAGCCGGCGTTGCGCCGGCGCGATTGCTCTCATGCCAGCCGCTTAAGCGCAGTGCATTAAGCCGTCTGACATGAAGCTTTTGATGTCATCCTCAATCAAGGCTCCGGCGCTCGAGCATTTCCTAAGCGACGGGCATCCGAAGGATTTTTTTCTTTTGATTTTCTCCAATCACCTCGATAGAATTATACCGCTTTTCATCCAATGTTCCTTTTTTGGAGCTTGATTATCCATTGAGTGGTGCGAAATGCCGATCGGCATTTTGCACTCGCTGTATAATCAAGCTCCAAAAAAGGCAGTTTTATATGAAAAGCAGTATAACTGACTCAAACTGCTTTGCGTGTGCCAGCGGCTCCATAAAAGGTTGAGCTGCCGCAATGTTATTTCAAAACGCCCGCCTGCGGAATAGTTTATAGTCCAAAATGGAACTGTTATCGGATTTTTTTCTACTCATATACCGCAATTGCCGCCACAGCTCCCTCTTGCTTGCCCAGGCTCGGTTGGCAGGCTTTATCTTACCTATGAGCTTCCATGCTTTCCGCTTCTCAAAGTGGGTTTCGTGAATGGATGAAGCTATAAAGCGAAAAGCTTTGTATGCGCATAGGGCTATTATTGATTTATGCAGTTGCGCAGATTTTGGCGCGGGGTTATCCCCGACGCGCTGCAACCCCCCTCAAAATGGGAGCTTTCCAAAGCGCGCCAGCATAGCCGGCGCTGAATTCATGCGCGATCCTGCTAGCAATCCAGGGATAAAGGCGAATCTTCAATTGCTTATCAAATGGAAAGCGTGCGGGCACTTACGCCTGCATGCAAGCGTGCGGGCACTTACACCTGCTCACAGGCAATGCGCCAATTTAAGAGCTGGATTAACCGCTTTCAAGTGCAGCCAAGCTCCAAACTCAGAGCTTTCATGCGTGCATCAGCATCATTTAAGCGGCTGCATACTGATTTGCAGCCAACTGTACGGATAGAACTTTCCTATGCAAATCAGTATAGGATATCCCATTCCTCATGATTGGAGATTGAAAGCATTCACAGTGATGTCCGAATCCGTCAAGAATTTGAAGTTGCCTTCATGGGTATTTACATAAGTAGCTCTCAAATCGCTCAAATGATCCGCCGTCAGATTGAAGGACACAGAACTCCCTTCTAGCTCGGCGCCGACATCGTCTTCAACAGAGGCGGAGCCGTCTGTCAAAAAAACATCGGTGAAGCTGTAGCGCATTGAATCAAGCTCCGTCACCCTGTATTTGTATCCTGCTGGCAGATTGCTAAATGTCAGCGGCTCCGGGATGTGTTCAGGAGTATCGTCAACTGCCGTCCTATCAGCTGAAAGGCCTTTGTCCGCCTTGAATTCTATGCAGCCAACCCACGAATCCATGGCAGCTCCATCCTCATCCAGCTGCTCCACTTTGAATATAAATGTAGGGCTGCCTTCTGAAACCATCGCCTTGTCTATGGACTTCGCAACTTTTATTTCGCCCATAAGCCTGTTCGTGCACACTATCGTCTGCGTCTCTCCAAAGGCGTATTTAAGCCACCCCGTGTCCTTTCCCTCTATCTGGCCGCCTATCAATCCGCCGTCTAGGAAGGTGAGGGAAGAATCGCCTTCGCTATCTTCAATGAACCTTATGTATTTATAAAGATTGCCGCTTTCATCAGCGTCAAAACCGTCAGCGTTGAATTTGAAATTCTTAGTCTGGCCGTGCGATAATGTGAACGCTCCGGTTAGGCTGCCATCCAAGCATTGGATTGAGCCGTCGCCAAGGGTTCCGGCTTCGAAATCGTCAAACGCCGCATCCAAGGCCACTTCGTCAAGTTCCCCGTCAACTGTATATGTGCTGTAGTCAGCCGCGTAGGCTTTGAAGTTGAACTCGGCGGTTGAGTCTTCAGGCTCCACCTGCTTCATTAAGCTGAGTCCCGACTCGACAACGGGAAGCGTGAATTCTATCATGCAGTTTGACTCGAACGGGCTGCGCTCCATGTAGAAAACCTGCATCGTATGCGTCTTGTATGGGGAGGGATCGATGCCTACGGTTCCTTCGTTGTCATTTAACTCTGTATATTTCTCGTTGTCGTCGCTGTACAGAAACCCTTCTATTGAGCTGTCTTCAACGTCTGAGTACAGATTCCAGTATACCGGCCCTCGCGAATAGGCGCTGTCGCTGTCAACTGTTTCGCCTAAAACCGGGAATCCGGTGCCTGTGGCTGTTTCTTTAATAACATAGACGCCCTGTTTTCTTAGGTCTGCGTACTCGGCGCCAGTCAACTTTGCTTTCTGCGCTGCGGTGAAGTCTTCGTTTATGGTTACAAGCCCCGTAGTGAAATTGATGCTTCCGTTGGCTCTCTTATGGGTTCCGCCCAAGTCGAGCGCCAGCTTGCCGTCAATGTAGACCCAGAGATCATCGTCGCCTGAGAACTTGAATTCCATGTCCTTGCCGTCTACCTTGCGATCTTTGGGCATTACGAAATTTATCGATGTATTCAGGCCGAAATTGTAGTTCAAATGCTCAACAGCCGCTATCTCCCTGGACGCACGCACCCTCACTTGCTCGTTGCCCTGCTTGTAGTATATCCACCAGTCCAAGGAGCTTTCGGGATCATCATCGCCTCCCACATCCCAACGTATTTCATAAAGCTTTTCTATAGTTTTTACGTCTTGATTGTAGACATCCAGTCCGAAGTTTCTTCCTCCGTCTACTTCATCTCCGAGATAGTAGTCAATATTCCCATCCCCGTCAATGTCAACCATGTCTACATTCGTACCTTCTATTCGCGTTATCGTAGCTGCCTTATCCAAAGGAAACAGGCCTCTCTCATTTTGCTTGCCTTGAAGGAGCGGCAGGTTCTTAAGCCCGGTAGTCGCATCGGCCGTTATGTTTTCATCCACGAAGAAATGATTCTCCTCGCTGTCGAAGGTATATGTATTTCCGTTCTTTAAAAACGGCATGCCGTAATTGGGGTACGCGGTTATCATGCCCGGATCCGCTCCTATTGGTGCGATCTTCTGGTCGCCATTATTGTTTGCAGTTGCGGAACTGACGCCATATATAGATACCGTATCGCTCAACGTTGGATCTATTTTAGGAAACAGCCTGAGGTTGTCCATCGTTAGAAACTTAATGTCAAAATCCCCGGCGGACGTTAACTCATTTTCGGCTATCCCCATCGTTACGCCGTCCTGGTAGGGGAATTTCTGAAGGTTTCGGCTTTCTTCACTGCCATTGTTGTAAACATGCCATCTTCCGTCAATGGTGAAGTTAACATTTTGAAGAGCGGATTGGTAAGGCCAGTAATCTTCATCATTATAAAAAAGAGGCGAGTTGAACAGGAAGTATCCCCGGATGTCTTTGCTGTTGTAAGTAAAGAAGCCATTTGATGTATCACGAAATTTCGTGCCCGTAGCGTCGCGGTTCTCGTATCCTGACCACAACACATTTTCAAATGCATAGCTGTACTGTGCCGCCTTTACCGCTTCTTCTCCCGGAGTGTTGAAATTATTAAAATCCTTGCTGTAGTCAACTACTCCTCGGCTGCTCTTGATATAGACATTTGGAATGTCATCCGGAGAGTATCCCCACTCGATATCGTGGAAACCCGTGGATGTATTCATGTAATCGTATAAAGTCGCGGGAAAGTAGGCGACCTCGGCTGTTTCCCCTGCAGCCCGCAACATTCTGGATCTGGGCATAGAGAATTTTATGGGATCCACCACGAAAAACTCCACTGTTGAGGCCGCAGCTTCCGGATCGCTTGAATACACCAGGATAATTGCGTTTGACTGTTCGCTTTCGCTCGTTTTAGAAAGCGCGCTCTCCGATATCTTCAATCCGGATTCGCTCGCGATTTCATCCGCAACATCTTCAATTTCAGCGCCGTAGACAGTCGCTGGAAAAATGAGATCTAAAACGGAAGCAACCGCTTGTTCGATGAAAGAAGGCTCTCCTTCAGATGCCGGGGCTTCCGGAACCGCATCGCTGCCGCCTTCCGCTTCAAGTTCTATAAAAGAAGAATCTTCCGCTATTTCTGAAGCTTCTTCGCCAACTGCAACCTCCTGAGGCTCCGCCTCGACGTTTGCCGTCTCAGAAGCGGCTTCTTCGCTGTCTTGCGCTATAGACTCCCCTTCTCCCGCTTCGGCTTCCGTCTCATCCTCTTCGTCTTTAGAGATATCCTCTTCTCCGCCATCATAAACAACTGGAGTTTCTGCTTCCCGATCCTCGACTTCTGCTTCGTTTCTTTCGCTGCCTTCGTTTCCGGAAAATTCTTCTCCAGATCCATCTTCATTGACTTTGCCGTCTTCGTCTATGCTTGCTATTGGATCTTCGTCAAGTCCATCAGAAGCCTCGTCTTCCTCATTTTCAGAAGGAGCTTCATCCTCCTCCACCACCTGCGCGGCTTCCTCAAGAATCTCCTCTTCAAGGCCAGGCTCGCCTATCTCATAGAAGTTTACGAGTGTTCCTGTGAATTGCTTTGAGAATGGCTCTGACGCGGCGTAGATAGCAAACTCGATCCCGCCCGGATTAATCGTAAGTATTTGGTACGCGCCCGTCTCGGCGTTTAGGAGGAGATGGGCGGAGGCGCCGCATTGGGCTGACGCCCTCAAGGCGCTTGGAGATGCTGTTTCATCTGGCGCGGCGACATCAGGATAAACAGAATCCAGCAGATGCCAAGTCCCTGTTTCATAGCAAGAATAAAACTCTTCCAGGGCGCTCTGAGTCAAGAATGGATATTCCACGGACTCTGGAGAGAAATGCGCTGAGTTTTCCAAGGCGGCAACGGTTTTTTCCTGGATCTCCTCCAGCGTGTATTTTATTAAGATCCTGCCGTCGTCCAATGCCTCCCCATTAGAGCGCTCTTCATAGTCGAGCGCTTCGGCACCCGCCCCGCTGGCGCTTGAAATGTCCGCAGGATAGGAAGCATAGCTGCTGTTAAAGGCCCCGCATGCTAGAACCATAACAAAGGTCAGAATCAGCGATGCTATTTTACATATTTTCTTCTTTGCGGTTCTCATAGACATACCCCCCATTATGCCGCCTTTGTATTTCTTAAAAATCCGCTAAATGAATTTTTCAAGGCATGTCTCCTTTCTTTTATGCAGTTATATAAGCATTATTTTGCTATCTCCTATTTTAAGATATAAAGATATAGCAAATATGCACAATATTCTTGCATCTTTTAGTGTGGATTTATAATAACACAACCAAGGCAGTTAGACAATAAATTTTTACATTTAATTGTAAGATCGCAATACTAGTTTTTACATTAATTCTATGGTTTTTTACAATGCAAGATATTACAAACAGAGTATCATATTAATGACTATTATAATTATTCTTGCATCTGATTCCATGGGTCATAAAATGACTTTTATTGGTCTATTATGCCATCATTAAAAAGCATGGTCAAAGTCGACGCTCAAGCAATCCCCAATACGGAATATTCCTTGGCCTTGAGGCGAATAAATGCTGTGGCTGGTTCCGGCCCCACGGCTTTCTGCAACAGCTTAGGGGGTTTTGCTCGCTACAGGCGAAATGAGGCTTGCGCCGCAGCCTCTATTAATATTGACAAAATAGCTTTTTGATGTGAGACTGTAATAAAGAAAGAAATGATTTGAGCTGTCCTTAGCACTGTCAAAGCGAAAAGCTCAATGTTTGGAGCGCCTCTTTCATTTAGCATGCTATGCCGATTTTCATCAGCTGTTCCTATAATTACTCAACAGTAATCTCGTTTTTCACAGAAAGGAGCCTATATGGAGGAAAGCCTGCATATAAACCCAAATCCTATAATAGATAATTTCAAGAAATCCTTAAAAGCAGAAATATATGTTGACAAATCCATGTTGCTTTCTTACTTGAATAAGGTTGCTGGAACGCCTGATGGTTATGTCTGCGTAAGCCGTCCTCGCAGGTTCGGGAAAACCTGGGCCGCCAATATGGCGGCGGCGTACTACAGCAAAGGCTGCAATGCCGAAAATCTCTTTAAGGGCTTAAATATCAGCAAAGATCAATCTTTTTACACCCACCTTAACAAATATAACGTTGTGTTTCTAAATATCCAGGATTTTCTGACTGAGACGCCAAATGTTAAGAAAATGGTTGATTCAGTTTATAAAACAATATTAGGAGACCTTAAAGACGCTTATCCAGAAGCTAATCTAAAAAAACCCGGTAACTTGATTTACACCTTATTCGATATCAGGCAATATTCAGGTACGGACTTCGTTTTCATTATAGATGAATGGGATTGCGTCTTCAGGCTGTTTAAGAATGACATTAAGGGTCAGAAGATTTATCTGGATTTTCTTAGGCTTGTCTTTAAAGATCGCAGCTATGCCGCGCTTGTGTACATGACTGGCATTCTGCCTATTAAAAAATACGGCACTCACTCTGCTCTAAACATGTTCGATGAGTTTTCGATGGCTGATCCATCCCAATTGACTGAATTCACAGGTTTTACAGAGCTTGAGGTCAAAGAACTCTTCGAGCGGGCGGATTTGAATTTTGAGAAAGCAAGAGAGTGGTACGACGGTTATGTTTTCAAAGGCATCCATATCTACAACCCATTATCAGTAGTGCGGGCGTTAAGGAAGAAATCCTTCAGCAACTACTGGAGCCAGACGGAAACTTTCGAGGCGCTTAAAATGCCTATAGGCCTCAACTTTTCAGGACTAAAAGACGCCGTATTGGATTTGATGGCGCTAAAGAGGGTTAAAATAAACGCTTCAAAATTCCAAAATGACATGTCGTCTTTCTCATCTTCTGACGACGTGCTCACATTGCTTGTGCATTTGGGATATCTATCATATGATTCCTCAACATCTGAAGTATCAATACCCAACAGAGAGATTTTGGATGAATTCAGAAGCGCCGTGGAAGGCTCAACATGGTCTGGCATATCAAAGCTGCTGCAGGAATCCCAGCGCTTGCTGGAAGACACATGGTCTTTGAACGCGTTTAAAATTGAGGAGGCCATCCAGGAAGCCCACAACGAATCCGCCTCCATTTTGAGATATAACGATGAGAACTCGCTGTGCTGCGTTGTTTCACTTGCCTATTACGCCGCAAATGAGTACTATATCATATTTAGGGAATTGGCGAGCGGAAAAGGCTTCATAGATTTGCTCTTTCTGCCCAAGCCAGCCTATTTCAGCAAGCCAGCCATCCTAGTCGAGCTTAAATGGGATAAATCCGCAAAGGGCGCGACAGCGCAAATCAAAGAGAAAAACTACCCTGAAAAGATTCTGCAATATACCGGCCATATTATTCTGGTTGGCATCAATTATGATAAGCTCTCTAAGACGCATTCCTGCGCAGTGGAGGAAATAATCAAGCAATGCTGATTCGCATATGAAAACATCTATTTTAGGCTTGCCATATGGTGGACAGTGCTCAAAAATAATGCCGATTCGGGGCCAAATGCGCCTATTCTGAAGCTTTTATGCTGTACAGTCAAAATCAAGCTAAATAGATTCAAATGGGTTGCTAATCAAATTACCTTCATTGTCGTACAAGACAGCTTTTAAAATATGCAGCAGTTTCGATGCACTCAGTGCGCATTGACTTGAAAGGCAATCGACATTCTACTTATTCATTGAGATCACAACCAAAAATGTTATAATATTCTTGCCGATTTGCAGTCAATGTACCTATTTTAGCTTGACTGTACAGCGAGTGCGAAAAGCCGATATCGGCATTTCGCACTCGCTGTACAGTCAAGCTCCAAAGCAGGAGCTTTCATTTGCAAGCCGGCATGGACGGTTCATTTTGCGAGGCTGCAAGGGGCTTTGAGGCGTATAATCGACGCGCCAGCTCCCGGAAGGAGACGCAAATTCTATGGAGAGAGAAATCTTCTTCAACGTCGGGCAGGACAACTTTCGAAATCTGAGGGAGTCCTGCGGATACTACATCGACAAGTCGCAGTTCATAAGCGAGCTCGTGAGGGCAAGGGGCCACGTGAACCTGATCACCAGGCCAAGGCGCTTCGGAAAGACCATGAACCTGTCCATGCTCGAGTCCTTCTTCGAGATCGGCGCCGACCCCTCCCTGACGGCTTGGCCGCCAGGGGCGACAAGACGGCATGGGACGGCTTTTTCGGCAGGTTCCCCGTTCTCAGAATAAGCTTGAAGGACATCGCCTCTGATACTTTTCAATACGGCGTAAAGATAAAGCTTGAGAATCTCTGCGTAAAACACCTCTACCTTCTTGACTCATCGAAAATCCTCAAGGAGGTAAAGGAGCGCTTTCGATATTTGCGCACTACGCTACCTGAAGGAGTTGAACCGAACGAGGAAAAGCTAAAGGACGGCCTGGCCTTGATAACGAAGCTGATGTCCCTGCATTTTGGCAAGAAAGCAGTCATACTCATCGACGAGTACGACGCGCCGGGGCAAACCAGGCCTTGGGAAAGGACTGCCAAAAAAAGGATGCTGAGCTTCCTGAGCGGCTTCTTCGGGTCGGTGTTCAAGGACAACCCGGACGTGGAGTTCATAGTGGTACGGGATGCCTCCGGATCGCGAAGGAGAGCATCTTCACGGAGGCCAACAACCCTGTCGTCTCCGGCGTCTCAAGCAACAGGTACTCGGGCTGCTTTGGGCTGGACGAGGGCGAGGTCTCGAGGCTCCTCGCCGACCTCGGCAGGCCGGACGCCCTCGAAGACATCAGGGACTGGTACAACGGATACCTGTTTGGGGGCCGGCTCATGTACAACACGTCTGACGTCGTGAGCTACTGCGGCGACCTGGCCTCGGACCCCTCGGCCAGGCCCCGGCAGTACTGGCGCAACTCCAGCGGCAACGACGTAATCCGCGACGTCGTCGAGTCCTCCGGCGCGCGCCACTGCCTGCCGATGCTACAGGAGCTCGCCTCGGGCGGCTCCGTCTGCGTCGCCTTCAAGGACGAGCTGGCCTACGAGGATTTCTCGAACCCCGCTCGCTTTGGAGCGTCCTGGCCCACTCCGGGTACCTGACCCCCGTCAGCCCCGGATCCGGCGAGTTCCGCGCGCCCAACAGGGAGATCAGGGAGCTGCTGGCCGACAGCGTCTCGGAGTGGGTCGTCGGCAGGCTTCCCGCGAACTCGACCCCGGAAATCGCCGACGCCGTCTGGTCGGGGGATCCCGCCACCCTCCAGAAAGGCCTCCGCAGGGTCATGCTCCACTCCATGAGCTTCTTCGACGGCCTCGAGAACTCCTACCACATGCTGCTCCTGGGCCTCCTGACTCCCGCCGGGGCCGTTTCGAACAGGGAGAGCGGCGGCGGACGCGAGGCGCAGGATGGCCGCAGAGATCGAGGTCAAGAGATCCTACGCGAGGATATTCATAGAGGCGGACGCCCTCAAGGCCCTATGGCAGATACTCCGGGGCTCCTGCGGGGCGGCGTTCGAGGCCGACGGCTTCGAAGTCCTCCGCTACGGCGTCTCCTTCCTCGGCAAGGGCTGCCGCGCCGTCCTCGGAGGCGACGTCGCGCCCGGGCTGATCCAATACGCCGCGGCCAGCGCCCCGCGCAGGGAGCTCGAGAGGGCCAGGGACGACGCCTCCAGAACCCTCTCCGACCTGGAGTCGCTCCGGAAGCGCCTCTTCCCTTGAACCCCGGCCCTGTACCGGTTTCACCTCCGACTTTTTGGAAAATTTTATCTGAAACGGGCAAGGTGAATTTGAACTTGCATGGCAGTGAGAGCGGCAGACATTGCGGAATGGCTCCCATTCCGGCAAGGCATGCTTCGCCTGCGGCGCAAAAAGAGCAGCCCCCATCTCCGGAGCGGAGGCATGTTGCAGGCAGCCTGAGGCGGCGAAATAGGCGGCTGTGCTCATTTGCTTATTTGCACCCAAAGAATCCGATTTTGAGGCAAGAATTATACAATGAGCGCGAAATGCCGGCATCGGCATTTCGCGCCTTGAAAGCGGATAATCAAACCTCAAAATCCCTGCATTGACTGCAAGCCAGTATACGTGGATGCGCGAAGACGACTCGCGCAAATCCTGCGCCGTCAGACGCATAGCGCGGAAAGCCTCCCCCTAATCCAACTCCAAAATCTGCACGTTTTACTGTCTGTCCATCGTCAGCACAAGAGCATTCGAAAAAGTCGAGAATGGCGGATATATGAAGCGCATCTCTTCAGCAATGCCTGGCTGCAAGAAGATTCCAGCATGTTGACGGTTTCAAGGAAACCTGATTCTTCGCAGTCTATGTACTGATTTTATAGCTTCATCATCCAATTTCCCGCTGAAAATCACTCCAAAGCAGGATCTTCAGTATAAGCGCCAGCAAATCTCTATTCTAATTTTTTTTTTAGAATACGTTGCGTTTGTTGTTCTTTTGTGATAATATATCTTAAGCAATAAATATTACTTAGCGACATACAATCATTAAAGGTGAAATTTATTCACATTTAGAACCACTTCTTAAAATCATTTTCTGTTCTGTACATAGATCGCATAGTCTAGCACCTGCGTTCTATTCTTTGCATTTTAGTGAAAATCACAACCTCCTATAATTGTCCTCAAGTATAATTTGACTCTCTGCAACAGTTTGCCTTTAAAAGCCAGTTCAGGCAGTCTTAAGTGCGTTGCAGTCCTATTTGGCTGTAAATAAGCATTTTACAGGCTAAAAGCATATTGTTCGATTAAGAGCGGCAACCTGCGTCAAACGCCCAAGTTTCTTTCACAAAAGTCTTTTTAATCCAAACATATAATCACTTCAAAGTCTTTCAACCCAAAATCCCTTTGCTTCAAGTAAAATTATAAAATTGATAGAATGGCCGCGAGCATATGAAAGTACCGGCTTTAGCGCTTGGCTGTACCAAGAGTGCAAAATGCCTATATCGCCATTTCGCGCCTTGAAAGTGGAAATCAAGCTCCAAAATCGATTGGCTGCTCATCGGCATAGCTTCTTGCAATCAAAAGAGCAAATTAAGAAATGCCGGGATGAAACCTCCGGTCAATTCTTCCGCCTTATATTCACAACAATTCTGCGGAATCCGCACCCAGTGAAATTTACTCCCCCTTGTTTTCTTTTATATCTCTGCAGTTGCAATCAGCCATGCTGATTTTCATGCGAAACCGCCCATTTTGGAGTTTAACTCTGAAAGCATTTGATCTGAAGCAGGCGCATTTGACTGCAAATAGATCTGCATAGGCCAATCCCCGCGCTTTGCAGTTCAGGATGAAACTTTTTAACTCGCCGGAATCCGACATGTGTAAAGACTCTAATAAACCTTGCATTTCTCTGGGCCCTGGCTCAAGGAGACGCTGCGTCGCCGCTCAAGCCCGCTCCACTTAATTAACATTCAATGGCCGCAATGTTTTTAAGATGAGCTTGCTTAACACTATCAATGCAACTCAGCCAATCCAATCAGAGAGGCTTGTCTTCCCTGCAGAAGGAACTCCTGCGTGAAATGCTTCCGTTTAAGGTTTTTTATCGCCTGCGTGGCTTTTAGCCATTATCTTGCCGCAACGGGCTGCAGCGGACACAAATCCGCGCTTGCTTTTGAAAAGGCTGGAAAGGATATTGCAAGCGCAAGACTGCCTTATTAAGACTCAAATGCGCAGCCATTCAACTCCTAAATCCAAGGGGCTTTAGAATATGCTGCGCATTTGGCGCCTGATTCTATAGCGAGTGCGAAATGACCAATCTGCATTTCGCGCCGCTCAATGGATTATCCTCCTCAAAACCTATATATAGCGGGCATGAATAGGTCTTCGTCAAAATATATTTTTTATTTTTTCCCTCTTTGCGATAAACCAATTTACAGCCCGTTTAATATATGAATACAAAAAATAGAAACTCAAGGAGACGATATGCGATGGAGAAACCCAAGCTTTCAGCCAGGCCGGCTTCAAGCGCTCTAAACGGATCGGACAAGCTCGCGCCGAAAATAGTTGCGGCGGCACCTCAGTGGTATGAATCCAACAGGCGGCTATACGATGCGGAGATCGCGGCCATGAAGGACTTTCTGCCAGATTCCAGCCAGTTCTCCCTAGGATTTCAAGCTGACACAAAAAGAATGTTTTGGAGGGTGGCCGTATCTCCAACTGTCGCAGGCAGACGCACGCGTAAATGGACCCTGTTGATGGTTTATGACGATGATCATCCTAAAGTGCGCTATGGAGGCTCCGTCAAAGTGTATCCTGTACTGCCGAATCATGCGGACATGATGGCGCTGGTCCGCAACTCACGGGTGACGCCCAAGACAATACCCCATCTGTTGGCTGGTCCCGGCGGGTTCTACATGTGCACTGCGGATACGGCGAGCATACAAGCCGATCAAAGAGTCACAAGCGCGGCCCAGTGCCTTCGATTCGCGATGCGATGGATCAATGTTTTCGAATTGGGCCTGCGTGATCAGAGAACATGGTCATTGTTTCAGAAGCACGGGAGAATATAGCGGCGATGCGCATAAATCTGCGCCAGGCCCATTAAGATGCGGATTTGCATATGAAAGCTTCTAATTTGGAGCTTGACTGTACAGCGAGCGCCATTGGCATCGGCATTTTGCACCTTGAAAGTGTATGATCAAGCTCCAAATTAGGTGAAATCGACTGCAAATCGGCTTATTCATAAAAAGGAGATGCTTAGAGTGCCAAGAATCACGAAGTATGTAGAAAAACGGTTGGGCGACTCCGTCGACAAGTTTGTGCCAAGGACAGAGGTCGCCGGCGAAGCTGAAGAAATCGCTCGCATGCGCGAAACGCTCACAAGCGGCAGGCCTGCGACCATCGACCCGTCGGGAACCATCACCTTGCCGGATTCCAGCGCAGCTCCGAATCCGAACGACAAAATTGTTCCTCCCGCAGTAGTCGCCAATGAAGCTGATGAGATCAATCGCATGCGCAATCTTCTCACAAGCGGCGAAGACGCGATTATCGACCCCTCGGGAACCATCAAGGATTCCGCCTCAGAAGCGGGAGCAAACGATAAAGTTGTGCCGCCCACTGTAGTCGCCACTGTAGTCTTCAGTGAAGAAGCTGAGATTGATCGCGTACGCGATACCCTCGAAAATGGCGCGAATGCTGTAGTAGACCCGTCAGGAAGCGTCGCGTCCCAGGATTCCCCTGCGATTCCCAGTGAAAAAATCGTTCCGCCCACTATTGTATCGTAGGGCTTCAAGACGCTGCATATACTGATTTTCATAGAAAACTTCTTTTTTGGGGCTTGATTATACAGCCAGTCCGAAATGCTGATATCGGCAATTCGCACCACTCAATGGACAGTCAAGCTCCAAGATAGGAACATTTGATGAAAATCGGTATACTTCCCGCAGATATGCTTTAAAGCGCTGCATTGCTTCAGGCGCGTATTCCTGCCAATTTTTCGACGCTTCCGCTTTATTCTATACCGAATGAGCCTGTTTTGTAGCTTGATTGTCCAAAGAGAAGCTGTATCTTCAAGTTCCAAATAGGATATTTAGATGAACATCAGAATATTGCAAAAGACGCGTTTGCGCTGCGAGCCTAATGGCTTTCACTCAGCGCAGCGCAAGCGCCTTAGGAAAGTTCTCTCTATGAAATCAAGCTGAGGAGGCATAAGATGAGCGTGCGGAACAATGATCGCAGCTGCGCGAAGGAACAAGCATCCGATGTAAAAACCCCAATAAGCGTTGAAACAGATGGAATCAATAATGTTGCGCATCATCTGAGAAGCGATCCGCCTTCCTCGCAGTTTTCAGCACTGAAAGACGCAGTCGGGCAAAACGACGGCGTTGAAGAACATACGATAGGCTCTGAATCTGAAAGAGGCGATGATGTTTCAAAGCGGCTGCAATTCAAATCGGAAGGAAAGCATGCACTCCCGCATGCAGAGCTTGAAAAATCATTGGAATCTTGCATAGACAGCCTCAAAAACGCTGAATCTGAAAAAGAAGATGCCTTTGCCAATCATCCCCTGCAAAAACCTTAATGTTATGAATCCCACAAGGATCTCATGAGAGCGGAAATTATGGCGATGCATGACTTTCTTGGAAGTTCCGCAGAGTATTCTTACGGATTTACTAGCGGCTCAAAGAAAATGTTTTGGAAGGTGGATATATGTCCGACTGTCGCCGGCAAGCAGACGCGCAAATGGATCCTGCTGTTGGTTTATGATGATGATCATCCTCATGTATATGGAGGCTCCGTAAAAGTATACTCTGTTTCTCCAAGTCATGAAGAAATAATGGAGCTTATCAGCAAGTCTAAGATTTCACACGGGGAAATCCCACATCTTATATTAGATCCAGCAGGATACTGCATTGACACTGCGGTTCAATCTTGCTTTAATAGCAACAACTATATTTCAAGCGCATCGACAAACCTTCGAATAGCGTTGAGATGGATCAATTTATTCGAATTAGCCCTGCTTGATCGGAAAATATAATCGTTTTAAGGCTATAGCAAGAATACGGCATCGCTTGCACAGCCTGAGGCTGCTTGCCAATGCGAGCATTTAGTCATAGGATGCGGTAGGGGGCGAGTTGCAGAACACAGAATGCGAGCGTTAGTTTTAAATTATTGGAGAGTTAAAAGTTTTGGGTCTTTAAACTCTAGTGGGTACTGTCCTGCGTCCAAGCACACTCAATCGCTGACTTTACAAGGTTCTTTCATGCGCATTCCTGCTTTTTGCCCAGCTAAGTTTAAAGACCCAAAGTTTTCACAGGTGATCCTCCAAAATCCTTGATTTAAGCCGTTCTTCATTATGCATCATATATACTGATTTTCTATGAAAATCAGTATAACTAAACAGCTTTATTTATAAAGGCGCTTAGGCATCGAAAGAACTTCATTAAGCCTGCGTTCTCGTTCGACGAGAAACGCGATTCTCATCGCCTCGAATACATAAGCGCTGCGAAGCGGGTTTCCCGCTTGTCCAGGCAATGAGAAACTCATCGCCTCAGTCAACGAGTATCTCGTTGACCAGGGCAGGCGCGCTTTAAGCGTATGATCCGACGCAGACGAAGTTATTTCAGCAATGCCAAGCCGAGGAGGTGGAATATGAGCGATCAGATCAATGATGGCAAATACTGCAAAAAAGATGCGGCTGGCGAAGTAAACTCAAATGACAAAGTAAACTCAAACAGCTTCGAGGAAGAAAAAGACGATTGCACTCCTGAGAATCTGCAAGTTGAACTGACAGTTCTCCTGCGCCATGATCCAAATGCGGCTCTTTATCGCAGCGATCAAGGAAAATACTATGTCCTGACGAAAATTACGTCTTCGCGCGTCTGGACTTTTATGATATATTACAGCGGGGAGTTTCCGAAACCTGACGCTGGAAGCATCATCCCCATCAAACCGGTGCTGGTGCTTCCAACAATAAATGACCTGCCTGCCTTTGCTGAGTTGGACTCCCTTCCATTTTCAGCGTTTGACAGAGAACTGGGAAGCGAATACATTTTCTGTGAGAAAGTCTTAGAAGCGTCGAAAATCCAGAACTCAAATCGAAGGATTCCACTGTCCGAGATTATGTACAGGTCGCTTGAGGAATGGGTTCAAATGGCGGAAAAGTCAATGACTTCACATGCATATTTGGTAGACTTTCAAAACATGTGGAAAAAAACGCTAAAAGGCTTCGGCAAAGGCTTGGCGCCCTTGCCGGCAAAAAAGCCCGCCTTCAAGAAATATATTGCGAGAAGCGAAAGAGAGCCGAACGGAAACGCTAACTGCAAGAAAATAATCCTGTCCAAGCGAGCGGACATCACCATGTACTCAGAGACGCTCAGGCGCAAAACCACCGAAACCGGCGGCATATTCATGGGACACTACAGAAACGGAATATGGTACGTTGTAGAGGCGACAGATCCCGGAATAAACGCTGTATTCACTTCCGCGTACCACGAAGGCGATCAAGAGTACTACAACAATGTTCTGAGAGTGGTTTCCCGTCTATATAAGCATAAACTGGAGCTTCTCGGCATGTGGCACAGGCATCCCGGCTCTTTTGACTCCTTTTCCGGAACGGATGACGCTACAAATCTTAAATTCGCAGAAACTGTGGGAAACGGCGCTATTTCAGCCCTTATAAACATGGATCCCGAATTCAGGCTCACATTCTACTATGTGTCGCAACAGAGAGGAAGAATATGCTATTATAAAACAGAATGCGAAGTCAGCGACGATTACGGCGACATGACGGCATTCAGGACAATAGCAACTAAGGAAGAGGTGAAGAAGCGCCATGGAAATTGATTTTGGCAGAGTTGAACTTGACGGATTTCCTGTAATAACTGTTTCCAGGAAAAGCATTCTTGAAACTATGGACTCATCAAAGACCGATTTTGGATCCGCCGTCATATCGGTGCTAACTGATAGGATGATTGAAATCGGCGCGCTGAACTCAAGCAATTCCAAAAATCCCCGCTGGGAAGAATACAAATGGAGAGGCTTAGATTTTGACGCCGATGAAGATCAGTACAACTGGCTAGCAGAAAATAGGATAAACGAATTCCTTATGGATTCAACGGTTCGCGCTAAGAAGAATCTCATATCAGTCTGTTCTGAGATCTTCGATGATCCTGGCTATACCGGAGAAGTTTATGGCATGTTCCGTCCGGAAAGCGCAAAATACTATATCTTGGGAAAGAGTCCGTCGCCGCGCTTCGCCTCAGCCGGCGCAGTTTTGTCGGACGACGCCTTCCGGATAATCGAATGCGTGGGCGCAATCCTTGAAGGATACGATTTCTTCGGGGCGTACATCGATGGAGACTGGCGGTTTATGTCGTCTTCATGGGAGCCTCTCATGTATGAGCGCCTTGACGCGGCCGCGAAGCTCTTCTCCAGAAACTACGGCTTGCTCGAAAGCGGCTATATGCAAAAAAAGCGAGCTGTCATGATAGGCTGCGGCTCAGTGGGAAGCTACATAGCTCTGGAGCTGGCGCGATCGGGGATAGGCAAATTC
This sequence comes from Clostridiales bacterium, assembly GCA_031269465.1. Taxonomy (GTDB): domain Bacteria; phylum Bacillota; class Clostridia; order Lachnospirales; family WQUN01; genus JAISWZ01. The sequence goes on along the minus strand of JAISZB010000303.1, from coordinate 11,127 downwards.
TCGCTGATCGACTCCGACGAGCTTGAGGTGCACAACATCTGCCGCCATCAGTGCGGGTTCGACGATCTGGGAAGGCTCAAGACTGACGCCGTAAGAGACCGGATACTAAACATAAATCCCAAAGCGGAGGTCGAAACCTTCCCCATCAGCGCTCAGGATGTCTCCAAAAACGATTGGGACAGGATCCTTGATTCGGACGCAATCGTCATCGGCGGAGGCGACAACCGCGAATCATCGGCTTTCGGCTGCGATCTCGCCGCGGAGCGCGGCGCAGCTTTTCTGTCGGCATGCTGCTGGACTCGCGCTCACGCCGGAGAGATTTATTACTGGCTTCCCGGAAGGGACATGATTTGCTGCAGGTGCGCCTTCAACGGCATCCTTTCAAGCGAAAGGCCCGACTCCAACCACGCCTACATCGGAGAGGACGATCTGGAGCTTTTCAAGCAGGGCATGATCACCTTCGAGCCAGGGGTGTCCGTAGACATCAACTTCATCTCGAACATTGCCTTGAAGCTCATCCTGGACATCGTAAACATCGGAAACGGCGCATACACGCCGCGAGTCATAAACTATCTAAAGCAGTATACATTGGTGTGCAACACGAACGAGCCGCATGTCGGCGGACCGAAGGCGGCGATATTTTCCCATCCCCTGCAGATTACAACCAATCTTGCGCTGACAGGCGCGAGGCTTGGCTGCCCGCACTGCTCTCATCTTTGCGAAAGCGTTCAAATCGTTTAAGCGAGCGTCCGTCGAGAACTATCTATTCTGATTTTCAAATGAAGCTCTTTTTTGGAGCTTGACTTTATCTGCATTTCGCACTCTCTGTATCATCAAGCTCCAAAAAAGGTTATTTTATATGAAAAGCAGTATAGTTGCGACTGACTGCAAATAGCTCTATGACGCCGCGAAGGAATTCAGCTTATCAAGTCCAGGCATTCGAGCAATGCTCGAATTTCAGTATAATCAATCTACAAAAAAGATAATTTTCCATGAAAATCATTGTAAGCGGCAAAAGGCAATTTTCATAATCGGAACTCTCATAGCCTGCAGGATTATTCAGATGGGGATGAAATTCCCCAGCGTGTGCCTTATTTTCTTTGAAGGGGGGTGTTTCCGTGGCCGTAAACAGAAAGAACTTTTCCGTCAAAAATGACGGCACTATTGTACTCGGCGAATCCAAGGGCCATTTGAGAAAATTTGCCATAGAGTTATTATTCATCGGAGCGGTCTTGTTTGGCGGCGTGAAGCTGTTTGACATACTAATCGCGGGTGACGGGCTGGCATCTACAGATGCCGCGGATGCGTACGAAGCGGAAAGCCTCTCTGTTTCCTCACTGGCGCCCGAAACGGAAACGCCTGAACCCGTTGGCTTCTCCGACGATATTTTGCCGTCTGACAAGAGATTGATAACGGAAGAAGATATACAGGATATGCCTCGCGAAGAAGTTCGCTTGGCGGTAAACGAAATATACGCAAGGCATGGAAGATATTACAGCGGCGATTACTTGCGCGAGGCTTTCAACGTTCGCGAGTGGTACAACCCGGATCCCAGCCTGTCAGATGAAGAGATATATTCTAGATTCAGCGAAATCGAATCTGCCAATCTTGATTTCCTCGTTAAATATGAAATGGAAAAAGGCTGGAGATAGATATGTTGCTTTTCATATAAAACTGCCTTTTTTGGAGCTTGATTATATTGCGAGTGCGTAATGCCGAATCGGCATTTCGCCGCACTCAATGGACAGTCAACAAAAAAGGAGCATTTGATGAAAAGCGGTATACGCTGAATTGCCGTCAAAACGCCTATAGCGCATCCTGATATACTCAAGATGCGCTATAGGCGTTCTTAGCTTGACTGTCCACTTCAATAAAAACAGGTTCTTTTGACTCTAAATCGGCATATTCAAGCTTTAAGATTCATCCAGGGCCTTAAATCGGCAGAACACGCCTTTCAATCAATATTTTTACGCCCCCGGCCGAAGCGCCCTCAGGCGCAATGAGCGGCTTATGAGCGTCTTCAGGCAAGAAGGCCGCAAAATGCCCCGCTTCCACGAAAAGCCTCGATCCTTCAAAGGAGTCGCTGAAAAATTCTACGTCTGCCTCCTCATGATATTTATCGGGCTTGCTCAGCATGGACAATGGAATCCATTCCAAGCATTCCCGGCCTGTCGCCGCTATATGAATGTCAATATGCCCGCAGTGGGCTTCCCGCTGCTTTTCGACTGACGGCTTGGAATCCATGGCCATCGGCGTAAAGCGGCAATCTGCGCCTTCTATTTGGCATTCATTGAGTTCGCATGAGGCAAGGAAGGAGTCCGCAGTGAACTCGGAGATTTTCGCGGCTTTTTCCAATAGGTTTTCATGCCTGCCTATATTTTCAATCCTGTCAACTATCATATTTTTCTCCCACGCAAAGCATGCTGTTTATCTCATCAATGGTCTTGCCGGCCATGGCCAGATTCTTGCGCTGCATCTCGCCGAAGCCGCGGCTCAGCACCGTCCCCTGGGCTCCGGCTTTAGCTATGGTTAAAAGCCCGTCGCGCACATACTCCGGCTCGCACGGCCTGTGCATGCTTCCCGCAGGCCCGGAAGGCATGTCAAGCCCGATTCCCGGATATATCGGCACTTCGCCGAATACATCCGCTATATAAGCCTTTGTGTCTTTTTCAAGATAATCCAGTCCCAGCCCGTTTTCCGGAAGGCGCTCGTAATCAGCCACATCCCAATCGAATATGGCATTCATTACGCTGGCGGCCTGTTGCAAAGTCCTGTCATAAAACAAAGACTGGTGAATGCGCTTGATATTTTGATAATATCTATACCCGCCGCAGGTGTGATCCATCTTGGGCTTAATCCAGTCGCAGAATCGTCTCATGTCCCGCATATTGTACATCGCGCGCTCCATCGGGCTGTAATCCCTTGGATGCCATACATGAAAGCCTACTTTCCTGCCTGGGCTCACCGCTTTGGCTGTTCCATGGACCTCCGCCAGGAGGCTTAGCATATTGTCATGCCACATTTGGTTCCAGGCTGCTATTTCAGGATATCTGCCGAGAATGCGCATGAATTCAATGAAATATCCATCCGGAGGCGCGGATGTATCTCTATTTGCGCAAAGAGGCGTTCCAGGAGCGGCCATAGGATTGCCATCCTTAAGCGCCGCCTGCCAGCTTCGCTCAGAAAACTCGAGAAGAGCCAAAAACCCCAGCTTCGCTCGGTTCAAGTCTATTCCGCGCTTATGGGCGCTCTCAAGGCAGTGAGGGCAAAAGCATGTGGCGGCAAGAGGCTTCCGCCCATGCGCTGAACCGCCGTTTCCATTAAGTACATTGCTTATGGGCCCGTATCTCTCTATATTGAAGTTAATGCCGTCAATGGCGTAGCTTCTTAGTTGATCTTCCACCACTGAAAGATGATACTGCCTATAATCCGGATTGTTCAGGCACGGCCGCATGCCTTTGCGCCCGAAGCAATCTATTTCCAGCACTTGTGATAGATTCAGCAGCTTGGCGTTAGGCAGCACCTCCCATCCATTTTCGTCCAGCGTTATATTTGTTTCAGAATCCGCCGCTGGGACTGCAAAGTCGTAGGACAAGAAATGCGAGTAAACTTTCATTCCCCGCTCATGGGCGCGATCTGTTATTTCCGCGAGTATGTCGAATCCGGACTGCTTCAAAGCCGACGGAGTATCGCGCAGCTTGGTTCCCGCAAAATATTTGTCATGAGTCTCATAGCCTGCTTCCCCATGGAAGGTGCGAGCCGCTATAATGACGGCGTTTACTCTCGCGGTGTCTTTCAGGTAGTCCAAAAGCTTTTCCGTCCCCATCGCGTAAAAGTCTTCCGCGCTGGTTGGAAGTCCAACAAAAAAAGCCATTTCTTTTCTCCTTTCATATTCCCGCCTTATCTTGGCGGCGTTTTTCAATGGTAGAGCCCGAATTCTTCCATTGATATCATTCAGGCTATAATCAATTCGCATCTAAAACGCAAAGCCATTATGCCTCCCGATCCACGCTTTCGGCGCTTTTCCGCCTTCCTATGGAGGCGGCGCTTTTCCGCCTCCTTATGGAGGTGATTGTCAATCATAGCGTCAAGACACAAAGTCATTATACTGCTCTGTCCAAACTTGGGAGAGAATGTCTCCTTCTATAGAATTGTAAGTGGCAACAGCGGCGGGCCAATCTTCCAGACGGCTTTCGCCTATTATGATCTTGATGATTGCCTCTTCCAAAAGCGTGGCGCCGTCGGCAGTCAAAAATTCAGCGTCGGTATTTTTATAGTTGTATGGAATATGGGCGTCAAACGGATAGTTCATCTCATAAGCGCGGATTTCTTCCATTTGCTTGGTTCTCATGTATTCCGCCTTATTATCGGAAGATACGAGGACTTCAGGCATGAGTCCCTTCCACCATAGATTGGCCAGCGAATAGTATTCCAAATAATTCTGGACGGCAGTCTCGCTCAATGTTATGGCTGATTTTCCCTCATCGCTCCAATTCCAATGCACGCCTTCAATCCCATACTGCACAGTAGCGGTATTTTGGGACGATTGGCATATCCAGTCGAAATACCTCATCATGGCCGCATGATTCTTGCCAGTGCGCATGAATACGATTTGAGGGGCGTATGTGGGGTTGCTCGGCCACATGGAGCGTCCCGGAGCGTTTTCCAGCGGCGGAATCGGCGCGTAATAGCCTGGCGCCTTGTCGGGGTTTGCTTCATTCCAGTTTATAATGGGCGTGTTCCCGTCTGAAAACCATCCCCCCAGCGATCCGGCGACTCCTGATGTGCGAATGTCGGTCAGCTGGGCTGTCTTTAGCAAGTGGATGTCCTTGGGCATGTATCCCTTTTCATACCATTCACGAAACTTCGCCAGTATATTAATAAAATCAGGATGGGTGAACACTGAGCGGATGCTTCCGTCATCAGCCATGTATCTCAGCACTCTAAGGTTATTAAGGTTTGAGAATCCTGTGCTGGACAAATTTCCGTCCTTGACGGGCAAAAAATACGGGATGAAATTGCTGATTCCGTAAAGCAGCATATTGGGCAGATAAGCTATTTCATCTCCAGAATCGCCGTTGCCGTTGGGATCATTTGCCAGAACCGCGTCAAAATAGGCTTCAAGCTCCTCAATTGTGCGCGGCATGGAGAGTCCAAGCGCTTCCAGCCAATCTTCACGGATCGTCGGAACATACCCCTCTGGAAAGCGCTCCGCGCGGGGCAAGGCCCATATCTGGCCGTCCTTGTCGGTAGAGCTGTACAATCCCGGAGCCATTACGCCATTTACTGCGGGCCCATGCTTTTCAATCAGCTCGTTTATTGGTATGATAGCCTTTTTTTCAGCAAGTTCGCTGTAGCTGTCGGCATATCCTATCAGGTTCATCCCGTCGAAAGCTTCGTTTGAAGCCAGCATCAAATCTATTTTCTCCTTGAAGCTGTCTTGCGCAATGGCGTTTATCTCCATTTGAATTCCGGTCTGCTCCTGAATGTATGCGAGAACTTGAGGATTGTCAGGCGCGCTTTCCCTGCCAGCATTCGTGCGGCAGTAATAAATAAACGGTCCATTGGCAGCCTCATCCGCAGCGGCCGTTCCGCTTGAAGAATCGGCTGGAGAGGCGGCGCCTCCTCCCTCTTTGCTGCATCCCGCAAGAATAGATGCAATCACAAGGAAGCTAAGAAGACGCGCTAGTAGATTTTTCATAAATCTCACCTTTCTTTAATAAACATCATCCTTTTAAGGATCCTACCATAACCCCTTTTACGAAAAATTTCTGCAAAAAGGGATAGAGGCATAAAATTGGAAGGGTCGCCACCACTATGGTAGCCATTTGCACTGATTCAGCCGGAGGCAAGGCGCCGATTGACGATGATTGATCCAGCAGGTCTATTGACTGAACGTTCCTTATAATCTCCCTCAGAAAAAGCTGCATGGTCCAAAGGCTCCGATCGCTCACATACATAAGCGAATCAAACCATGCGTTCCACTGCCACACGGCGTAGAAGAGGCCGATGGTCGCTATTGCGGCTCCTGAAAGAGGCATCACGATTCTGGCGTAGATCTGCAGATCATTGGCTCCGTCAATCTTTGCAGACTCAAAGAGCGTTTCAGGGATGGAGGAGAAAAAATTTCTCATTATCAGCAAATTCCAGGCGCTAACCAGCTGAGGCAGTATGTAGACCAAAAATTTGTTGTTGAGGTTCAGGCTCTGAACCAGCAGAAAGTTGGGTATCATGCCGCCATTAAACCACATAGTGAAGACAATCATCACAGTAAAGGCATTGCGCAGAGGATATTCCTTGCGTGAAAGCACGTATGCCGCAAGTGTGGTAACCGCCAGGCTGCAGGCGGATCCGGCAATTGTGCGTGAAATAGTGACGAAGTAGGCGCTTCCTACATAAGAGCCCCGCATGAAGATGAAAGAATAAGCAAGCATGCTGATTTTTTCAGGGAACAGGGCAAGCGGCCGGGCTGCGCGCTCGACATCAGACATCAAGGAGCGCCCCGCTACGAATATAATAGGATAAAGCATTATGCAGCAAATGGTAATCATAACAACAGTATTTATGATTTGGAAAATCCGGTCGCCTGCAGATTCTCTTTTCATTCTATAACGGCCCCCCTCACCACAATCCTTCGTTTCCCAGCAGGTGCGCAAGCTGATTAGAAGACAGGACGAGAATCAATGAAACAAATGATTTGAACAGACCCACTGCGGCGGAATAAGAATACTGCGCGCTGAGTATTCCGGTCCTGTAAACGTAAGTTTCAAATACATCAGCCACTTCATACACAGCTGGATTGTACATGTTGAAAATCTGCTCGAAATTTTCATCTAGAATCCTGCCTACAGCCAATATGAACATAATTGATATAATGCTTGACAGCTGCGGCACTGTTATGCGAAAGATCTTTTGAAGGCGGCTTGCTCCGTCAATAGTCGCGGCTTCATAGATTTCCTGATCGATTCCTGTTATCGCGGCAAGGTAGATGATGGTTCCCCAGCCTACGCTCTTCCATATCTCGCTAATCACGAGCATAGGCCGAAAGTACCTTGTATCGCTTAGAAAGTATATGGGCTCCATGCCAAAAGCCTTGAACAATCCCGCGACTGCGCCTGAAGACGGCGAGCAGAGGACAATCAAAAGCCCAGAGACAATGACCCAGGAAAGAAAATGCGGCATATAGGTGATGGTCTGCACTATTCTTTTAAAATGAGTATTCTTAATCTCATTTATCAGAATAGCCATGACTATCGGCGAGGAGAAAGAAAAGAGCAACCTGTAAATGCTTATAAGCACCGTATTTCCAAGAAGCCTTTTAAAGTAGATGGAATTGAAAAATCTCAGAAAATTATCAAACCCCACCCATGGCGCTTGCATAATGCCCAAAAATCCGCCTACCGCATCGTAATTCTTAAAAGCCATGACAACGCCGTACATCGGCGCATACTTAAAGACCGCAAAATACAGGACGCATGGAAGAATCATTAGATGCAGGAATCTGTATCTTATGATGAATTCCTTCGCGTCAGTCCAAAATCCGGTTCTCTTCTTCAGCCCCAAACCGCCACCCCTCCTTAATGCCGCGACTGAACCGCTTCCGCGCATGGATTCGCCTTAACGCCATCAATTATCGCCGGCTCAAATCCATGACAAATGCAGGATCATTTTTGATATTTTCACCAGTGAATCTGCATACTTGCAAAATGATTTGCCCAAAGCGGAACGATATGTTATTATAAGTAGAAACGCCGTATCCATTTTGCCTAAAATTCTCTTCTGGCAATAATAATGTTAGTCGTTATATACAAAGTCCGTCAATAGAAAATACAAGCACAGGATACCACAATCAGAGATTTCCCATGCTCATAAAATCCCGGCTTTAAAGCGATTTTCATGACTCTATGGTTTTATAGAGTTGATTTTTGATATGGAGTTTTCAAATTTGGAATCCATGGCTTCGGCTAAAACATATGCACATGCCAGCATATAAACGAAACCGCTTTGGTAAGCCGCTGTTTTGATCAGGATTATGCCGCTCCCAAGTGCAATCAGTCTATACTGATGTGCTTGCAAGTTCCTAGGTGCGTTTGGCTGGAAATCGGTATAAATGCAAATCACTATGCTCGAGTTCCGCCCATGCTTTTCCAAATCGTCATGAGGCTGATCTGGCGACATGGGCAGCTCCAGTTTTTCGTTGGATTTTGGCATGGAGTTTTTAAACTTGGCACTGCTGGCTGGAATACCGCGCAGAAGAGCTTATAAATCCAGAAGACGACAATTATGCTAAAGCGCATATTAACATGAGATTCTAATGATTATGCGCTATAATTCCATATTTCAACCACGCCATATTAAAGGAGATAGTATGCCAGTATCAGAGATACTTAAATCCAAAAAAAGCAAAGGCACCATCAGAGCGCAAGCAGGCGTCATTCTTGTCATGGCTGCGGCAATTATATCAATAGTGTATTTTCACTATTCATACTCTAGAAATGCGTTGCTGGAGGAATGCGGAGGCTTGATTCGGGAAAGCATGGGGCAGATAAACGCGACAATTGAGATGACGCTTGATAATGTGATGGATATCTCCAAGCAGCCTTACAACGACACCGCCTTGCATCTTCTTATGCGAGGAGGCGAAAACTCTCTGAATTTCGACTCATACAACTACATAATGAGAAAGCTTGATCAAATAAGAAATTCCAACCGAAATATCGACTCCCTAGCTTTTTATTTGGAAAACGAAAGCCGCGTTATATATCAGCATTATGGGGCCACGCAAGTCTCAAACCTTACCGATGAGATTTTTTTGCAATGGTATGAAAGCCAGCCTTGTGAAGACATATCAATAGCGGATACGCACCCTGTTGCGCTGGGAAGCTACAGCAAGAATGTCATGTCAGTCTTCGCCCGCCTTCCGATGGGAAAGGGCGCCGCAGCTGACGGCGCCCTTATTATAAATATCGATCAAGGCTTTATATACAGCAATATAGCAGGATTGTCCCAAAATGGAATCCTGTTTCACATAGCAGATGAGTATGGAAAGATCATTTTTTCGAAAAATGAGAGCCTTCTCTATAGAAACATTGATGAAATCTCTTACTTGAAAGACGTTTCTCCCAATGACGCAGTTCATAAGATAGTCAAGATAGACGGCTCCCCGTGCCTTGTGGCCGCAAGCTTGTCTTCTGATAGGAATTGGCAGTATATCATGGCTTATCCTATAAGCAAGGTTTATGCCACAATAAGCAACATCCGCACTATGGTAGCAGCCATAAGCCTCGCGGTGCTGCTGCTAAGCTCAGGCATAATCTTCCTGCTTCTGTCCTCTACTTTTTACAAGTATGATGAGGTGTTCGCTCTGATAAAAAGCAAAATAGGCGCCTACAAAGCAGCGCCTGCAGAGAGCATAAAGGAAGACGTCCTTAAGCTCTTTTCCGATCGCGACAGCATGCAGGAAAAATGGGATGCCGCGCTTCCGATATTCAAAGATAAATTCTATCTCGGGCTTATAATGCAAAAGCACAGCAGGGCTGCGATCCTTGAGCAGGCCCAGCGCTATGGCATCCATGTCCCAACGGACAATTTGATTCTTTCCGTCGTAGAAATGACCAAAACCCCTCCGGCATCAGGCATCTGCGATGAATATATAGAGAGCGTCTCAACTGCGGGCATCATCGAAAGCGCCCTGTCAGACTTTGAAGGCAGTTATTTCACTGTGGACGTCATGAATAAGAGGCTCGTTCTGGTATCTGAGATTCAGATAGAAGAGCTTCTTTTGAGGCTTGATAGAATAATCCGCCTCATTGTCCAAAGACTGGGCATATCTGTTTCCATAGGGGTCTTAAACGCCCCTTGCAGCGTAGAAAATCTAAACGATTCCTACCTGAAGGCTCTTCAGGTGATTCCATATCGCATCGTATTCGGATCCAACCGAATTATTCTCTACAGCGACATAGATACAATGCCTGAAGCCTACACATACCCCGCCCAAAAGGATGAGAGCCTCAGGATACTTATAAAGTCGGGCAACCGCGAAAAATCATTGGCTGTTTTGAGCGATATGCTGGAAGAAATGCGAGTCAGGCATTCTTATTTTACGATTCAGCAGTTCATCTTCCGCCTCAACGCGTCCTTAATGGAATTGATGGATAGAATCCCCTCAGCCAGCAGGGCGGCGCTGGCGCAAATCGATCTGCAGAGCCTCGACAGCCTGGACAAAGTGCAAATGCATTTTGAAGGCCTTATGAACTTGATTATTGATCACATGGAAAAAAGAAGCGAATCCAAGACAGATCAGTACTTCAATCAAATCTCAACGTTTATAGCGAAAAACTACAGCAAGGACCTTTCAGTCGAAGAGGTTTGCAGTTTCGTAAAGCTTAGTCCCACTTACGTCAATCAAATCCTGAAAAAATACTCTGGAAAGTCTTTCGTTCAGTACTTAAACGACTTTCGCATCGAATTGAGCTGCTCCATGCTTCTTGAAGATCCCAGCGCTAAAATCATGGATATAAGTGAACGCCTTGGCTTCAACAGCTCCAAATACTTCATAAAGCTTTTCAAAGACATAAAAGGCGTCACGCCTGGCGAGTACCGGAAGCAGCGCTGACACGCACATATGAAGACGCCGGTTTCGAGGTTCGATTATCCACTGCCAAAGCGCGCTGAATTGCATATTAACCCCAAGCTACGCTCTGCCCAATGACGCTGCGCATCACTGCCCAACGATGAAAGTTCTCGAGCATCAAGTCTTAGAGGCTATTTTGTTAAATCGAAAATCTTTCGCATTATATCTCTTTATGCATCTGATTGTTCAGATTATGAATAATCTATCTCCAGGATAGGCTCTTTGTGCGTCATATTGGTATTGCGCATCAGCTCTGAATAAAACGGCATTTTGGATATATTTTCATATATTCATTAATATATATTATTTAAGATATATAAAATATTTTAACATAATACAAAAATTAGTTTGAATTTCAGAATATATATTAGGCGTGTTGGCGAATAATCATCCTGCTCAGGTCGGATCCTGAGAAAATCTTATAAAAAATAAGATATTTGCTGTACATCCTTCCAAATTATGCTATAATATACAGGAAACAAGCGCATATTGGA